>DASYTM010000205.1:0-10493 GCA_036002345.1 Candidatus Methylomirabilota bacterium | reverse complement strand
AAGAACAACGCCTCGCCCAGGCGCAGCTCGAACGACCGCGCGTCGCGGGGGCCCTCGGGCACGACCATGCGGGTCTGGACGTCGTCGGTCCAGACCACCCAGCGATCGAGCAGCGGATTGGCCGCGACGCCCGCGGCAGCCGACCCGATCAGATCGCGCAGGCCCGGCGGCAGCGCGCGCGTCTCGCGCGCCTCGGACATCCGCGCGAGCGTCGTCTCGCCGTCCGGCACGCCGAGGGCGGCCACGAGCCGGCGGAGCGCTTCTTTCGGCGAGGGCGCGCTCGCGCCCTCCAGCTCGAGGATCGTCGCGGCCGCCGTGCGCAGCGGCGCGGCGGCCTCCGCCACCACCGCCGCCATCTGCTCGTCGCGCAGGCTGCGCTCGACGTACAGCGCGCGCAGGCGCAGGGCGAGGTTCAGCAAGATCTGGTTGGTGCGCGCCACGAGCGCCGCGCGCGGGACGGCGAGGCGCGCGAAGACGTCCTCGCCCCACAGCACGCGGCGC
The DNA here is from genome assembly GCA_036002345.1 of Candidatus Methylomirabilota bacterium. Classification (GTDB taxonomy): domain Bacteria; phylum Methylomirabilota; class Methylomirabilia; order Rokubacteriales; family CSP1-6; genus AR12. The sequence continues at coordinate 9,992 of DASYTM010000205.1, read as the reverse complement.
CGACGCCGCACGTCGGCGAACTTCTGGGCGAAGGCCGTCGCCGCCGCGTCCACCTCGTCGCGCAGGAGAAACATCGGCCGGAGCCCCGCCGCCGCGCCCGCGACCCGCGCGGCGGGGCGCACGGCGTCGGCGCGATGCCGGTCGAAGGCGCGGAGGACGACGATGACGTTGAGATCCGAGGTCGGGCGCAGCGCGCCCTCGGCGGCGCTGCCGAACAGCACGATCGAGATCAGGTCGTCGGCGAAGGCCTCGCGGGCGGCGGCGGCGAAGTCGTCGAGCACCCGGGCCACGACCAGAGGCAGGTCACGCAGCGCGGCGTCGGACGTCGGCACCCCCCAATACTAGCCTGCGACCCCCGCCAACCGTGCAAGCTCGTCGAACGACCTCACGACGACGTCGGCGGCGTCGGCCGGCGCGCCGTCGGGGGCGTAGAGCACGGTCCGCATCCCGGCGCCGCGGCCGCCGCCCACGTCGGAGGGCACGCTGTCGCCGACCATCGCCGCCTCGCCCGGCTGGAGGCCGAGCCGCGTGAGGGCGATCCGAAAGAGCGGCGGCTCGGGCTTGCCCACCACGATCGGCGCGACGACGGCGGCCGCGCACACGGCGGCCACGATGGCGCCGCAGCCCGGCAGGAAGTCGCCGTCCTCGAGCGGCAGCCGCGGGTCGACGTTCGGAGTGACCAGGGGTGCTCCCCCGGCGGCAGCGCGCGAGGCGGCGGCGAGGCGCTCGTAGGTGAGGTCGAAGTCGTTGCCGACGGCGACGACGCCGGCCTCCCGCCACGCCTTCGGGTCCACCACCGTGTGGCCGGCCTCGCGGACCACCGCCGCCAGCTCCGGCGCGCCGATCACGAGCACCCGCGAGGGCCCGAAGCGCTCGGCGATCACCTGGCCCAGGATCTCGAGCGGCGTCAGGGCCGGCTCACTCGGCGTGACGCCGAGGCGCTCGAGCTTGGCGGCAACGTCCGCGCCGCGCGCGCGGGAGTTGTTGGTGATGTACGCGACGCCGCGGCCCGCGCGGTGGAGCGCGCCGAGCGTCTCGGCGGCGCCGGGGTTGAGGCGCTCGCCCTGCCACACGCAGCCGTCGAGGTCGAAGACGAAGCCGCGGAGGGCGGCGAGCACGCGGGCTAGTCGTCCGAGGCCGTCTTGAAGTCGGCGATGGCGTCGGCGTAGACGCGCTCGGTGCGCTCGGCCACGCTCGCCCACGAGAACTGCGCCTCGACGCGCGCACGGCCCGCGCGGCCCATGCGGCGCGCGAGAGCGGGATCGTCGAGGACGCGGCGGAGCGCGTCGGCCAGCGCCTCGGGCCTGGCGGGCGGCACGAGGAGCCCCGTCTCGCCGTCGACGACGACTTCCAGGATCCCGCCGACGCCGGAGGCCACCACGGGCGTCTCGCACGCCATGGCCTCGAGGTTGATCAGGCCGAAGGGCTCGTAGACCGACGGGCAGCAGAACACGGCGGCGTGGCTGTAGAGCTGCGTGACGACCTCGTGCTTCACCATCTCGTTGATCCAGAGCACGTTCGGCATCGCGGCCACGGCGCGGCGCAGCCGCTCCTCGATCTCCGGCGTGTCGGGCGCCGAGGCGCACAGCACGACCTGCACGCCCGCGGGCAGGAGCTTGGCGGCCTCGAGCAGGTGGAAGATCCCCTTCTGGTCGGTGATGCGGCCCACGAAGAGCACGTAGGGCGGCTTCACGCCGAGCCGGTCGAGATGGTCCCGGCGCTCGGTGCGGCGGAAGAGGTCGGGATCGATACCGTTGTGGATGACGACGACGCGGGCGGGGTCACAGGCGAAGTGCGCGAGGATGTCGTCGCGCATCTTCGCCGACACCGCGATGACGCGATCGGCCGCCTCCACCGCCGTCTTCTCGATCCACGAGGAGAGCAGGTAGCCGCTGCCGAGCTGGTCCGCCTTCCACGGCCGGAGCGGCTCCATGCTGTGCAGCGTGACGATCAGCGGGATGCGGTGCAGCGTGCGGATCCAGAGCCCGCCCATGTCCGCGTACCACGTGTGGGCGTGGACGACGTCGGCGTCCACCGCGTCGCGCGCCATGGCGAGGTTGATCGACAACGTCTCGAGCGCGGGCGCGAAGCGCGGCTCGCCGTTGACGGCCTTGAGCCGGTCCCAGGGCGTGTAGCCCCGCACGGTCACCCCGTCGTCGGTGGGTTTCCGCTCGCCGAAGCAGCGCACCTCCACGCCCATCCGCCGCTTGAGGGCCTTCGTGAGCTGGTCGACCACGACGCCGGCGCCGCCGTAGATGTGAGGCGGGTACTCGCGGGTGAGCAGGAGGGCTTTCATGATTTCAGAATAGCGTACGAGGCTAGGCGTCCCCGGGCGGCGTCTCGGCGTCGTGCTCGCCGCTCTTCTCTTCCTCCCAGCGCTCGAGCTTGCGCGCCACCGTGCGCACGTCGATGCCGAGGAGCTTGGCGGCCAGCGTCTTGTTGCCGCCCGTGGCGACCAGCGTGGCGTCGAGCAGCCGCTGCTCGACTTCCGCGAGCGGCGTGCCGAGGCGGACGGAGATCACGCCCTCCGGCAGCGGCGTGGCGCCCGCGATCTCGCCGGGGAGATCGGCCACGTCCACCTGCGTTCCGCGCGCCAGCACCACGCCGCGCTCGATCACGTTCTCGAGCTCGCGCACGTTGCCGGGCCACGCGTAGCCCTCCAGGCGCTTGAGCGCCTCCTCGGTCAGCCCCTCGAGCCGGCGGTTGTTCTTGGCCGAGTACACGCGCAGGAAGTGCTGGGCGAGCACGGGGATGTCCTCGCGCCGCTCGCGCAGCGGGGGGACGTGGATGGTGATGACGTTGAGCCGGTAGAAGAGGTCCTCGCGGAAGCGGCGCTCGCGCACCATCTGGGCGAGGTCCTGGTTGGAGGCGGCCACCAGCCGCACGTCCACCTTGACGCTGCGCGTGCCGCCGACGCGGTCGAACTCGCCCTCCTGCAGCACGCGCAGGATCTTCGGCTGGGTGACCGCGGAGAGGTCCGCGACCTCGTCGAGGAAGAGCGTGCCGCCGTCGGCGAGCTCGAAGCGCCCCTCCTTGCGCCCTGCCGCCCCCGTGAAAGCGCCCCGCTCGTAGCCGAACAGCTCGGACTCCAGCAGCGTCTCGGGCAGCGCCGCGCAGTTGACGGCGACGAAGGCGCGGCCCTTGCGCGTCGAGCGCTCGTGGATGGCCCGCGCCACCAGCTCCTTGCCGGTGCCGCTGTCGCCCTGGATGAGCACGGTGGCCGACGACGAGGCCACCTGCTCGACGAGCATCATCATGCGCCGGAAGGCGGGGCTGCCGCCGACGATCATCCCCTGCTGCAGCAGGTCGTCCAGGCGCTGCTGGAGCACGCGGTTCTTCTCGATCAGCTCGCGCCGCTCGAGGGCCTTGACGATGAGCTTGAGCAATTGCTCGCGCCGGAACGGCTTGGTGAGGAAGTCGTAGGCGCCGTCCTTCATCGCCTTCACCGCCTCCTCGACGGTGCCGAAGGCGGTGAGGAGGATGACGTCCACGTCCGGCGCGATGGCCTTGGCCGCACGCAGGAGCTCGAGGCCGGTGAGCCCGGGCATCTTGAGGTCGGTGACGATCAGGTCCACCGCGCCGCCCTGCAGCCGCTCGAGCGCCGCCTGGCCGTCGGAGGCCAGCAGCACGCGGTAGCCCTCACGGGTGAGGGTGCGCTCCAGACTCTCGCGGAGCCCGGGATCGTCGTCGGCGACGAGCAGCGTGCGCTCAGACATGGGCCACCTTCGTGGGCAGCCGGATCGTGAACACGGCGCCGCCGCCGGGGCGGTTGGCCCAGGTGAGCTCGCCGCCGTGCTCGGCGATGATCTGGCGCGCGATCGAGAGCCCGAGCCCGGTGCCCTGCGGCTTGGTCGTGAAGAACTGCTCGAACAGCCGGTCGCCGACCTCGGGGGCGATCCCGGGGCCGGTGTCGGCCACCACGATCTCCACGGCGTCGCCGAGCGCGCGGCTCCCGATCGTCAGCGCGCCGCCGCGTGAGAGCGCCTCCTGGCCGTTCTTCACGAGATTGTGGATCGCCTGGCGCAGGAGCGCGCGGTCGATCTTCATCATGGGCACGGCCGGATCGGTCTCGACGCTCATGGTGAGCCCCTGGCGGGCGGCCACGGGACGCACGAAGGCCGCGAGCTCCTCGAGGAGCTGGTTCACCGACTCCTCCTCGAAGTGCGCCTTCGGGAAGCGCGCGAAGGCCAGGTACTCCTCGGTCAGCGCGTCGAGCGTGTTGACCTGGTCGCGGATGGCGGCCACCAGCCCGCCCGCCTCCTCCATGTCGCCGCCGGCGCGCGCGCGCACGATGTCCTCGAGCATCTCGGCGTTCAGCTCGATGGCGCTGATGGGGTTGCGCACTTCGTGGGCGACCTTGAGCGAGAGGCGGCCCACCGTGGCCATCCGCTCCGAGACGACCAGCTCCTGCTGGGTGGCCTGCAGCCGGCTGAGCAGCCCCTCGACCTCACCGCGCGCGCGGCGCTCGCGATCCGCGACGAGGCCCACCACCAGGGCCGGGAGCCCGAACAGCACGACGAGGAGCGCCACGCCCGTCCAGCCGATCCACGGGGGCGCCAGCGAGGCCGCCGTGGCCATGAGCCCGCCCGCGGTGAGCGCGGTGACGAAGGCGATCCAGGGGCCGAAGTAGTAGGCGTTGACGGCGACGAGGGGGAAGAAGAGCAGGTAGAAGAGGCTGCCGCCGCCGCCCGTGAGGAGCACCAGCACGAAGACGAGCAGCAGGTCGATGCCGAGCGCGCCCAGGAAGATGGCGCGGGTGGCGCGGGGCTGCACGGTCACCAGCGCGAAGATGCCGAGCTTGTAGAGCGCGAACCACACCACCAGCGAGAAGAGATCGATGTGCTCGCGCGGGCGGAGGGGGACGAAGCCGAGCGTGGCAAGGCCACCGACCATCGCGACGGCGAGAAGCACGGCGAAGACACGCTCGTCGCGCTCCAGCAGCCTGAAGATCGCGTGCCACGGCTTGCGCTCGGCCGTCACGGTCGCCACCGCTCGCCGACTATAGCACGCCGTCCGGCGGCGGCTGGTCGAGCCGGCGGCTCTTGCGCCATTCCAGCACGGCGAGCCACGCCGCGATGGCGGTGAGCCCGAGCAGCAGGAGCCAGCGCTCCACGCGCTTGACGTCGTGGAGGATCTCCGCCAGCTGGTCGGTGAAGAAGTACGCGAGCGCGAACCCCGTGGGCACGCCGAGCAGCGCCGCCGCCGCGTCCACGCCGATGAACTTCCAGAAGGGCACCCGCGCGATGCCCGCGGTGAGGAAGGCCGCCGCGCGCAGCCCCATGACGTGGCGCGCCGTGAAGACCGTCTTGGCGGCGTGGCGGCGGTAGGCCTCCAGCAGCATCTTCTCGCGCTCGGGGGTCAGCACCCGCCGCACGATCCGCCAGTCCAGGATGCGCTCGCCCCAGTGGTGCCCCACCCAGTAGAGGACCGCGTCCCCCGACAGCACGCCGATGAAGCACACCGGCAGGGCGATCCACCAGCGCATGTACCCCTCGTGGGCGAGCGCCCCTGCCGCGAGGACGGGCAGCTCCTCGGGGATCGGCGCCCCCAGGCCCCCGAGGAAGAGCACCATGAAGACGCCGAGGTAGGTGAACTGCTCGATGAAATCGTTGATCACGGCATGTATACTTTACCTGTCTGGTGCGGTCGCCGGTTCGGCGTGAACCCCCGCCCGCGGTCTCAGGCCGCGTCCCGGTTCTCCTTCCGAGTCCAGGGATAGCGAGCACAGTTCGGAAGGCCACAAGGAGCGCTCCCCATGGCAGTGAAACTCTTCGTTGGCGGCCTCTCCTTCTCCACCTCCACGGATCGGCTCCGGGAGGCGTTCGCGGCGTGCGGCAACGTCGAGTCCGCGAGCGTGGTGACCGATCGGGACACCGGTCGGTCGCGCGGCTTCGGCTTCGTCGAGATGGCGACGAACGAGGAAGCCGAATCGGCGATCAGCAAGCTCAACGGCACGAGCCTGGATGGCCGCACCATCCAGGTCGAGAAGGCCAAGAGCCCGGGTGCGGGCGGCGGCGGCGGCGGCGGGCGCGGTGGCTTCGGCGGCCGGGGCGGCGGTGGTCGTCCGGGCGGCGGCTACGGCGGAGGCCGACCGGGCGGCGGCGGCGGCGGCGGCCGCTGGTAGGCTAGGTTTGCTATAACGGAGCCGGAATGACCCCCGGCTCCGTTGTTCTTCACACCGAATCTTCGCGCGGATTCGGTGGCCAGGAAATTCGCATCATCGCCGAGTCGCGCTGGCTGTCCGCCCACGGGCGGCCGGCGCTGATCGCGGCGCAACCCGGTGCGCGGCTTCTCGACGAGGCCGCGCGCGCCGGCGTTCCCACCGTGGCCATCACCATGCGCGCGCCGTGGGACCTCTCTGCGATCCGCGCGCTGCGGCGCGTGATGCGCGCCCACGCGATCGGTCTCGTCCACACCCACTCCTCGATCGACGCGTGGGTGGGCGGGCTCGCCGCGCGTTCGCTCGGCCTGCCCGTCGTGCGCAGCCGCCACGTCACGATCCCGATTCCGCGGCACCGCGGGCTCGTCTATCGGCGGCTGGCCGACCGCGTGATCGGCAGCGGCGAGGCGGCCGCGGCCATCGTCCGCGCCGCCGGCGTTCCCGCCCACCGTGTGGTTGCCATCGGCCCCGGGCTCGACACCGCGCGCTTCCATGCCGGCGTCTCCGGCGCCGGCGTCCGGAGTGAGCTCGGTCTCACCGGCCCCGCCGTCGGCCTCGTCGCCAACATCCGGGGCAGCAAGGGCCACGACTACTTCCTCGAGGCGGCGCGCGCCGTGCGGGCCGCGCGGCCCGACGCGCGCTTCGTGATCGTGGGCGACGGCGTCGGCTTCGACGAGGTGCGGCGCCGCGTGAAGGACATGGATCTCGAGGGCGCGGCGATCATGACCGGCTTCCGCCGCGATGTCCCCGAGGTCATGGCCGCGCTCGACGTGCTCGTGCTGCCCTCGATCCGCTCGGAGGCCGTGTCGCAGGTCATTCCGCAGGCGCTCGCCATCGGCACGCCGGTCATCGGCACCACCGTGGGCGGCACGCCGGAGCTGGTGCGCGACGGCGAGACGGGCCGGCTCGTCCCGCCCGCCGACGCCCCGGCCCTGGCCGCGGCGATCCTCGATCTCCTGCGCGATCCGGCGCGGGCCCGCGCGCTGGCGCGCCGCGGCCAGGCCGAGGTGCTCGCCCGTCACTCGCTGGACGCGACGATGGCGCGGACGCTGGAGGTGTACGAGGCGGCGCGCGCGGCCTCTCCGCGGAGTTGACTATATAGCAATATTACGATATTAGAATTCGCGTGGCCGAGACCCGCCGGCGGTACGAGCTCCAGACCCTCAAAGCCGGATTCTTCAAAGCGCTCTCCCACCCGACGCGCGTGCGGCTGCTCGAGATCCTGCGCCACGGCCCGCGCAGCGTGAACGATCTGAGCGCGGCGCTCGCGCTCGACCAGGCGATCGTGTCGCAGCACCTGGCCATCCTGCGCGCGCGGAACGTCGTCGTGGCCACCCGGGAGGGCACCACCGTGCGCTACACCGTCCCGGACCCGGCCGTCGGCGAGCTCCTCGACGTGGCGCGGCGCATCTTCAGCCGTCACCTCGAGGGCACGCAGACCATGCTGCGCGAGCTCCAGCAGGAGCAGCGCGGCCGCCGGCGGCGCTGAAGCGTGTTTCGCCAGCTCCGTGTCGCGCTCCGCACCGGCATCGTCACCGAGCCACCCGCGCCCGAGGCCGAGATCGAGCGCCTGGGCGCGGCGCTGGCCGCGGAGATCCGCGGGCGCTTCGGCCGCTCCCTCGCGATCCGCCAAGTCGACGCCGGCTCGTGTAACGGCTGCGAGCTGGAGATCGGCGGCCTGACGGGCCCGCACTACGACCTCGAGCGCTTCGGCCTCTCCTTCGTCGCCTCGCCGCGCCACGCCGACTGCCTGCTCGTCACCGGGCCCGTCACGCGGAACATGGCCGAGGCCCTGCGCCGCACGTGGCTGGCGACGCCCGACCCGAAGATCGTGATCGCGGCCGGCGACTGCGCGGGCGACGGCGGGATCTTCCGCGGCTCGTATGCCGTCGTGGGCGGGGTCGACGCGGTGGTCCCGGTCGACGCGCGCATCGCGGGCTGCCCGCCCTCGCCGGCGGCGCTCCTCGCCGGCCTGCTCGACGCGCTGGGACGCCCGCGCGGATGACGGCGGCCGTCTACCTCCTGACCGCCCTCCTCGGCGCCGCGGGGGCCGCGCTGGGCTGGGCCGGCATGACGGGGGCCGCCTGGAGCGCGCGCGTCGACTGGCTGGTGCCGCTCGGCGGCCTCGTCCTCGAGATGGATCCGCTCGCGGGGTTCTTCGTGGTCCTGGTGGGCGCCGCCACCGTGCCCGTCTCGATCTACGCGTTCGGCGAGGCCGTCCACGAGCGGCGCGGGGCGCTGGCCTACCTCGTCTTCGTCGGCGCCATGCTCGTCGTGCCGCTCGCCGCGAACGTCATGACGTTCGCGCTGGCGTGGGAGCTGATGTCGCTCGCGTCCTACGTGCTCGTGCTCGACGGGGCGCGGAGCGGCCGCGAGGCCAGAACCTCGGCGCGCGCCGCCTGGGTCTACGCGGTGATGACGCACGCCGGGCTCGCGTGCCTGCTCGCCGCCATGCTGCTGCTGACGGCGTGGACGGGCAGCACGGTCTTCGCCGTCTGGCGGGCGGCCGCGCCGGGGCTGGCCGGGCCGGCGAAGAACCTCGCCTTCGTCCTCCTGGTCCTGGGCTTCGCGGGCAAGGCCGGCGTGATCCCGCTGCACGTGTGGCTGCCACTGGCGCATCCGGCCGCGCCGAGTCACGTCTCGGCGCTGATGTCGGGGGTCATGATCAAGCTCGGCGTGTACGGGCTGATGCGCGCCTCGTTCGACTGGCTCGGGAGCGGCCCGCCGTGGTGGGGTGTCGTGATCCTGCTGGCCGGCGCCGTGTCCGCGCTGATCGGCGTGCTCTACGCGCTCGTGGACCACGATCTCAAGCGCCTGCTCGCGTTCCACAGCATCGAGAACGTCGGCATCATCCTGATCGGCCTCGGCGCGGGCATGCTCTATCGCGGCGCCGGGCTGGAGGCCCTCGCGCTGCTCGGGGTGGCCGCGGCCCTCTATCACACCGTCAACCACGCCGCCTTCAAGGCGCTGCTGTTCCTCGCGGCGGGCGCGGTGGTGCACGCCACCGGCACCCGCGACATGGAGCGCATGGGCGGCCTCGCCCGGCGCATGCCGTGGACGGCAGCGTGCTTCCTGGTGGGCGCGGCCGCCATCGCGGCGCTGCCGCCCCTCAACGGCTTCGTCAGCGAGTGGCTGACCTTCGTCGCGCTGCTGCAGAGCGCCGCGATCCCGCGGCCGGGGATCAACCTCGCCTTCGCCGCCGGTATCGCCGGCCTCGCCCTCACCAGCGGGCTCGCCATGGCGTGCTTCGTCAAGGCGTACGGCATCACGTTCCTGGCCCTCCCGCGGCACGAGGCGGCCGCCGGCGCCCTCGAGGTGGGGACGGCGATGCGCGCCGGCATGGTCCTGTTCGCGCTGGCGTGCATCGCGCTGGGGCTCGGCCCGACGCTGGCGCTGCCCGTCTTCACGAACGTCGCGGCGGCGCTCCTCGCGACGCCGGCGGCGTCACGGCTCGGGCCGGGCGACTGGCTCACCCTCGCGACGCCCGGCGGCTTCGCGAGCCTCTCCACCCCGGCCATCGCCGTCGCGCTGGCCCTCGCGGTGGCGGCACCGCTCGCGGCCCTGCGCGTGGTCGGCGCCGCGCGCGGCCTGCGCCCGTACGAGACGTGGGGGTGCGGCCGCATGCTGCAGACCGCGCGCATGGAGTACACGGCGACGGCCTTCTCGAGTCCGTTCAAGCGCGTCTTCGATTTCTTCTACCGGCCCGTCACCCGGCTCGACATCGAGACCCACCCCGAGTCGCGCTTCTTCGTGCGGCGCATCGAGTGGGCCAGCCCCACGCATTCGATCTTCGAGGACTGGCTCTATCGCCCCGCGCTCGCCGCCGTGCACG
>DASYTM010000204.1:0-5629 GCA_036002345.1 Candidatus Methylomirabilota bacterium | reverse complement strand
TGATGAGGACAGCGTGCGCGACGCGCAAGCCGCGCCGGGCAGCGGGGAGCGCGCCGCCTTGACTTTTGCGACCCCGCGCGCTACACGACGCCACATCGACCCAGGTGTCCGACCTCACACGAAGGGGGAATCCCATGGCTGAAGAAGTCAGTCGGCGTGACTTCCTGAACCGGCTCGGCGTCACCATCGGCGCCGCAGGCGCGTCCGCCGGTTCGTGGGTGCTGCCGACGCCCGTGGAGGCGCAGCAGCCCAAAGGTACGATTCCGGACAAGCCGTACAAGACGGGCCATATGACGTTCTTCACCGGGCCTGCCGCGGTGCTCGGCGAGCAGTCATACAAGGGCCACATCCTCGCCGCGGAGGAGATCAACGCCAAGGGCGGTCTGCTCGGCAAGCGCAAGATCGAGACCCTGAAGGCGGACGAGGCCGCGGGCACCGACGCCAACGTGAAGGAGCTGCGCCGCATGAAGCTGTCGGAGAACATCGACTGCTTCACCGGCGTCATCTCCAGCGGCAACACGCCGGCGCTCGGGCCAGTCGCCGAGGAGCTGAAGTGCCTCACGGTCTTCACCGACGGCTGCACGGACTTCCTCTTCGAGAAGGCGGTGCCGAACCCGCACTACGTGTTCCGGCTCACCAACATCCAGTCGGCGGACGGGATCATGGCCGCGATCGCCGCCTCGACGGCGTGGCCGAAGATCACGAAGATCGCGCACATCCACCCGGACTACTCCTACGGTCGGAACGCCTTCGACCACTTCAACGTGGCGATGAAGAAGCTCTCCGGAAACATCCAGGTCGTCTCGGAAGCGTGGCCCAAGCTGGGAACGACTGAATTCACGGCCCACATCTCGAAGACCATCTCGGCAAAGCCCGACCTGCTCTTCTGCTCGGTGTGGGGCGGCGATTACGTCGCGCTCTACAAGCAGGCCCTGCGCTACGACCTCTTCAAGAAGATGAAAGTCGCCACGACGCTCGCCTTCGGCGTGGCGCCGCACGCGCTCGGCAAGGATCATCCGCAAGACATCGTCGCCGGCGTGCACGCGAACTACCACTTCTTGTTCCCGGGCGGCAACAAGTGGCCGATCAACACGCAGTTCGTCAAGGCATTCCACGAGCGGTGGAAGGAGTATCCGAACTTCGAGGCCGAGGGCGCGTACACCGCGCTGCACATGCTGCGGGTCGCGATCGAGAAGGCCAACCAGCTCACGGGCGGGTGGCCCGAAGATCACGCGATCATCACGATGCTCGAAGGGCTCATGTACGCCGGGCCGTCCGGCTACAACTACATCCGCCCTGACAACCACCAGGGCTACAAGGACGCGATCACCGGGTTTGCGATGCAGTCGAAGGACTACGAGTTCCCGGTGCACGATCCCAAGCGCGTGATCACCGTGCCCATCCGCAACATCACGGCCCCGCCCGGCTACGCCAAGGGTGAGCCGACCACGACGTACAAGTGGATCGAGGAGACCTGGCCGAGAGTCTCCTGACGCGCGTCCTCGCGCTCGTCCTCGGGCATCTCGTGTGCCTCGCCGCGTCTGTCGCCTCGGCGGGCCACGAGATGCCGTTCTATCCCTCGTATTACCCGCAGGAGATCGCGGTCGAGACGCTGCCTTCCGCGGTGGCCGCCGAGCGCCTGCAAAAGAGCACCGTCCACGCCTGGCTCGGCCCGGATCTCTGGCCGGGGCGGGCGCCGCCGCGGGGCGTCTTGACGGTCGAGTCGCTGGCGTCGTACGTCGTGGTCGGAACCAACCCGGCCTCGCCCTCGCTCGCCACGCGCGAGGGGCGGTGCACGGCGGTGCGCCGGGTCATCGGCGCGCTCCGCGACGGCCCGTGGGTCCCGCACCCATATCCCGTGACGCCGTACCATCCCGACCATCTCCAGCACCTCGATCTCATCGAAGGTGCTGCCCGCGGCTCTGCGCGGGCCGTCACGGCCGCGCCGGCGCCCGGACTGCGCGTGCGCGCGAAGGGGCGGTTCGCCGAGACGCTCGTGGGCGCGCATCGCGCGCGCGATGCGAAGTGGGACGTCGTCGTCGAGGAGGTCGGTGTGCGTGAGCTGGTCGAGAGCGAGGCATCGCCGCTCCACGGCGGCCTGGCTCCGCCCTGGCTGAAGGAAGGATGGTTCCATGCCTGGCTTCTCGCCGGCGCCAGCCTGTCCGACGCTGCGGAGAGGGAGGCCGCGGAGAGCGCGGTCCGGCGTCTCGCCGGCGGCGGCGTCGAGGGTGCGGCGGCACGCGCCAACGTCGAGCGTGCGCTCGTCGCGCGCCTTTCGAAGGGGTGCGAGCGCGTGGTGGCGGGCTACCGCGTGCGTCGCCAGTTCACGAGCGACGATTACTCGGCCGGCGTGGAGAACGTCGCCGCGGACGCGCACGCCGGACTCGCGTCGTCGATCTTCCCGCGGGCCGTGAAGCTCAAGGACTTTCCGTGGAACGGCTGGCTCACGGTCGGGGTGAGCGAGCGGGCGACGGCGGCGTGGAATCCCGTCGCGGGGTTCACGGACGCCACGGGCCGAGTGCTGTGGGCGGCGCTCGCGGACCCGGCGCTCTTCCCCGAGCCGCACGGCGCCACGTGGGTCGAGAACCGCGTGCGCTTGCAGGATCCGGAGAAGGCGCCCGCGCCGGGCCCGGTGGTCGTGCCCGACGACGCCGTGCTGCCCGAGGCGGGCACCGGTGTCCTCAAGCGCGTGGGCGGCGGCCGCACGGCGAAGACGCGGCTCACGTATCGCGTCCTCACCTCCAACTTCCACGACGGGACCAGCATGACGACGGCGGACGCCCTCTACGCGCTCGCGTTCGCCTTCAAGTGGGGCGGCGGACAGCAGACCGAGGGGGACGCGTCCGTGCGGCGCGCGACCGCGCTCATGCGCGAGGCGGTCGTGGCCGTGAGGCCGCTGCGCGTCGAGACCGACGTGCTGCGCTTCGGCGAGGTCACGATGAAGTACGAGGTCCCGATCGTCGAGGTCTATCTCGATCGTGGGCTCCCCGATCCGCTGGCGCTCGCGGTGCTCGCGCCGCCGTGGACGCCGGTGCCGTGGCACGTCCTCGCGCTGCTCGAGGAGGCCGTGAAGAGCGGCGCGGGCGCCTTCTCCGCCGAGGAGGCGCGCCGTCGCGGCGTGCCGTGGCTCGACGTCGTGCGCGATGCGCGCCTGCGCGATCGCTTGCGTCCGCTCCTGGCCGCCCTCGAGGGCCGGGCCCACGTGCCGCCGGCGCTGCAGGGCCTCGTCACGCCGCGCGAGGCGCGCCAGCGGTGGGGGAAGCTCGCGCAGTTCCTCGACGAGCGCAAGCACGTCCTCGTGACGAGCGGCCCCTACGAGCTGCACGCGTGGTCGCCGACCGGCGCCGTCCTTCGCGTGTTCCGCAACTTCAGCTACCCGCTCGGCGTCGGCTCGTTCGACCGGTATCCGCATCCGCTGCACGGCTCGATCACGCGGGCCGAGGTACGCGCCGACCGCATCGAGGTGCACGCGGAGGCGGAGCGCGTCGAGCGCTTCGCGCGCGAGCACCGCATCGTCGCCGAGCCCGTCGGCGCCGCGGCCGTCCAGAAGGAGCGCGGGATCAGTGTCGTGTGCCGCTTCGTGATCGTCGGGCCGGAGGGTGCGGTCCTACGCATGGGGTCGGTGGCGCCGACGCCGGCGGGAACCTTCGTGGTGACCCGCGACGGACTCGGACGCGGGCCGCACGTCGCCCTCCTCGCGGTGAGCGTGAACGGCGTCGTGGTCGCCGCCGCCGCCCGCAGCGTTCGCGTCGAATGACACGCGAGGCGCGGCTTGCAGCGCCGGCGCCACCTGGGGCAAGGTAGCGGCGCCCCGTGGACACGCTCCTCACGCAGATCCTGAACTCGCTCTTCTACGCGTCCAATCTGTTCCTGATCGCGTCGGGGCTCTCGCTCGTCTACGGCGTCATGCGCATCGTCAACATGGCGCACGGCAACCTCTACGCCGTCGGCGCCTACGTCTCGGCGTGGGCGATCGGGCTCATGGCCAGCCACCTCCACGTCAGCCTGCTCTTCATCCTGCTCCTCACCGGCGCCGCGGCGGCGGCGGGCGCGGGCGCCCTGCTCGAGCCGACGATGCTGCGTCCGCTGTACCGACGCCCGGAGGAATATCAGCTGCTCATGACCTTCGGACTGCTCCTCGTCCTGGAGGACTTGATGCGGCTCATCTGGGGACCGCACCCGCTCACCGCGAGCGCGCTCTCGGACGCGCTCGGGAGCGTGTCGATCCTCGGCGCCACGTACCCCGCCTACAACATCTTCGTGATCGTCGTCGGCGGCGTGGCCGCGGTCGGCCTGTGGGCCTTCGTCTATCGCACGCGCTTCGGCGTGATGCTGCGCGCGACGTCCCAGGATCGCCGGATGGCGGAGGCCCTCGGCATCAACGTCAAGCGCGTGTACGTCCAGGCGTTCACGATCGGCTGCCTGATGGCCGGCCTCGGCGGCGCGGTCGTGATGCCGCTCTCCGGGGCGGTGCTCGGCATGGGAGTGGATGCGCTGATCCTCGCGTTCGTCGTGGTGGTGATCGGTGGTCTCGGCAGCCTCGAAGGCGCGCTCGTGGGCGCCCTCATCGTCGGCTTCGTCCGGACGATCGGCATCACCTACTTCGCCGAGGTCGAGCTGGCCGTGCTCTACCTCATCGCGGCCGTGGTGCTGTTCGTGCGCCCGGCCGGGCTCTTCGGGCGTGCATGAGCCGCCGTCACCTAGCGATCGCCGCGCTCGTCGTCGTCGGGCTCGCCGTGCTGCCGGCCATGCTGCCGCCGTTCCAGACGATCCAGCTCTGCTACGGGCTCGTGTTCGCGATCGCCGCCCTCGGCTTCAACCTCCTGCTCGGCTACACCGGCCTCCTCTCCTTCGGCCACTCCGCGTACTTCGGCATGGGCGCGTACGTCGTTGCGCTCCTCGTGAAGTACGCGGGCGTCGCGTCGATGGAAGCCTTCGTCGTCGTCGGCGTGCTGGGCTCGGCGGCGGTGGCGGCGCTCTTCGGGGTCGTCTGCGTCCGCTACACGCGCATCTTCTTCGGCATCCTGACGCTCGCCCTGTCGCAGGTGCTGTGGAGTCTCGCGCTCAAGCTGTTCTGGGTCACGGGCGGCAGCGACGGCCTGCGGGTGCCGACGCCGACGCTGGTGGGCGGCATCTTCTCCACCGCGCAGACACGGGGCGACAAGATCGCGTTCCTCGCCCATCGCTACTACTACTACGTGCTGGTCCTCTTCCTCGTCGCCACCGCCGTGATGTGGATCATCGTGCATTCGCCCTTCGGCAAGGCCTTGCAGGCGATCCGCGACAACGAGACGCGCGCCGAGTTCGTGGGCGTCCAGGTGCGGAAGTACCGCTGGATCGCCTTCGTGATCTCGGGCGCGTTCACGGGATTGGCGGGCGCGCTGTGGGTGCCCTTGAACGGCCTGACGACCCCGGACATCCTCTACTGGCCGTTCTCAGGCCGCATCGTCTTCTTCACGGTGCTCGGGGGCTTTCACACCTTCATCGGGCCGATCATCGGCGCGATCGCCTACAACTATCTGGAGACCTACGCGGTGGGCTTCACCGTGTACTGGCAGCTCGTCCTCGGCGTCGTCCTCGTCGTCCTCGTGCTGGCCATGCCGGCCGGGCTCGTCGGCATCTGGGGCCA
>DASYTM010000203.1:0-1783 GCA_036002345.1 Candidatus Methylomirabilota bacterium | reverse complement strand
AGTCGAGATCGCCGTGGGCGGCGTGAGGTCGGCGAGGATTCCGAAGTAGAAGACGAACATGTGGGCCACGAGCTTGGGGATGCCGAGCTGCTCGAGCGCGGGCGCGGCCATGATCGACGTGATGATGTAGGTCGCCGAGGTCGGCAGCCCGGTGCCGAGCACGAGGGCCGCGATCATCGTGAGCAGGAGCGTGGCGAGCAGGCTGCCGCCGGCCAGACCGACGATGCCGGTCGCCAGCTTGAGCCCCAGGCCGGTGGTGGAGACGACGCCCACCACGATGCCGACCGTGGCGCACGCCAGCGCCACCGGCATGGCCGCCTGCGCGCTGTCGGCGAGGATGGCGAAGATCTTCGGCAGGGTGATCCGCGTGTCGCGCCGCACCCACGACAGCCCGAAGGCGGTCACGAGCGCCCAGAAGCCCGCGAACATCGGCGAGCGCCCCTCGACCAGCAGCCACACGAGCACGGCCGGCCCCGCGAGCAGGTGCGCGTCGCGGCGGAGCACGGCGCCCAGGCGCGGCAGCTCGGGCCGTGGGAGCATCGGCAGCCGCTGGCGCTTGGCCTCGAAGTGGACCATGACGCCGACGGCGACGAAGTAGAGGACGCCGGGAATCGCGGCGGCGATGGCGATCGTCGAGTACGGTACCTGCAGCGTCTCGGCCATGATGAACGCCGCCGCGCCCATCACGGGCGGGATCAGCTGGCCGCCCATGGACGCGCACGCCTCCACGCCGGCGGCGAACGCGGGCCGGTAGCCGGCGCGCATCATGAGCGGGATCGTGAAGGCGCCCGTGGTCACGGCGTTGGCGATCGCGCTGCCGTTGACGGTGCCGAACAGCCCGCTCGAGATGACGGCGACCTTCCCCGCCCCGCCCATCGTGCCGCCCGCGACCGCCAGCGCGCCGTCGGTGAAGAAGCGCAGGAGGCCGCCGTGGGCCATCACGCTGCCGAACACGACGAACAGGAAGATGAACGTGGCCGACACGAGGGTCGGGATCCCGAACACGCCCTGCGTGGTCAGCATCTGCTGGTCCACGAGCTTGATGAACGGCTCGCCGCCGTGGGACAGGAAGCCCGGTAGCCACGGCCCGACGAACGCGTAGACGATGAACGCCAGCGCCATCACCACCAGCGCGGGGCCGATGTGCCGCCAGGCGACGATCAGCAGCAGCACCGTGAACAGCACGCCGACCACGACGTCGATCGCGAGCGGGTCGTCGACCATCGCCATGCGCGAGGCCAGCCGGTCGTTGTGCCAGACGTAGTGCGCCGCGCAGAGGACGGCCAGCACCGCGAGCGATCCGTCGAGCCAGCGCCGTCGCGGCCTGCGACGTAGGGCCTCCGCCGCTTCCGGCGAGTCGGGCATCGGATCGGTCAGGAAGCCGAGCGCGACCGCGAACGCGACGTGCACAGGGAGCTGGATGAGGAGATCGTAGAGTCCGGCCTGCGCCGTGTAGATCTGAAACAGCGACCACGTGACCGCCAGCCAGACCCGCGGCGAGCGGACGTCAGGCACCGTGCACGACCTCGCCGCCGACCATCGTGAGGCGCGCGGTCTGCTCGGCGAGCGCGCCGAGCGGCGCCGTGAACGGATCGTGCTCGAGCACCGCGAGGTCGGCCGCGTAGCCCGGCGCCAGCCGCCCGCGCTCGCGCTCGGCGAACGTGATCCACGCCGGACCGGTCGTGAGCGCCGCGAGCGCCTGCGCCCGCGTGAGCCGCTCGCGCGCGCCGAGCACCGCGCCGGAGGCCATGTCGCGGCGGTCGACGGTGGCGGTGAACGCCAG
>DASYTM010000202.1:0-9287 GCA_036002345.1 Candidatus Methylomirabilota bacterium | reverse complement strand
AGCGTGTTACGCGTGATGCCGAGCTGCGCCGCCGAGCGCGAGATGTTCCAGCCCGTCTGGCGCAGCACGTCGACGAGCCGGTCGCGGACCGCGTCGTCGAGGGAAGCGCCGCCGTCCACCGGCGCCGGCCGCTCCGGCGCGCGCGCAGCGGGCAGGCCGAGGGCGGCCGCGCCGATCTCGGTGTCGCTGTCGAGGAGCGCGAGCCGCTCCATGAGGTTCGCGAGCTCGCGCACGTTGCCCGGCCACGGGTAGCGCAGGAGCGCCGTGCACGCCTCCGCGCCGAGGCGGCGCGGGCCGATCCCGTAATCCGCGCAGGCGCGGCGCAGGAAGTGGTCGGCGAGCTGGAGGATGTCGGCGCCGCGCGCGCGCAGCGGCGGCAGCGTGAGCGTGACCACCGCGAGCCGATGGTAGAGGTCCTCGCGGAAGCGCCGGCGCCGGATCGCGCCGCGGAGGTCCTCGTTGGTGGCGGTGATGAGCCACACGTCGATCGGCTCGTCGCGCGTGCTGCCGAGCCGGCGCACCGTCCGCTCCTCGAGGGCCTTGAGGAGCTTGGCCTGCAGCGGCTCGCCGAGCAGGCCGATCTCGTCGAGGAAGATCGTCCCGCGCTGCGCGGCCTGGAGCAGCCCCGGCTTCGCGCGCCGCGCGTCCGTGAACGCCCCGCGCTCGAAGCCGAACATCTCGGCCTCCAGCAGCGTCTCGGGGATGGCCGCGCAGTTGACGTCCACGAACGGCCCGTCGGCGCGCGGGCCGCCGCGGTGGAGCATGCGCGCGAGCAGCCCCTTGCCCGTGCCCGTCTCGCCCTCGATGAGGACCGACGGCAACCGGTGAGCGTCCTTCTGGCGCTCGAGGAGTCGGGCCACGCGCTCGCGGAGCCCTTCGATCTCCGGGCTGCTGCCGAGCAGGTCGTCGAGGGGCCGGATCATCGCCGGCCATCATACCCCGGCCCGACTGTACTGCTCAGAACACTGTTCAGGACTTGACCACCCCGCCATTGACCACTGATCAATGAGCTTCAAATGCTTGATTAGCAACGTGTTTCGTTTGGTACCTGCCTTGCGTTGTCTTGTCGGCCATGAGGAATCGAAGCACGTGGCTGGCGGGTGTCCTGGGGGGCGCGCTCGTGACCCTGGTTGCCACCGAGGTCCGCGCGGTGACGGCAACCAGGGCCCTCGACGCGCCGGCCGTCCTGCACTTCCAGCGTGCCGACGCAGCGCTCGCCGCCGGCGACGGCGCGGGCGCGGCGCGCCACTGGCGGGACGGCCACGCCGTGCTGCTGGCGAGCCGGCGCTGGGAGGGACTCGTCGAGGCCGGCGACCTCTACCGGCGCATCGGCGCGCGCGGCGGCTTCCACGCCGCGGCGCTGGCGCGGGCGCGGGAGTGCTATCTCACCGCGCTGCTGCGCGCGCGCGCCGAGCGGTCGCTCGAGGGCGTGCTGCACGCGACCGAGGCGTTTCTCGATCTCGGCGACGAGCAGGTCGTCGAGCGCGGCCTCGACATCGCGCGGCGCCTGGCCGCGGCCGACGCCGATCCGCGCGGCCGCGCCCGCGTCGACCTGCTGGCGGCGCGGTGGGCGGCACGCTCGGCGTCCACCGGACGCTCGACGACGGAGAACCTGCGATGAGCGGCGCACAACGCGCGGCCCTGGCCGCGCTCTGCCTGTGGAGCCTGGCATTCCTCTTCGGGATGGTGACGGAGCGGATGCGGGCGGGATGCGATCGACACGCGGCCGTGCACCAGCTGGCCGGAGAGATGGGGGAGCGACGATGAGTGAGACATGGAGGCAGCACCTGCTCGAGATGGAGGACGCGATCGCGGGCGGTCACGCCGCGGCCGCCGTCCGCGCGTGGCACCGGGCGCACGCGGCGGTGATCGACCAGCCCGGCTGGCAGCCGATCGTGCGCGTGGCGGAGGCGGCGCGGCGCATCGGCGCCATCCCCGGCTTCGCGCGCGCCGCGGAGGCGCGGGCCCGCGAGACGTACTGGATCGCCCTCTTCCGCGCGCATCGCGAGGGCTCCCTGGCGGGCGTGCTGGAGACCGCGGAGGGCTTCGGCGTCCTCGGCGACCGCAACATGGTGGAGCAGTGCATCCGGATCGCCGAGGGGCTGGCGTCGCGCGCCGGTCACGAGAGCGGCCGCGCCTACGACGTGCGGTCGGTGGCGGCGGATCTCCTGCGCCGCTACTTCGAGGCGCCTATGGCGCGTGAGGCGCGATCTCCTGCATGAACCGATCGAGGAGGGGCCGGGGGTCCTTCGGCAGGAACATCGTCGGAATCCACACCATGCTGACGCCGGCGGCGCCCAGCCGGCCCAGCTTGTCGCGGATCTCGCCGACGGAGCCGACGAGCGCGGCGTCCTGCGCGAGCGCCTCCGGCATGCCGAAGCGCTTGGAGAGCGCGCTCCGCAGACGATCGGCCTCGGCGTGGTCGTCGGTGATGAGCAGCGCCATGTTGGCCGAGCGCGTGATCGCCTCCGGATCCCGCCCGGCCGCGCGGCAGTGCGTGTCGAGGATGGCGCCCTTGCGCGCCAGCGTCTCGGGTCCGCCCCACACGTTCCAGTGATCCGCGTGGCGCGCGGCGATCTTCAGCGTGACCTTCTCGCCGCCGCCGCCGATCATCAGTTCGGGATACGGCCGCTGCACGGGCTTCGGTGCGAGCGGCGCGTCGGTGAGCTGGTAGTAGCGGCCCTTGTAGGTCGCCTTCTCCTGCGTCCACAGCGCCTTCAGCACCTGGCACGCCTCGTCCAGCCGCGCGAGCCGCTCCTTGACGTCGTAGAAGGGAATCCCGTACGCCTCGTGCTCGTTCTGCTGCCACGCGGCGCCGATGCCGCAGATCAGGCGGCCGCCAGAGATCACGTCCACCTGCGCGGCCATCTTCGCGAGCACGGCGGGATGCCGATACGTGTTGCCGGAGACGATGGTGCCGATCCGCAGCTTCGGCACGACGGACGCGAGCGCGGCGAGCGTCGTCCAGCACTCCATCGTCTCGCCCACGCGGTCGGGCGTGTTCGGCATGAAGTGGTCGGTCACGCAGGCGCCGTCCCAGCCGCTCGCGGCCGCGTGGCGCCATAGCGCGAGCACGGCGTCCCACGTGGTGTTGCCCATGCCGGTGAAGAGCCCGAAGCGCATGTCAGCTCAGCGTCGCAGACGCCAGTCTTGAGGGGGCGTGGGCGGCGTGTCGGCGGCGCGGTCGCCGCGCGACGGCTTCATCTCCACCCACCCGCGGCCGCGCAGGCACTCCTCGTCGAGCTTGCCGTTCCTGGTCTTCGAGCAGTCGGCGTAGTCCTTGCGGAACTCCGCGGTCGTGTAGGGCTCGCCCACCTTCATCCACGACTTGTCCGACGCACAGCCCGCGAGGGCCGCCACGGCCGCGAGGAGGAGCACCACCCGGGAGGTTTGCATTGCGCGGCATTGTACCGGGTGTACGCTCTGGAAGGAACTGGCATGCGCGACCGTCGGCCCGACAGCGTCTGGTCCGCCTTCCTCGAGGCTCAGGAAAGGCTTGCGGCCGTCCTGCCCGGGCTGTTCGTGCTCCTCACCCTCCTCGCGCTCGGACTCGTGCTGGGGTGGATCCTCCGCCTCGTCCTCGAGCGCGGCGCGCGGGCCCTGGGCTTCGATCGCGTCATGGAGCGTTGGGGCGTGGCGGCGTCGCTGCGCCGCTCCGGCATCGAGCGCCCGCCGTCCGGCGTGCTGGGGGTCCTCGGCTTCTGGGCGGTCTTCCTGTTCTTCGCGAGCGCGGGGGTGGACGCGGTGGCCGTGCCGGGCACGCACAGCGCCACGGCGCTGCTGCTCGCCTTCCTGCCGCCGCTCTTCGCGGCGCTGCTCATCCTGGTCGCGGGCTGGCTCGGCGCCAACTTCCTGAGCCAGACGATTCTCATCGCCGCCGTCAACGCGCGGCTCCCCGAGGCGCGCCTCCTCGCCCGCATCGCGCACTGGGCGGTGCTCCTCTTCGCCATCGCCACCGCGCTCACGCATCTCGGCATCGGCAAGGAGATGGTGCTCGTCGCCTTCGGCATCACCTTCGGCGGGCTCGTGCTCGCGCTCGCCCTCGCCTTCGGCCTCGGCGGCCGCGCGATCGCCGCCGACCTTCTCAAGCGGCGGCTGCGCCGGGAGTCGCCGCCGCCGCAGGAACGCCTCACGCACCTGTAGTCACCGCCGCGTCGCGGCTCGGCGCCGACGCGCGGCGCGGGCCGCTCATGCTCGACCACGCAAATCGACTCTACGGTGCGCCTGTGATCGTGCACCGATTCCTGGCCGGGTCCGACGCATTACCCGAAACACGGGCCTCGCATGAGCAACCCGCACCGCGCGCCGGCGCCGGCCGCGGGCGCCGGGGGCTACAGGCGGGCGGGATCGAACAGGACGTAGCCGACGCCGCCTCGGGCGAGCCAGACTTTTCCGAGTTCGTCGGCACGATAGCGGCGCGGGACTTCCGAGGCGGTGGGGGCGGCGGGGTCGTTGACGAGGACGTCGGGGCCGTCGAAGCCGACGATCACCAGAAGATGGCCTGGGGTGGTGGTGACGGCGGCGCCGGTCAGTTCGCCGGGGGCGTAGCGGACGGAGGCGACGATCGGGATGCCGCGCTCGACGCACCAGCGCGCGGCGCGCCAGTCGGGAAAGCGCAGCAGATAGCCGGCCACGCCGCGCGCGGCGGCGGCGCGCACGGCCGCCGGCCACACGCCATAGATGTCGAGCGCGCGATGGAACACCTCGGCGGCGAGCGTGGTGGGCGCCGCGGGGCGGCCCCAGTAGCCGAGCACCATCGCGACGCTGGTCGGCGAGCAGATGCGCGCGCCGAGCGCGGCGTCGGCCTCCGTCTGGCTGAGCGCGGGCACGTCGAGGCGTGCGGCCGCGCCGTCGGCGGCGCGCAGGTCGGGCGGCGCGGCGTCGGCCGCGGAGAGCGCGACGAGCCAGGACGCGCCCGCGTCGCCGCGCACGCGCACGCGCAGCCGCACGGCGTCCACCGCGGGTGCCGCGCGGAACACGTCCACGTCGCACGCCAGCGGGGGCGCGGACGCCGGCAGCGCGGCGAACTCGGCGGCGCCCACCGTGGCGCCCGCCGTCCACGACGACCACTCCCCGTCAGCGAGCGCGGAGAGCTCGAGCCGGAACGCGACGGGCGCGTCGGTGAGTGGCGCGAACGACGGCAACAGGTGGGACGCCGGCCGGCGCGGCGTCCAGGTCGGGAGCGCGATGACCGTATCGTCGCCCTCGCGGACCGGCGCGGGCGCGGGCTCCACGCCGCGCAGGCATTCCGGTGGGGCCGCGCCCGCGAGCACGAGCCCGTCGAGTCCCGACGCGGCCACGAACAGGTCGGTGGTCATCAGCCTCCGAAGTGGGTAAGGAAATGCCTTGCGTGGCGTCGGCAGCGCGGCCAACCGCCCGCCGTCTCGACTCCCGCGCCCGGGCATACCGCTTGCACCCTTGGCGCGGCATTTTCGCGCGAAATCGCGCGGGAGGGGACCGCATGACCTTCGGAAAATGTGTTTGGGACGGTTGCACCCGTCACGCCGAAAAGGAGTCCACCGGCGCCTGCCGGACCCACCACCTGCAGCTCCGCGAGGCGCGCTGCACGAGCTGCCAGGGTCAATTGCGCAATCGGCTCGAGCTCGATCGCAAGCGCTGCGCGCGCTGCGCGCACGTGCGCGCAGCCTGAAGCCGACGCCTCACCAGACGCGTTCCGCTCTCCTTGCACGCCGTTGCGCCGCCACGGCGCACATGGTTCCACATCGGGCGTGATTTCGCGGATCTACGCGTGGCACCGGCGTTGCACTCTGACACGGCCATGGCGACCGAGCCCACACCCTCCGAAAGGACGCCCGACGGGCAGGTCGTCCACACCTTCACCGTGCTGCGAGGCATGGCCGTCGCGCTGGTGATCGAAACCCGCGATTGGTACTCGGGGCTGCTGCAAGCCGCGCTCGCGCGCGTTCGGCTCGAGGGTCTCAACTAGGCGGGAGTATCGGGGGCCGCGGGCGGTCGATGCCGCCCGCGGTCCTCCCCTTGTCTATGTGTGCGCGCCCTACAGGCCGCGCGCTCCGGCGTGCGCCGGAGCCTTTTACGATCTTTCGCCGATGCGCCGCCCGAGGCTGCTAGCGGGCTCCGCGCGGCGCAAGGGCCGAGTCCGGTGGCGTGTTCTCCATCCGCACCCCCTTGGAGTGGAGTTGCCCTCGACGGCGAGCCGTACCTCTCTCTCGCCGTAGTTCCGGTCTACGCCCATGGGCTTCCCTCGTCAAGCCCCTCAGCGCGCGCCACGCAGCCGCGGATCGAGCACGTCGCGGAGCGCGTCGCCGAGCATGTTGAAGCCGAACACGGCGAGTGAGATGGCCACGCCCGGCCAGATGGCCATCCACGGCGCGCGCAGCATGTACGTC
This sequence comes from Candidatus Methylomirabilota bacterium, assembly GCA_036002345.1. Taxonomy (GTDB): domain Bacteria; phylum Methylomirabilota; class Methylomirabilia; order Rokubacteriales; family CSP1-6; genus AR12. The sequence goes on along the minus strand of DASYTM010000202.1, from coordinate 2,919 downwards.
CGGCCCGATCCGGAGAGCATCGCGCCCCACGACGGGTGCGGCGGCGGCACGCCGAAGCCGAGGAACGACAGCGCGGACTCCGCGAGGATCACGGCCCCGAGGCCGATGGTGGCGAGGATGATGATGGTCGCCGTCACGTTCGGCAGGAGGTGGCGCACGATGATGCGCGTGTGACCGCAGCCGATGGCGCGCGCCGCCTCCACGAACTGGCTCTGCATGACGCCGAGCGTGGCGCCGCGGATGACGCGGGAGTTCGTCGCGGCGGCGATGATGGCGACGGCGATGATGAGATTCAAGCGCCCCGGGCCGAGCACCGCCATCACCGACAGGATGACCACGAGGTAGGGGAACGACAGCCACGCGTCCACCACGCGCTGCACGGCGAGGTCCCACAGGCCGCCGAAGTAGGCGCTCGACACGCCGATGGCGGTGGCGACGGCGATGGCCAGCGCGATGGTGGCGAAGCCCACCGTGATCGACTCCCGCGCGCCGTACACGATGCGGCTCCACATGTCGCGGCTCAGGTTGTCGGTGCCGAGCCAGTGGGCGGCGCTGGGCGGCTTCATCCGCGCGCCGCGGATCGTCTCGTCGAAGCGGTACGGCGCGATGTGCTCGGCGAACACGGCCATGGCCAGCATGCCGACCACGATCACGCCGCCGATGGCGCCGAGGGGCTTCTGCCGCGCGAAGCGCGCCACGGCCAGGAGCCAGGCCACGGGCCCGCGCCGCCGCGCCAGCGCCGGCGCGCTGCCCGCGCTGTTGAGCGGCAGCGTCGCGGAGGTGGTGGCGCTCAATAGCGGATCCTCGGATCCAGCACGGCGTAGAGCGCGTCCACGGCGAGGTTGACGAGCACGATCGTCCCCACCACGAGCAGGTTCACGCCCTGGATCACCGGGTAGTCGCGCTGGTTGATGGCGTCGAAGAGGAAGCGGCTCACGCCGGGCAGGCCGAAGATCGTCTCGATCACCACCGTCCCGCCGAGGATCTGCGGCAGCTGCGTGCCGAGCAGCGTGATCACGGGGATGACGGCGTTGCGCAGCCCGTGCTTGAGCACCACCGCGCGCTCGGCGAGCCCCTTGGCCCACGCGGTGCGCACGTAGTCCTGGCGCAGGACCTCGAGCAGCATGCCGCGCGTGAGGCGCATGAGCGCGGCCGCGGAGGCGACGCCGAGGATCACCGCGGGCAGGAGGATCTGCACGACATGGCCGAGGGGATCGGCGCGGAAGTCGACGAAGCCCGTCACGGGCCGCCAGCCCCACCAGATCGCGGGCAGCACGATCAGGAGCGTGGCCAGCCAGAACCCCGGCACCGACAGTCCGAGGATGGCGAGGCTGCGGACGACGTAGTCGGACATGCTGTCCTGGCGCGCCGCCGCCACCACCCCGACGGGCACGGCGATGAGCAGCGCGATGATCGTGGCGTAGAGCGCCAGCTCCGCCGTCACGGGCAGCCGCTGCGCCAGCTCCTGCGCGACGGGCCGCCGCGTCCACAGCGACTCGCCGAGGTCGCCGCGCGCGGCGCGGCCGAGCCACTCCACGTACTGCACGTGGAAGGGCCGGTCGAGGCCGAGCTTGGCGCGCAGCTCGTCGATGTCCTTGGCGTACGAGGTCTCGGCGAGCATGAGCTGCACGGCGTCGCCGGGGATGAGGCGTGGCAGCGTGAAGACGATGGCGCTGGCGATCAGCAGCGACGGCACGGCGACGAGGAGCCGCCGGACGAGGTACCGCCTCAGCACGTCAGCGGTCGAGCCACGCCGCGGTGAGGCGGCCCGCCAGGTCGAAGCCGAGGTTCGGCCCGTAGTTCTTCAACGCGCTCTCCCAGCACGCCACGCTGAGGCCGGAGTGGATCGAGACGTAGTACTGCTGGCCGGCGAGGTGGCGCTGGAGCGCGTGGATGACGTCGCGCCGCTTGCCCGCATCGAGCGTGCGCCGCTGGCGGGCGATCATGTCGGTGGCCACGGGATCGTCGACGTGGCTCTGGTTGCGCGCCCCGCCCGGCACGTATTGCTGCAGGTAGCCGTCGGGCTCGAGGAACGTCGTCTGCGGCCCGAAACCCATCGCGTCGAGCTTGCCGAGGAAGCACGTCGAGATGTACGCGCCGTACTCCTTCTGGTCCAGGCGCGCATCGATGCCGGCGTCCTTCAGCTGCTTGAGGATCATCTGGGCCTGGTCGATGAGGATCGCCGAGCCGTAGGTCGTGAAGCACACCGGCGCGGAGAAGCCGTTCGGATGGCCGGCGGCGGCGAGCAGGCGCTTGGCCTCGGGGAGGTCGTGCTTGTACCAGCGGGCGTGCTCACCGAGCTGGGCGATCGGCAGCGACCAGTCCTTGAGCCCGGCGGGGATGGGCGGATTGAACGACCCGGTGCCTTCGGAGGTCGCGTCCATGATGGCCTGACGGTCGAGGGCCAACGAGATCGCGCGGCGCACGCGGACGTCGTTGAAGGGCGGCTGGTCCACGCGCATCGAGAGGTGGCTGAAGATGTTCGTCAGGACGTCGGTCGTCTTGAGATTGGGCCGCCGCTGGCGGAGGGCGTCGCGGATCTGCATCCACTCCGTGCGGAACACGAAGCCGCCCTCGTAGCCGATGTCGTACTTGCCCGCGACGAACGACGACATGCGGGAGGCGGCGTCTTCGTCCACGGTCGTCTCGACGCGGTCGATGTACGGCAGCCCGGCCACGAAGTAGTTCGGGTTGCGGACGAAGCTGAGGCTCTGGTTGGGCTTGTAGGCGTCCAGCATCCACGGGCCGGTGCCCACGCACGCCTCGGCCTTCTTGAGGTCGCCGAACCGCTCGACGCACTCCTTGGCCACGATGGCCACGTTCATCGGCGCGGCCAGCATGTCGAGGAACCACGCGAAGGGCTCCTTCAGCGTGATCCGGACGGTCGAGGCGTCGGGCGCCTCGACCCGGTCCACGAGC
>DASYTM010000201.1:0-5574 GCA_036002345.1 Candidatus Methylomirabilota bacterium | reverse complement strand
GACGGGGTCGGCGTGGCCACCCAGGAGGAGTTCTACGAGCGGCTGTGGCGGCGGCAGGCCGGCGACACCATCGACGTGGCCGTCCGCCGCGGCGACGAGCGGCGCGTGATCTCCGTGCGCTCGGTGGACCGCGATACGTTGTATCGCCCGGCTTCGCGCTGACCGCGGTACGCTCGAAGCCATGAAGGGCGCCGCCGACACCTACGAGGGCCGCGGACTCATCGCGGACCCCATCCACCGGTACATCCTCTATACGCGCCCCGGCGGCATCCCCGGCGAGTCGACCGAGCAGGACGTCATCGACACCCCGTGGGCCCAGCGCCTGCGGCGGATCCCGCAGCTCCAGTCGGCGCGCTGGGTCTTTCCCGCCGCCGAGCACAGCCGCTTCCAGCACTCGCTCGGCGCCATGCACCTGTCGGGCCGGCTCGCCCAGCAGCTCTACCCCTCCCTCCGCGCCGTGTTCGAGTCCGACGCGCCGTCGGCGCCGCTGCTGGAGGAATTGCTGAGGATGGCGGGCCTGCTGCACGACATCGGCCACGGGCCGTTCGGCCACTTCTTCGACGACAACTTCCTCGTGGACTACAACCTCACCCACGAGCTCGTGGGCCAGCGCATCATCCGCGACGAGCTCGGCGACGTGCTGCGCGCGCTCCGGCGCAGCCCGAACGGGGCCTTCAACGCCGACGAGGCGATCGATCCCGAGTGGATCTGCTACCTGATGGGCAAGGCCTACACGGAGCCGCTGCCCGAGCACCCGAAGTGGCTGAAGTTCCTCAAGCCGCTGCTGTCCGGCGTCTTCACCGCCGACAACATGGACTACGTGCTGCGCGACGCCTACATGTGCGGGGTGGCGGTGGGGCCGATCGACATCGAGCGCATCATCTACTACTCGTTCTTCTCGGAGAAGGGACTCACCCTCGATCGCGGCGGACTCCAAGCCTTCATCATGTTCCTGAACGCGCGCTTCTACATGTACACGAACGTCTACTACCACCGCACCACGCGCGGGATCGACCTGCACCTCAAGGAGATCTTCCACGAGACGATGCAGCTCGCGTTTCCGTTCGACCTCCGCGAGGCGCTGCATCCCTATCTGCACCTCACGGAATGGACGCTGCTCGAGGAGGTCGGACGCTGGCACGACGTTCCGGACTCCGATGCGGCCGTCAAGGACAAGAAGCGATTGGGCGCGGAGTGGCGCCACGTCCTCGACCGCAAGCTCAAGTGGCGTATGGCGGGCGAGGAGATCCTGGACCAGTTCGAGGTGCGCAAGGGCCAGAGCTTCCTGCATCCCGACGAAGTCGTCCGGCGGGTGAAGGCGTTCCTGCCACCGTCGCTCCGCAAGTTCGATTTCCGGATCGACATGGCGCAGCAGGACCCACGCCCGCTCAATCCGCTGTCGATGGGCGATCGGCAGATCTACGTCTACGACTCCTTCACCAAGCGCGTGTCCCAGGAGCCCCTGACCGAGCTGCTGAAGTACCTGCCGGGCAAGGTCGCGCAGTGCCGGATCTTCGCGATGACCCACGAGCACGACGCCGAGCTGGCCACGGCGCTCAAGCGCGCGCTCAACGAAGAGCCCTCCTCGATCGTCACGAACGTCTAGTCCCGCCCGCGACGGCCCGCTGGTCCAGCCGTCGGCCGTCCGTCCAACGACCCCAAAAAAGTCGAAGGCCGAAAAAAAGTCGAAGAAGGTTCCCGCGCCCGGCGTCTTCCGAGTGAGACGACCCGGCCGCCAGTCACCCATACCTGGTGGCGGGAGCCACGCGTCGGGCGGGTGGGCGCACCAGCTCGGCGCGTGGCTTTTTTGTCTACCCGGCGTAGCGCGTGGGGTCGGCTACTCCCGCTTCCGCGAACCCCTTCCGGCGCAGCAGGCACGAGTCGCAACGCCCGCACGCCGTGAGGTCGGGGGCCGGATCGTAGCAGGAGAGCGTGAGGGCAAAATTGACGCCCAGCGACAGGCCCTCTGCGATGATCTCGGCCTTGCTCAGGTGGATCAGCGGGGTCTGGATCTTGAGCCGCTGCCGGCCCTCCACGGCCGCCTTCGTCGCCATGTTCGCCATCCGCTCGTAGGCGCCGATGTACTCCGGCCGGCAATCGGGATAGCCACTGTAATCTCGTGCGTTCACGCCCAGGAAGATGTCCCACGCCCCCAGCACCTCCGCCCAGGCCAGCGCGAACGAGAGGAAGATCGTGTTGCGCGCGGGCACGTAGGTGACGGGGATCTCCTTGCCGATCTCGGCCTCCGAGCGGTCCTTGGGCACGGCGATGTCGCCGGTGAGGGCCGAGCCCCCGAAGGCGCGCAGGTCGACGTCGACGATCTCGTGGCGCGCGGCGCCCAGCGCCGCCGCGACGCGCCGCGCGGCCTCGATCTCGGCGCTGTGGCGCTGGCCGTACCGGAACGTCAGCGCGTACGTCTCGAAGCCGCGCGCGCGCGCGACGGCCAGCACGGTGGTGGAATCCATCCCGCCGCTCAAGAGGACGACGGCCCGCTTCATACCGCCAGTGTATTATCGAACGGCATGAGCTGGCGATTCATCGCGTGCGCGGCGCTCTTCGTCACGTGCCTGCTCACCGCGAACGTCATCGCGGCCCGGCTGATCATGGTGGCGGGCGTCGTGCTGACGGCGGGCATCGTGATCTTCCCCATCTCCTACGTGGTGGGCGACGTGCTGACGGAGGTGTGGGGCTACGCGGTGGCCCGGCGCGTGATCTGGCTCGGCTTCGCGTGCAACGCGCTGATGGTGGCGGCGATCTGGCTCGGCGGCCTCCCGCCCGCCGCGCCGTTCTGGAAGGGCGACGCCGCCTACGCCGAGATCCTGGGCCACGCGCCCCGGATCCTCGTCGCGTCGTTCGTCGCCTACCTCGTCGGGGAGTTCGCCAACTCCTTCGTGCTCGCCAAGATGAAGATCGCGACGCGCGGGCGCTGGCTCTGGACGCGGACGATCGGCTCGACGGTGGTGGGGCAGGCCTTGGACAGCGCCGTGTTCGTCACGCTCGCCTTCGCGGGCACGGTGCCGGCGGCCGTGCTGGCGCACATCGTCGCCGGGCAGTGGGTGTTCAAGGTGCTGTACGAGGCGGCGGCCACGCCGCTCACGTACGCCGCCGTGGCGTGGCTGAAGGCGCGCGAGGGCGTGGACGCCTACGACACCGACACGGACTTCAATCCCGTGCGGCTCTGAGGGGGGGGAACGCATGGACACCGTGGATCGCGGGCGCCGGCGCCTGCTCCAGGGCGGGCTGGCGCTGGGCTCGGCGCTGCTCTGGGGGCGGCCTGGCGCCGCGTGGGGGCAGTCGCTGCTCAGCCTGCCCAAGGTCGCGCTCGTCGTCGGGAACGGCCGGTACAAGCAGGCGCCGCTCAAGAACCCGACCAACGACGCCGGCGCCATGGGCGAGGCCCTCAAGCAGGCGGGCTTCGAGGTCACCGTGACCCTCAACGCGGGACGCAACGAGATGCTCTCGATGCTGAAGGCGCATGCGGAAGCGCTGGCCCGCAAGAAGGGCGTGGGTCTCTTCTACTTCGCGGGGCACGGCGTGCAGCTCGCGTGGCGCAACTTCCTGGTGCCCGTGGACGCCGAGGTCGAGAAGATCGGGGACGTGGAGACGACGGCCGTCGATCTCGGCGGCCTGGTCGCCGGCCTCACCGCCGCCGCCAACCCCATGAACGTGATCATCCTGGATGCCTGCCGTGACGACCCGTTCGGCGAGGGCCGCCGCCCGGAGCAGAAGGGCCTGAGCCAGATGGACGCGCCGCCCGGCACGCTGCTCGCCTACGCCACCGCCCCCGGCAACGTGGCGGCCGACGGAACCGGCGTCAACGGCCTCTACACCGAGCACCTGCTGCGGGAGCTCAAGGTACCGGAGGCGAAGATCGAGGACGTCTTCAAGCGCGTGCGGCTCGGCGTGCGGCGGAAGTCCGGCGGCCGCCAGATCCCGTGGGAGAGCACCTCGCTGGAGGAGGACTTCTACTTCCTGCCGCCGCCGCACCTCAAGAAGGCCTCCGACGACGAGAAGGAGAAGCGGTACAAGGAGGAGCTGGCGCTGTGGGAGCGGGCCCACAAGGCCATGGACGCCGCGCGGCTCGAGGAGTACCTGCAACGCTATCCGAGCGGCCACTTCGCCGAGCTGGCCCAGCTCCAGATCGACCGCGTGCTCGCCAAGCAGGGCGAGCAGAAGGTGCAGGCCGCGCCCGCGGAGGGCAACCCCTACACCAAGGGCACGGCGGTGGCGCGCACGGACCCGAAGGTCGGCGACAGCTACGTCTATCGCGAGCTCGGGCTCGGCACGCAGAAGGAGCAGCGGCGGTTCACCTCCGCCGTCTCGCGCGTCACCGACGCCGAGATCGTCTACAGCGACGGGCTCATCACCGATCCGCTCGGCAACGTCCGGCGGTTCCCCGACGGACGTCAGCTCTCCTACAACCAGAACGTCCCCGTCGAGTACGTGGTCGGCAAGCAGTGGGTGAGCCGGTTCACCGTCGCCACGCCCAGAGGCACGAACACGACCGAGCTGTACTTCAAGATCGTCACGCGCGAGCCCGTGACCGTGCCCGCCGGCACCTTCAACGCGTTCCGCATCGAGAGCCACGGCCTCTCGTGGGGCGTCGGGAATATGCAGAACCAGCGGACCGTGTGGATCGCGCCCGACAAGGTGCGGCGCGCCGTCGCGATGGAGACGCTGCGGAAAACCGCCATGACGACGCTCCAGGCGGACCGCCTGGAGCTCGTCTCCTACAAGGAGTCCTAGCGCGCCTTCTTCGGGCGCTCCTGGCCGCGCACCACTTGCGAGCGGATCAGCCGCGGCAGCAGCATGTGGTGCGGCGCGCAGATCGACGCGGGGTTCTGGTACACGGCCCCCGCGAAGGCCGTGAGATACCCGCGCAGCGCCTCGTACGGCACGACCTCGTCCACGAAGCCGCGCGTGGCGCAGTGGATGGGCCGCGACTCCTCCCGGTACTGTTGCGCCAGCGCGTTCATCTGCTCGATGACCGGGGCCAGCGGCCGCCCGGCGTCTTGTTCGCGGACGAGCCGCCGCGAGAACGACGCCACCGCGGCCGTCTCCCCGTGCATCACCACGATCTCGGTGGACGGCGTGCCGAGCGTGAAGGCGTTGTGATTGTTCGCGGTGGGCCCGCCCATGACGTAGTGCGCTGCCGCCGTTCCTTTACGCAAGACGACCAGCATCATCGGCACGCCCGTCTGCTCGATGGAGTAGATCAGCGACTGGCCGAGCGCGAGCAGCTCGGCCTTCTCGGCGGTGTCGCCGACGTCGATGCCCGTGGTGTCCTGGAACCAGACGATGGGCACGCGGTCGCGCCCGCAATGCGTGACGAACTCGCTCAGCTTGATCAGGCCCTGGCGGTAGAGCTTGCCGCCGATGCCGATGTAGTCCGTCGTGTACTCGGGATAGCTCGTGCCGAGCAGGCCCTGCCGGTTGCCGGCCACGCCCACGAGCAGGCCGTCGAGCTTGACGAGGCCGGTGTAGACCTCGGGGCCGAAGCCCGGACGGAACTCGAGGTGCTCGCTGCCGTCCACGAGGCGGGCGAGCACGTCCTCCAGGCTGTAGACGGCCTTC
>DASYTM010000200.1:0-25223 GCA_036002345.1 Candidatus Methylomirabilota bacterium | reverse complement strand
TAGGCCCAGCGCGCCTGGGCCGGCGGGTCGCCCCGCTTGAGCCACGCCGCGCAGTCGCGCAGCGCCACGGGTCCGAGGCCGACGACCTGCGCGCCCTCGGCGGTGTAGGCCAGGTGGTAGAGACGGCCCTTGGCAAAGCCGCCGTCCAGCCAGACGTGACGCGGATCGGGGATCGCGCGGCCGTCGTCGCCGGCGCGCGCGAAGCGCCACCGCGAGCGCGGGATCACCTCGGGCTCGACGTCGGGCATGTCGCGCACGGTCAGCACGGCGTCGCGCTCGTCGAGATCGGCGGCCGGGTACGCCTGGTGGGCGCGGTCGGAGAGCAGGAAGTCGGCGACGTTCTCAGGCGCCTGCAGCTGCACGTACACGCGGCCGCGGATCGGTTGGCCGTTCTCTCGCGCCTCGACACCGTAGAGCCGGATGAGTCCCGGCACCTCGGGGACGTCGAACTGCCAGCCGCACGAGGCGACGATCCAGCCGCGGCGCATGAGGAAGCCGTCGCCGACGTCGATGGGCGGGTGGGGATCCGAGCCCTTCGTGAACGTCGGCCGCGTGGCGTGGTTGAAGTTCGGCACGCTCACGGTGTTGCCGCGGTTCACGACGTCGATCAGGGCGCGGCCGCTCGCCCGCGCCCGATCCACCGGGACGAGCAGCGAGAGGTCGGCGGAGAACTCCACGAGGCCGGCGGCGTTCCTCGGCGCCAGCGCGAGATCCGTCACCCCGCGGTTGGCGGCGTTCGCCGGGTCCAGCGCGAAGCGGAGCCGGCCCGTCAGCTCCTCGTAGGGCCCGGCGTCGCCGAACGATTTGCCGTCGGCGAGCGGCCGGCGCAGCGCGATCTCGAACGCCGTGACGCCCATCAGCGCTTCTTCGCCGGGTGCTTCTTCACGGCGTCCTCGTTGACCTCGGTGCCCCAGCCCGGGCCCGTGGGCAGCACCAGGTGGCCGTTCTCGATCTTCGGCTTCTTGGTGACGAGGTCGTCGTACCAGGGCACGACGTCGGGATCGATCTCCATGATGCGGAGGTTCGGCACCAGCGCGCAGAAGTGCGCGTTCATGCACGTGGACAGCCAGCCGTAGAAGTTGTGGGGCGCGCAGTTCACCTCGTACGTGTCGGCCATGTTCGCGATCTTCACGGACTCCGCCACGCCGTTCCAGGGCGTGTCCACGATGGCCACGTCCACCGACTGTTGCTCGAAGTACGGCCGGTAGTCGCGCCGGCCGAAGAGGCACTCGCAGGACGCCACGGGAGTGTTGATCTTGCTGCGGATGTAGTGCAGCGCCTTCGGATCGCGCGTGTCGATCTCGACCCAGAAGAGGTCGAACGGCTCCATGGCACGCGCCATCCGGATGAAGCCCTCGGTCTTGAAGTTGAAGTTCAGGTCCACGAGGATGTCCACGTCCTTGCCCGCGCCCTCGCGAAACGCGGCCAGCTGATCCCGCACCGCGTTGAGCACGTGGCGGTCGGCGTTCAGCTCCGGGTAGTCGCGCGCGTGCCGCGCGAAGCCCGGCGCGTGCTGATACGGCTTCTCGATGGAGAGCAGCATGGGGTTGGTCTTGAGCGCCGTCCACCCCTTCTCGCGGACCTCCTTGCCGAGGTTGACCACGTCTTGCAGCGTCTTCACGCGCGGGATCTGCATGGCTTCCCAGCGCGCCAGCCGGTACGTCCCGCAGTGCGACCAGTACACGCGGATGCGCTCGCGCACGGGGCCGCCGAGCATCTCGTACACGGGCACCCCGAGGGCGCGCGCCTTCACGTCGAGGAGCGCGTTCTCGATGGCGGCGATGGCCTGCTGCACGACGCCCCCCGCGGCCTGGCGCCGCACGGCGTAGAGGAGCGTGACGATGGCCTCGTACGCGCGCGGGTCCTTGCCGATGACCTGGGGCACCAGCCCGTCGATCACCGCGGTCACGCCCATGCCGCCGAACGTCTCGTTGTACTCGCTCCAGCCCACCAGCCCGTCGTCGGTGGTGATCTTGAGGAAGTCGAAGTTGCGGTCCCCGGCGTCGGCGTGCAGGTGCTCCACCTTCTCGATCTTCATGCGGGTCTCCTCGCGGGATGCTTGCGCACGCCCGCCTCGTTCACTTCGGTGCCCCAGCCGGGGCCCGTGGGCAGGACCAGGTGGCCGGCCTTTATCGTCGGTGCCACCGTGTACAACTCGTCGAGCCATGGAACGGCGTCAACGTCGATCTCCATGATCCGGAAGTTGGGGACGACGGCGCAGAAGTGGGCGTTCATCATGGTGGCGAGGTGGCCGTAGAAGTTGTGGGGGGCCACGTTCACCTCGTACGTGTCGGCCATGGCCGCGATCTTCAGCGACTCCGCCACCCCGTTCCAGGGCGTGTCCACGATCGCCACGTCCACCGCCTGCCGCTCGAAGAACTCGCGGTAGCCGCGCCGCGTGTACTGGCTCTCCAGCGACGCGAGCGGCATCCCGATGCGCGAGCGGATGTAGTGGAGCGCGGCGGGATCGAAGGAGTCGATCTCCACCCAGAAGAGGTCGAAGGGCTCGATGGCGCGCGCCACCTTCACGAAGCCCTCGGTGCGGAAGTTGAAGTTCAGGTCGACCAGGATGTCCATGTCGCGGCCCGCGCCCTCGCGGAAGGCGGCCAGCTCGTCGCGCAGCGCTCCGAGCATGCGCCGCTCCGCGTTCAGCGAGGGCACCTCCGGGTTCGGCCGCGCGAAGCCCGGCATGTGCGGGCGCGGCCCGCCGTCGTCGAAGAGGAAGATGTTGGCCTTGAGCGCGGTGTAGCCCTTCGCCACGACCTCCTTGCCCTGGCTCACGACGTCGTGCAGATTCCGCAGCGGCGGGATCTGCATCTGCTGGTGGGCGAAGAGGCGGAAGTACCCGCAGTGCGACCAGTAGAGCCGCAGGCGCTCGCGCTGCGGCCCGCCGAGCAATTCGTAGACGGGGATGCCGAGGGCGCGCGCCTGCGCGTCCAGCAGCGCGTTCTCGATGGCGGCGACGGCCTGCTGGATCACGCCGCCGGGCGCCTGCCGGCGCACGGCGTAGAGCGTGGTCACGATCGCCTCGCGGGCGCGCGGGTCCTTGCCGATCACGAGCGGCGCCAGGCCGTCGATGGCCGCGCTGACGCCGGCGCCGCCGAACGACTCGTTGTACTCGCTCCAGCCCACGACGCCGTCGTCGGTGGTGAGCTTCAGGAAGTCCAGCACGCCCTTGCCGGCGTCGGCGTGGAGGTGCTCGAGACGCCCGACCTTCATGCGGCCCTCCCGAGGCGCCCGAGGATCCAGGCGTAGTCGAAGGCGATCTCGCGCAGGTAGTCGTAGCGGCCCGAGGAGCCGCCGTGGCCGGCCGCCATGTTGATCTTGAACAGCACCTCCGTGTGCGGCGAGCGCACGCGCAGCCGCGCCACGTACTTGGCGGGCTCCCAGTACATGACCTGGCTGTCGTTGATCGACGTGCGCACGAGGAGGGCCGGGTACCGGCGCGAGCCGAGATTGGCGTAGGGATCGTAGGTCTTCATCACGTCGTAGTAGGCACGGTCCTTGGGGTTGCCCCACTCCTCGAACTCGCCGACGGTGAGGGGCAGCGACTCGTCGAGCATGGTGTTGATCACGTCCACGAAGGGCACGCGCATCACCGCCCCCGCCGCCACGTCGGGACGGAGGTTGAGCGCGGCGCCGATCAGGAGCCCGCCCGCGCTGCCGCCCTCGATGATGAGCCGGTCGCGCGACGCGTAGCCCTGGGCGACGAGGTGGTCGGCGGCCGCCACGAAGTCCGAGAACGTGCTGGGCTTGGCGAGCATGCGCCCCGCGTCGTGCCAGCGCTTGCCGCCCTCGCCGCCGCCGCGCACGTGCGCGATGGCCACCGAGACGCCGCGGTCGAGGAGGCTCAGGCGGTTCGACGAGAAGTTCACCGGGTAGGGCAGGCCGTAGGCGCCGTAGCCGGCGAGCAGCATGGGGCTCGAGCCGTCGCGCGGCACGCCGGCGGGTGTGACGATCGAGATCGCGATGCGCGTGCCGTCGGCGGCGGTGGCGTGGATGCGCTCGCTACGATACCGCGCGGGATCGAAGCCGCCGAGGACCTCGGTGCGCTTGAGCAGGGCGAGGGTCCGGCCCTCCATCTCGTAGTCGAAGACCGAGCCGGGCGTGACGAGCGACTGGTAGCGGAAGCGATAGCGCTCGGTGTCGAACTCCGAGTTCATCTCCTCGTCCACTTCGTAGGTCGGCTCGGGGAATTCGACGTGGTGCGAGGCGCCGTCGGCGAGGCGCCGCACGCGGAGCCGGATCAGCCCGCCTTCGCGCTCGTGGACGACGACGTGCCGCGCGAAGACGTCGAAGTCCTCGAGCATCACGTCCACGCGGTGGGCCAGCACCTCGGTCCAGTTGGCGGCCCGCGGGTCCCCGGTCGGCGCGCTCACGAGGCGGAAGTTGCGTTGCCCGTGCGCGTTGGTGCGGATCCAGAAGCGGTCGCCGCCCGGGCCCGTCCAGTGGTCCACGTCGTACTCGTGGTCCTTCTCGCGGGGCTGGATCATCCGCCACTCGCCGTGGGGCGCGCGCGCGGGCAGCCAGCGATACTCGCCGGACGTGAACGAGCGCGCGGCCGCGAAGACGACGGCCCGGCTGCGCGAGCGGAACACGCCGAGACGGAACAGCTCGTCGGGCTCTTCGAGCAGGAGATCGTCCGCGGTGGCGCCGAGGCGATGGCGCCACAGGCGGTACGGGCGCTTGGCCTCGTCCTCCGTGACGTAGAAGAAGATCGCGTCGTCGGCGCTCCACGCCACCGAGCCGACCTTCTCGATGCGGTCGGCGAGCAGCTCGCCCGTCTCGAGGTTCTTCACGTGGAGCGTGTAGTCGCGGGCCCCGGTGAAGTCCACGGAGTAGGCGAGGAGCCGGCCGTCGTCGCTCACCGCGTACGCGCCGAGCGAGAGGAACGGATGGCCCTCGGCGAGACGGTTGAGATCGAGCGTGATTTCTTCGGGGGCGCCGGGCACGTCGCGGCGCCGGCAGTGGATCGGGTACTGCTTGCCCGTCTCCGTGCGCGAGTAGTAGACGTGCGCGCCGCGCCTGTAAGGCACGGTGGAGTCGTCCTCCTTGATGCGCGCCAGCATCTCGTTGTATAGCGCGTCCTGGAACGCCTCCGTGCCCTTCATCACCGCTTCGGTATATGCGTTCTCCGATTCGAGGTACGCGGTCACCTCGGGGCTGTCCTTGTCGCGCAGCCAGGCGTACTCGTCCTCGCGGCGCTCGCCGTGGACCACGTCGGTTTTCGGGACGCGCTTGGCCACCGGGGGGGTGGGACGCATAGGGGCCCGATTGTACCTCCGGCCCGGGGGGCCGGCCCCCCGGGCCGCCGTGAGAAGATGGCGGCCCGGATATGGAGATGAAGCTGTCCCGCTGCACGCTGCGGCCCTGGCGCGTCGGCGACGAGGCCTCGCTCGTCGCGCACGCCAACAACCGGCGCGTGTCACGCAATCTCAAAGACCACTTTCCGTTTCCCTACACGCCCGCCGACGCCGCCGAGTGGATCGCCCACGCCGCCGCCGCGCCGGGCCCGCCGCAGAACTTCGCCATCACCGTGGATGGCGTGGCCGTGGGCGGCGTCGGCCTCGAGCTCGGCGCCGACATCTTCCGGCGCTCGGCGGAGATCGGGTACTGGCTCGGCGAGCCCTACTGGGGCCGCGGCATCGCCACGGAGGTGTTGCGCGCGGTGACGGAATACGCGTTCGCGACCTTCGACGTCTGCCGGCTGGAAGCGGGCGTCTTCGAGTGGAACGCGGCCTCCATGCGCGTGCTCGAGAAAGCCGGCTACACGCTGGAGGGACGTCATCGCCGAAGCGTGAGCAAGGACGGCCAGACGATCGACCGGCTCGTCTACGCGCTGGTGCGCCCAGAGTGAAACAGAATGCCTGAGCTCCCCGACGTGACCGTCTACGTCGAGGCGCTGAGCGAGCGCGTGGTGGGCGCGCGGCTGGAGCGGATCCGCTTCGCCACGCCGTTCGTGCTGCGCTCCGTGGACCCGCCGCTGTCCGACGTGGCCGGCCGCGCGGTCACGGGCGTGCGGCGGCTCGGCAAGCGGATCGTGCTGGCTCTGGAGGCCGAGCGCTTCGTCGTGATCCACCTGATGATCGCGGGCCGGCTGCACTGGAAGGCCGCGGGCGCCCGGCCACCCGGCAAGATCGGCGTGGCGGCCTTCGACTTCAGTACGGGGACGCTGGTCATGACGGAGGCGGGGACGAAGAAGCGCGCGGCGATCCACCTCGTGCGCGGCGAGGCCGCGCTCGCCGAGCACGATCCGGGCGGGCTGGAGCCGCTCACCGCGAGCCTCGGCGACTTCCGCGCCGCGCTCGCGGCCGAGAGCCACACCCTCAAGCGCGCCCTCACCGACCCGACGATCTTCTCCGGCATCGGCAACGCGTACGGCGACGAGATCCTGCATCGCGCGCGCATGTCGCCGGTGAAGCTCACGCGCGCGCTCACTGACGACGAGACCGCGCGGCTCTTCGAGGCCACGCGCGCCACGCTGACGGACTGGATCGAGCGCCTGCGCCGCGAGGCCGGCGGCGAGTTCCCCGAGGGCGTGACGGCCTTCCGCCCCGACATGGCCGTGCACGGCCGGTTCCGCCAGCCGTGCCCGGAGTGCGGCGCCCCCGTGCAGCGCATCGTGTACGCGGAGAACGAGACGAACTACTGCCCGCGCTGCCAGACGGGCGGCCGCCTGCTCGCCGACCGCGGGCTGTCGCGCTTGCTCAAACAGGATTGGCCGTGCACACTCGACGAGCTGGAGCGCCACGTGGCCGCCCGGCGAGGAGGAGAGAGACCGTGAGCTTTCGCTTCGTGACCCAGCCCGAGATCCGCCGGGAGGCGCGCAAGATCCTGCCGCTCGAAGTCTGGAACTTCGGCGATGGCGCGTCCGAGACCGAGCTGACCAAGCGCCGCAACCGCGACGCCCTCGACCGGCTCGCCATCCGCCAGGACATCCTCGTGGACGCGCGCGTGCTCGACACCACGACCACGCTCTGCGGCGTGCCGCTGTCGTGGCCCGTGGTGATCGCGCCCATGGGCGGCCTCGTGCTCTTTCACGACGAGGGCGACGTGGAGATGGGGCGCGGCGCCGAGCTTGCCGACACGCTGCAGTTCCTGTCCGGCGCCACGGGCTGGCCCGTCGAGGCGGTGGCCGCCGCCAGCAAGGGCCCCAAGATGTTCCAGCTCTACCACTTCGGCGACCGGCCGTGGGTCGCCGACCTGCTCGCGCGCGTCGAGGCGTCGGGCTATCTCTCCGTCTGCCTCACCGTCGACACGCAGGTCTACAGCCGCCGCGAGCGCGACGTCCTCGCCCGCTGGAGCCCGCGCGAGGCGATGAAGAAGGCGCCGAACCCGCGCGGCCCCGCGCCGGACTACCCGCAGCGGCTCACGTGGACCGACGTGGAGTGGCTGCAGAAGACGACGCGGCTGCCCATCGGCCTCAAGGGCGTCATGACCGCGCGCGACGCCAAGCGCGCCGTGGACATGGGCGTGAAGATCGTCTGGGTCAGTAACCACGGCGGCCGCCAGCTCGACAGCACGCAGGCCTCCATCGACGCGCTGCCCGCCATCGCCGACGCGGTCGGCGACCGCGCGGACATCATCATCGACGGCGGCTTCAGCCGCGGCACCGCGGTGCTGAAGGCGCTCGCGTGGGGCGCGCGCGCGGTGGCCGTCGGGCGGCTGGCGCTCTGGGGCCTGGCCGTGGGCGGCGCCGAGGGCGTGCACAACGCGCTCGACATCTTGCGGGACGAGCTGCGGCGCGACATGGCGCTCTGCGGCCAGACGGACGTCAAGCGGCTGACGTCCGACTGCGTCTTCCGCGTGGATTAGGGAACTCGCGCGGAGCTTCGGCCGTTTGATCGTGACGGAGGCGCCCATGACACCACTTTGGCGACGCGCGGCATGGACGTTCGTGGCGCTCCTGCTCCTTCCCACGCTGGCCCTGGCCGACGGCGGCGGCGGCGGGGGCGGGGGTGGCGGCGGCGACGGGGCGACGCCCGCCAAGCCGAAGGATCCCGTGCTCGTGGCGGCCGTGGCCGCCATCGAGGCCGAGGAGTTCGCGAAGGCCATCCCGCTGCTCGAAAACCTCGTCGCGCGCGACGGCAACAACGCGGATGCCTGGAACTGGCTCGCCTACGCCACGCGGCGCAACGGCGATCCGCGGAAGTCGATCCCGCTGTACCAGAAGGCCCTCGCCCTCGACTCGCGCCACCTCGGCGCGCACGAGTACATCGGTGAGGCCTACCTGGCGCTCGACGAGCTGCCCAAGGCCAAGGAGCATCTGGCCCGGCTCAACCGCCTGTGCCTCTTCGGCTGCGAGGAGTACCGCGATCTGAAGAAGGCCGTGGAGGCCTACGAGAAGTCCAGCGGCAAGGTGAAGCCCGCGCGCGCGAACTAGCGCGCGGCTACTTGGTCCAGGTGTGCCACTGGCTCGAGTTGTTGCCGTTGTTGCTCTCGGCGATCTGGCTCTGGGAGTCCACTGTGATCTTGAACTTCCAGCCGCCGCTCGCCCAGCCGCCGGGCCCGGTGGCGCCCGGGACGTTGCCGAGCCCGAACCACTTGGCCTGAGGCACGCCGCCCTGGAGCACGCCGCCCGTCACCTTGAACTTGTTCGTGTTGGGATCGACCATCGGGTCGTTCGACGCGTTGAGCTTGCAGTGGCCCTGCGCCGCGAAGTTCGTCGGCAGGCAGTTCACCGTGATCCAGAACTCGCCCGCGGCGTTCGCCTGGCCCGTGTTCATGACCCCGAACTTCGGCTCCGCGCCGGCCGTCGAGATCACGGGCTGGAGGTCGGGCTTCTTGGCGAGCACCGCCGGCGTCGTCGTGCCGGCGGACGGGGTTTTGCTCGCCGGGGGGAGCGTCTTCGGGTCCGCGCCGAACGCCGGCGTACCCGCCAGCGCGACGACCGCCGCCATCACCACCGCCGTCAGGACCGTGCTTTTCATGATCGCCTCCTCGGGGGGTCGTGATGCCTCCTCTCAGGTAGACGCCAGCCGGCCCGTCCGACATCAATGATTTTTCGGCGCGACCTCTAGGACGTCATCCGGTACTTCTTCTCGGCGTCGCGGTGGAGCGCGATGCCGTGGCCGGGGCGCTCCGAGAGGCGAAACGCGCCGGCCTCGCACTTCGGCAGGCCGTCGAAGAGATCGCCGGGCGTCCAGTCGATGAACTCGACGAGGAACGAGTTCGGCAGCGCGGCGGCCACGTGCAGCGAGAGCTCGTGGACGACGTGCGGCGACAGGTTCACCTGGTGCGCGGCGGCGAGCGCGCCGATGCGCAGTGTCTCGGTGAAGCCGTTGGCGCGGCACACGTCGGGCATCAGGTAGCGCGCGGCGCCGCGCTCGATCAGCGCGCGGAACTCGAAGCGCGTGTAGTTGTTCTCGCCCGTCGCCACGGGGATCCGGATGGCCTTCGCGATCTCCGCGCAGCCGGCCGGATCGTCGGCCAGCGTCGGCTCCTCGTACCAGACGAGGTCGAGGTCCTCCAGCGCCCGCGCCTGCCGGATCGAGGCGTCCACGTCGAGCTTCTGGTTGACGTCCACCATGAGCCGCACGCCGTCGCCGACGGCCTTCTTCACGGCCTCGACGCGCCGGCGGTTCTCGAGCGGATCGGGATGGTGGATCTTCATCTTGTAGTAGCGGCAGCCCATGCCCACGTAGCGCTTGGCCTCGCCGATGAGATCGTCGAGCGAATAGGAGCCCCAGCCGCCGCTGCCGTAGGCGTCGACGCGATCCGTCACGGCGCCCCACATCTTGGCGAGCGGCAGGCCCGCGACCTTGCCCGCGACGTCCCAGAGCCCGATGTCCAGCGCGGAGAGCGCGTAGCCGGCCACGCCGACTTTCCGGATGCCGCGATCGGCGCGGTACATCTTGTCCCAGAGCTTGCCGACCTGCGTCGGGTCCTCGCCGATCAGCAAGCTCGCCAGCCGCTTCGCGTACGCCTCCACCGACTCCGAGCCGGCCCCGCCGAAGACGAGCGCGTACCCGAGGCCGTCCGTGCCCGCGTCGGTGTGGATGCGCGTGACCACCAGCCGGTGCTCGGGCAGGTCCAGCGCGATGGGCTTCACGGTGGGAACGCGGAGCGTGAACGTGTCGATCGCGGTGATGTTCATGGTTTCTCTCCAAAGAGGTAACGCGCGACCTTGGCGGACGCCCGCACGTAGCCGGGCTCGAGGTTCTCGATCTTGCCGCGCACCCGCGTGTGGAGGCGGGGGAGCGCGTGGAACGGGATGGCGGGATAGGCGTGGTGCTCCGCGTGGTACGGCATGTTCCACGCGAACAGCCGCACGAGTGGCCACGTGAGCGTCGTGCGCGTGTTCTCCAGGCAATCACGCGTGAACGCGCACGCCGTGTGCTCGGCGAGGAGATACGGCCGCAGGAAGGCCTGGCCGACCAGCCACGGAACGATCCACACGACGAGCGCGGCGGGCGAGGCGGCGGCGATCGAGACGCCCGCCACCAGGAGGTACGCCGCCAGGTACGCGCGCGCTTCGACGATGAGCGGCCGCCGCTCCGGCGGCGCCATCCAGGGACGGTCCGCCCGGCCCGACGCGAGGCGCAGGATGTCGCCGATCCGGCGGACGGCATTCGGGATCCCGGTCAGCACGAGGACGTACGCGGGCAGGGAGGTAGGCTTCGAGAAGTAGAGCTCGGGATCCCGCTCGAGGTCCTGCGTGAAGCGGTGATGGTCCCAGTGGTACACGCGGTAATTTCGGTAGGGCCAGAACCCGAGGAATCCCGCCACCGTCCCGAGCACCGGATTGAGCCAGCGCGTCCGGAAGGCCGTCCGATGCGCGGTCTCGTGAAGCGCGCAGAAGACGAAGGCGAGCATGTAGCCCTGCGCCACGAGCAACGGAAGGGCCCAGACGGTCGACGCGAACCTCCAGAGCACCGTGCCCGTGACGACCAGCATGCCGAGATGCCACACGGCCCGGAGCAGGGCCGGCCCGTCGGAGCGCGCCATCAGGGCATGCAGGTCTTCGCGGGGAATCTCGTGAGCGGTGAACCGGACGAAGGCGTCGTCTCGCATGTGAGCGGGTGCTATCCTATCGCGCATGGCCACCATTGAGCAGGACTACGCGGACGCCCGACCGAAGTCGAAGGCCCTCCACGAGCGCGCGGTGAAGCGCATGCCCAGCGGCGTCGCCCACGACGGACGCTCCTTCACGCCGTTTCCTTTCTACGTGGCGCGCGCGGACGGCGCGCGCAAGTGGGACGTGGACGGCCACGAGTACATCGACTGCTGGAGCGGCCACGGCTCGCTCATGCTCGGCCACAACCACCCGGCCGTGCTCAAGGCGATCCAGGAGCAGGCCAAGCTCGGCACGCACTACAGCGCATGCTCCGAGATCGAGGTGCGCTGGGCGGAGCTGATCTGCTCGATCGTGCCCGGCGCCGAGCGCGTGCGCTTCATGATGACGGGCACGGAGACGACGGCGCTGGCCATCCGCGTGGCGCGCGCCTTCACGGGTCGCCAGCACATCGTGAAGTTCGAGGCTCACTTCCACGGCTTGCACGATGCCGTCATGGCCGCGGTGAAGGACCCGTTCGAGATCCCGGTGTCGGCCGGCGTGCCGCCGTCCACGCTCTCGACCACGCTGGTCGCGCGCAACAACGACCTCGCGCACGTGAAGGAGCTGCTCGACGACCACGAGGTCGCCGCTGTGATCCTGGAGCCCGCGGGCGCGCGCTCGATGACGGTGCCGACCAATCCCGCCTTCCTCAAGCAGCTGCGCCAGCTCACGCGCGAGAAGGGCGTGGTCCTGATCTTCGACGAGGTGGTCACCGGCTTCCGGATGGCCGCGGGCGGCGCGCAGGAGTACTTCGGCGTGACGGCCGACCTGACCTGCCTCGCGAAGGCCGTCGCGGGCGGGCTGCCGGGCGCCGCGCTCGTCGGCCGCGCCGACCTGCTCGACGCCATCACCCTCAAGGGCGACGCCAAGCGCGATCGGACGCAGCGGGTAGCCGACCAGGGCACGTTCAGCGGCACGCCGCTCATCGCCGCCGCCGGCGTGGCCGCGCTGGAGATCCTCAAGACGGGCGAGGTCCAGCGCGAGCTCAACCGGCTCGGCGACCGCGTGCGCGAGGGCATGAACCAGGTGCTCAAGACGCGCGGCGTGGTCGGTTGTGTCTACGGCGCCTCGTCGGTCTTCCGCATCTACCTCGGCGCCTCCGCCGAGGAGCTGGGCATCCCGACCTACCGGATGGACGCCACGCGCCTGGACCGCGGCATGGGCCCGGTCGGCGGCACCCTGCACCTGGCCATGCTGCAGAACGGCGTGGACTACGCGCGCGGCGGCTCGAACGCCTGGATGAACGGCGCGCTCACCGACAAGGACATCGACAAGATCGTGGACGCTTTCGACCGCTCGATCGTGCGGCTGCGGGAGGAGAAAAAGCTCGCCTAGCGTGACCGAGGGGCGTGGGGGGCCATTTCGGGGCCCCCCATGTTTACCGGCCGGGCAGCTCGATCGGCTGGCCGTGCGGCGTGGAGCGCGCCGCGCGGTCCCACTCGTCCTTGCGCGTCGCGAGCTCGTCGGCGAGGACGAGGCGCTTGTCGGCGACGAGCTTCTCCAGCGCCGCGAGCCAGAAGTAGTAGTAGCGGGTGCCGTCGTCGGATTCGCCGCGCGCCTTGGCCGCCGCGATCTCCGCCGCCAGCCGTTCCGCCCACTCCTTCCACGTCACGTGGCCGCGTTCGTGGAGCATCACGGCCATGCCGAACGCCTGAGCCTCCCACGGCGCGCGGAAGACCGGACCCTCGGCGTCGCGCGGGATCGCGGGCAGCGCGTCGAGATCAGCCTTCGCGCCGGCGCTCACGAGGCGGGCTCCAGGTACGGCTCGAAGAGATCCACGTAGACCGCGTCGCGCGGCCCGGCGTCCGGACCCCACAGCTCGCGGCCTTCGAAGCGCACGGCGTAGCAGTGCTGGGGGACCTTCTGGCCGCTGACGGCATGCTCGTCGGCGAAGATGAACACGCCGTGGTCCCGGTCGATGACGCCGACCTTGTCGCGCGCGTAGCGCGGGAGCCGGGTGTGAGTCGTGGGATTGAGGTTCTTGGTCCGCACGCGGTCGCCGGCCTTGAAGCGTGGCGTGGCGAGGTGGTCCTCCATCCGCGCGGCGCGCCGGTTGCGCAGGGCCTTGGGCAGGTCCTCGGGCCCGAGCGCCTTCAGCGGCCCTGGCCCCTGCGCGCGGAGCGTCTGGAGCTCGCGGGCGCTCACGAGTCCCCGCTGGACGAGCAGGCGCTCCAGCCCGTACAGCCAGTGCTCGTAATACGTCGTCGTCAGGTACTCGCCCGGCGGCATGTGCTCGCGCGCGAAGCGGCTCATGTCGATGTTCCAGCGCCCGAGGAATCCCGCGGCGAGGTTGATCGCGAAGGCGCGCCGCTCCCACTCGTGGTGGAAGACGGGCTCGTCCCGCTCGGGGTTCACCGGCCCGAAGCCGTGCATCCCGCCGAGGTCGTGCATTCCGTTCATCGCGCCGGCGCCTTCACCTGGGCGACGCCGATCATGGCGTCGCGCGTGACCAGCTCGGCGAGCTGATCTTCCGTCATGCCCTCGCTGCCCTTCGGCCGCTCGGGCAGCACGAGGTAGCGCAACTCGGCCGTCGAGTCCCAGACGCGCACCTCGACGTCGTCCGCGAGGTTCACGCCGAACTCGCGCAGCACGCCGCGCGGCTCGATGACGGTCCGCGCGCGATACGGACCCGACTTGTACCAGACGGGCGGCAGTCCGAGCACCGGCCACGGGTAGCACGAGCAGAGCGTGCACACCACGACGTTGTGGACCTTGGGCGTGTTCTCGAGGACGACCATGTCCTCGCCCTGGCGCCCAATGAAGCCGAGCTCGGCGATGGCGGCTGTGGAGTCGGTCAGCAGCCGCTGCTTGAAGGCGGGATCCACCCAGGCCTTCGCCACGACGCGCGCGCCGTTGCGCGGGCCCACCTTCGTCTCGTAGGTGTCGATGAGGGTGTCGAGTGCCTTCGGATCGACGAGTCCCTTGTCGACGAGCAGCGATTCCAGCGCGCGCACGCGCAGCTGAACGTCGGTCAGCGGCGCGCCGTGCTCCCCGGGCCGGTCGTCGTGCTCGTGCTCATGGTCATGGTCGTGATCGTGGTGGTGTTCGCTCACGGCGCCTCCCTGGGTGTGACGCGCTCATAGATACCAGCAGACGGCCGCGCTGTCCATGGACGCTGCTATAGTCTGGGCGCGAGGGAGGCCGCGAATGCTCGGGATCGTCGCGACGCTGAAGGTCAAGCCGGGGATGGAGGCGGAGTTCGAGGCCGTGGCCCGGCAGCTGGTCGAGAAGGTCCGGGCCCACGAGCCCGGATGCACGCTGTACGTCCTGCATCGCACGGAGACGGCCGGAACGTACGTGTTCATGGAGCGCTACGTGGACGACGCGGCGTTCGAGGCCCATCGCAAGACCGAGCACATGCGGACGCTCGGCCGGAAGATGGGCGACTACATGGACGGCCGCGCCGAGTTGTTGCGGTTGCGCGAGATCGACGCGTGAGACCGCTCGAGACCGAGTACAAGGACTGGCAGGTCCGCGTCATCACGCGCTCCACCGGGCGCGCCTGGTCGGCGCTCGTGGAAGTCTGGGCGCCCGGCACGTCCGGGGACAGGGACGCGCAGCTCGTCCCCTACAACGCGACGTCGCAGAGCGAGAAGGCGGCGCAGGAGGCCGGGCGCCAGGCCGCCGTCCGTTTCATCGACCAGAAGGCGGCGAAGGCCTAGCCCGCGCGGCGGTGCGGGTGTCGGCGCCCGCCCAGCCCGCGTCGAAGGCGTGGCCCGGCGCGTCGAGGTCGATCACCAGCGGCGCGTGGTCCGACGGGATCGGCTTGCCCTTGCGCGCCTCGCGATCGATCTCCGCGGCCACGACGCGCTTGCCGACGGCCGCCGTGACGAGCAGGTGATCGATCCGCATGCCGAAGTTCTTGTGGAAGTTCCCGGCGCGATAGTCCCACCACGTGTACCGCCCGGGCTCGGGATGGTGCGCGCGATAGGCGTCCACGAGGCCCCACTCGCAGAGCCGCGCGAAGGCCGCGCGCTCCAGCGGCGACACGTGGGTCCCGCCGTGACACGCCTTGGGATCCCACACGTCCGCGTCCGTGGGCGCCACGTTGAAGTCGCCACCCATCACCAGCGGCTGCTTCGGGTCACCGGCCTCTCCGAGCCAGCGAGCGAGCCGCTCGTACCACGCGAGCTTGGCCGCGTAGAAGGGCGAATCCACCACGCGGCCGTTGGGCGCGTACACGGCCACCACCCGCACGCCGCCGCACGTGACCGCCAGCATCCGCGCTTCCGACAAGGGCTCGTCGTCGGGCACGTCGGGCGTCTTGGCCGGCCGCAGCGGCTGGCCGAAGTTCGTCACCACGTCGGCGATCCCGACGCGGCTGGCCACGGCCACGCCGTTCCAGCGGCCCTCGCCGTGGTGCGCCAGCTCGTAACCGGCGGCCCGGAAGACGTCGGCGGGGGCGTCGGCATCGGCGAGCTTGGTCTCCTGCATCAGCAAGACGTCGGGCCGGGCGCGCTCGAGCCACCAGGTGACCTTCTCGAGCCGCGCCTTGAGCGAGTTGACGTTCCAGGTCGCAATCCGCATGCAAGCTCCGTCCGTAGGCCAGTATAGAATCGCCGCATGAAACTTCCTCGACTCGTTGTCGGCGCCGCCCTCGCGGCCGTGGTCCTCACCGCCGGCTGCGCCCGCCCGTCGGAGCCGATGCCCGGCTCCCGCGCGCAGACCCCGTCGTGGTCGGCGGACGACCTCGCGTTCTTCCTGCACGGCTCGATGAGCGCCGAGCTCGTGCCCGAGCGCGTGCTGCGCGCGTTCGTCGCCACGTACCCCGACCTGTTCCCGCGCGCCGACCTCACCAACTTCGGCATGATCCCCGACCCGCAGTTCGGCTGGCCCATCGGGCTCTCGCGCCGGACCATCCCGCACCTCGGCGGATTGTCGTCCATCGGCGTCAACTGCGCCTCGTGCCACGTGACCGAGATCGTCCCGCCGGGCGGCGGCGCGCCGCTCCGCGTGCTGGGCGGCGTGAGCCACTTCGACGCCGAGGCGTTCTTCAACACCATCCTGCTGGCGACCTTCAAGACCGGCGACCCCGCGAACATGCAGCGCTTCGTCGCCGCCTATGCCGCCGCGGCGGATCCCGCCGCCGGCCCGCTCGCCGAGCAGGTCTGGCGCCGCCAGAGCGCCGCGCTGACCGCCGCCGTCGCCGCCGATCCGTACGGGGCCACGGGCGTGGCGCCCGGCGCGCTCCACGCCATCGCCCCCGCCGACCTCGTGCTGGACCGCGCGGCGCTCGAGCGCGGGGCCGACCTGACGCCGACCGTGCGCGCGCTGCTGCGCCTGTTCCACAACATGCGCGCGGCCGTCCACGTCCCCGACAAGATCCCGGACGTCCTGCCGCCGCCCTCGGGGCCCGGGCGCAACGACGCGTTCGGCCTACTGGCCGTGGCGCTGCTCGGCACGCAGCCGCAATACGCGCCGGTGAAGTACGGGATCATCTGGGGCACGGCCGACCGGCCGTGGGTCCACTGGGACGGCAACACGCGCTCCCCGATCGCGCGCAATCTGCTGGCCTCGCTCGGGCTCGGCGCGCCGCTCGTGGGCAACCGCGGCCTGCTCGAGTTCGCCGACGTCAAGCGCCAGACCGACATCAGCGAACGAATCCGCGCGCCGCGCTGGCCGTGGGCGATCGACCAGGGCGCGGCCGGCCGCGGCGCCCGCACCTACGCCGCGCGCTGCGCCTCCTGCCACGACGGGCCGGAGAGCGACGCGCGGCTCCACGACGTCGGCACCGACCCGACGCGCGCGAAGGGGCTCACGCGGCAGGCCGCCGACGGGTTCAACGCGCTCCTGGCGCGGCTGGAGACGCCGGGCTACGTTCCGCCCGCGCAGCCGGGCATCCGGGCCACCGGCAAGTACTGGGCGCCGACGCTCGTGGGCGTGTGGGCGCGCGCGCCGTATCTGCACAACGGCTCGGTGCGCACGCTGACCGATCTCCTGACGCCGCCCGCTCAGCGCGCGACGTCATACCGTCGTGGCACGAAGGACTACGACCCGACGGCGGTCGGCTTCCTCGACGGCGGGGCGTACCTGCTCGACACGCGGACGCCCGGCAACAGCAACAGCGGCCACGACTTCGGCACCAACCTCTCAGCCGACGAGAAGCGCGACCTCATCGAGCATCTGAAAACGCGCTAGAAAATTGCCAGCGGGTTGGCGGGCGAGCCCGTCCCGCCGATCACCGGCAGCGGCGAGATCACCAGCATGAACTCGTCGCGCCCTTCCTCCACGCACGCCTTCGCCAGCGGCTCGAGCAGCGCGTTGTCGAGCAGGGCCACGCCGTAGGCGAAGATCGCCGCGTGCACGGCCCACGGCACGTCGTAGCCGATGGGCAGGTGGTCGAGCATGTCCCACACGAGCACGCTCACGTCGTGGTCGCGCAGGAACGGCAGGCAGGAGATGTGGAGCCCCGGGCGCTTGAGCGTCGCTACGGGCCCGAACGGCCGGCTGTACGGGCGCTCGGGATCCTGCGCCTGCCACGCCTCGCGCCAGGAGTAGACGCAGACGGCGTCACCAGGCTCGAGCTTCACGTTGCGCTTGGCGAGGATGTCGTCGAGTTCCCAGCCGTGCACGGGCGTGTCCTCCGTCACGCACGGCACGCCGCGGTGGCGCGGCACGTCGAGCATCACGCCGCGCACGACGATGCCGTCCTGCCAGTGCTGGATGGCGCCGAAGCGCGCGCCCTCGAACGTGATCTCGTGCTTGGGATCGCGCCCGTTCCACATCGCCTCCTCGTCCCAGGTGTGGCAGAGCGCGTCGATGTGGGTGGACGCCACGCCGTGGTAGAAGATGCCGTAGTAATCCGCCGAGAAGCCGCCCTTGCCGCGCAGGGCCGTCTTCATGTAGTGCTGCGCGGGCAGCGTGTTGTTCGGTCCCGGCTCCTTCGGGAACGGGCGGCTCAGCGACACGCTGCGGCCGCTCTTCACGAGCCGCGCCGCGGCCACGCGCTTGGCGGGCGTGATCAGGTTGATCACGCCCTTCTCGTCGTCCTTGCCCCAGCGTCCCCAGTTGCGGCGCTCGCGGATCCAGGCCTTCACTTCCTTCTCGGTGGGCAGCGGCTTCGGCGGCATGACGTCCTCCCGGTCGTGGCGTTCCGGCGCATGGTAGCATCCGGCCCACCATGAAGATCACCGACGTCCGCCTCACGCTGTTCGGCTGGGACGACATCCCCGCCACGACCTACGGCCGCCACACGGGCCGGTTCAGCGGCGCGAGCCAGCTCGGCCTCGTGACGATCGTCACCGACCAGGGCCTCGAGGGCCATGCGTTCCTCGGCTCGGCCATGCGCGGCGCGCACATGGACGGCCAGTCGCTGATCCACTACCTCAAGCCGCTCGTCATGGGCCAGGATCCGCTCGAGCGCGAGCGACTCTATCAGGCCATGTGGCAGAAGAACCGGAACACGACCTTCCGCGCGATCGGCGCGATGGACATCGCGCTCTGGGATCTCGCCGGCAAGATCGCGGGCCTGCCGATCCACCGCCTCCTCGGCTCCTACCGCGCCAGCGTGCCCGCCTACGCGTCGTCCGCGGTGCTGCCGTCGAAGGAGGCGTACGCGGAGGAGGCGGCGCGCTTCAAGAGCGAGGGCTGGACGGCCTACAAGATCCATCCGCCCACCGACCCCGCCGTGGACATCGAGGTGTGCCGCGCCGTGCGAAAGAGCGTCGGCGACGGCTTCACGGTGATGCTGGACTCGACGTGGGCGTATCAGTACCCGGAGGCGCTGCGCGTCGGCAAGGTCGCCGAGGCGCTCGGCTTCTACTGGTACGAGGATCCGCTCGCCGACGACGATCTCCTGTCGTACGTGAAGCTCAAGCAGCACCTGGCCATCCCGATCCTCGCCACGGAGTACACGCCGGGCGGGCTCACGGCGTACGCGCCGTGGCTGACGCAGCAAGCCACCGACTACCTGCGCGGCGACGTGGCGGTGAAGGGCGGCCTCACGGCGCTCGTCAAGGCCGCGCACCTCGCCGAGGCCTTCCACATGAACTACGAGGTCCACCACGGCGGCAACTCGCTCAACAACGTGGCGAACCTCCACGTGATCATGGCCATCAAGAATTGCGAGTTCTTCGAGGTGCTGCTGCCGGCGGGGGCGCAGAAGTACGGGCTCGCGCAGGACATCGAGGTGGACCGGCAGGGACTCGTGCACGCCTTCGAGGGCCCCGGCCTGGGCGCGGCCATCGACTTCGCCCTCATCGAGCGCAAGAAGACGGCGGTACTGACCTAGGCCAGGACTAGCTGAACTTGAAGCGCTCGGAGGTGCGGAGCCCCACGAGCGCGTCCGTCACGTGCCGCACTTCGGCGTTGCACGTGACGGTCTGGATCTCGCTCAGCACCATCTCGATGCGGCACGAGAGACCCTGCTTCAGCGCGCCCGTGGGCGCCGTCAGCACGCACAACCCCTGCTCGCTGACGTCCACCACGCGGCCGACCAGCAGCGCCTCCTGGAGCATGAGGCGGATCGGCCACGAGACGGGGAAACGCTCGTGGGCACGGCGATTGACGTGGATGGTCTGGGTCAAAACGGGAAGATGATACCCCGATCTTTCAATTTTTCGAAGCGGGTGGCCGAAAACCGATAGAGGCGGGCGGGCTTGCGCCCGGTCCGCCGATGCTCCCGCAGCGGGGTGACGATCCCGAGGAGGTCGATCTTGCGGCGGAAATTGCGCTTGTCCAACCGTCGGTCCAGGATGGCCTCGTAAACCGCCTGCAGCTCGGTCAGCGTGAACTTCGCGGACAGGAGCTGGAAGCCCACCGTCGTGTACTCGAGCTTGTTGCGCAGCCGCTCCAGCGCCACGTCCAGGATCTTGCCGTGGTCGAAGGCGAGGGCCGGCCGCGACGCCACCGGGAACCAGCGCGCTTCGGCGGCGTCGGTGCCGGCCTGCAGCGGCACGTCGTCGGAGGCGATCAGGGCGAAGTAGGCGACGGTGATGACGCGGCCGCGCGGATCGCGGCCGGGGTCGCCGAACGTGTAGAGCTGCTCCAGGTAGACGTCGCGCACGCCGGTCTCCTCGGCCAGCTCGCGTCGTGCCGCGGCCTCCAGCGACTCGTCCTCGTGCACGAACCCGCCGGGGATGGCGTAGCGGCCCGCGAAGGGCGGCGCGGCGCGCCGCACGAGCAGCACGTGCAGCGCGCCGTCGCGGATCGTGAACACGACCACGTCGACGGTGACCCGGATCGCCACCGCGTCACGCTACCACGAGGTGCGCCGCCTCCGCGGCCGCGCCGACCGTCACCGTCGCGCCCGAGTTGAACGCGAGGTGGTCGGCCTCGATGCCGTCGCTGAAGATCACGCCGCCCGCCGGCATCGACGACTCGAGCACGAGGTGCTCGCCGGGCGAGATCACGTCGGTCACGATCGTCGCCGCCGAGTGCCGGCTGACGAACGGCTCGCGCACCACGAAGACGAGCCGCGGGTCCTCCCAGGGCAAGCGCAGCGGCCGCAGCGGCACGCCGCCCGCCCACGTCGCCATGCCGGAGGCCATCTGGAACACGGACGACAGCCAGCCGGTGCTGCCCGCGCCCGTGGCCACGAGCACGCCGCTCGAGGACTGCGCCTCCTCCGCGGACTTCCAGCGCAGCCGGTAGCGCGCGGAGACGTGCGTGCGCGCGCCGATGAAGAGATCGTTGAACGCCAGCAATCGCTGGCCGTCGGCCAGCCGCGCCTCCGCCAGCGTCACCGGGCGCATCGGCTGCCGTCCCTCGAGGGTGCGGGCGAGCGCTCCGCCCGCGCCCTCGGGGAGGAACGGCAGGAGGATGCCGTCGAAGCGCGCCGGGTCCGGGTTGACGGCGACGATCGGCTGCCCCGCCGCGTACTTCGCGACGTTCGCGACGAGCCCGTCCTGGCCGAGCGTCACCACGACGTCCGACGGCAGGAACGCGTACGACGGCACCAGCTCGCGGTCGAGCACCTGGATCTTGAGCCCAACCTCCACCGCGCGCCGGACGATCTCCAGCGCGCGGCGGTAGGCGGCGTCCTCGGCCTCGTACTCGCCAAACTCGCCGCCCGCGTGCTCGATGTAGAACTTCGCCTGGGCGCGCGTGTTGAAGCGCTCGATCAGCTCCGCGAGCCGCGTCTTGCGCGTCACCACGACGACCGTGTCGAAGCCCGCCATGGTCATCGCCTCCGTTTCATAGGCTCGTCTCGGACGGCGGGGGCTCACGCAGACTCGCCTCGCCTTCGGCTGCGGCTCGCACTACGGCCCCGCGACGTCCTGCGACTCGCACTACCTCTTGCCCGACACGAGCGTGCGTAGCAGGTCGGGCGAGATGTTGAGCTCGCCGATGCGCCCGGCGTTGGCGGCCAGCTCCTGGAAGGCCAGCGCGATCGTCGTCGCGGAGTCACCGCCGCGGAGCGCCATCAGCATCCGCCAGTCCATGGTCCGCACGGGCGCCAGCGTGGTCTCGAGGGCGAACGCGCGGCTCTCGGCCTCCCTCCGGTCGTTGGCGACGCGCTCGTCCAGTAGCCGGGCGCGCCGCTCCTCCAGTGCGATCTCGGTCTGGAGCTCGGATTCCTTGATGCGCCGCTCCTGCGCGACGGCGGCGTTGCGGCGCTCGTAGATCGCCTCGTCCGAGCGGCGCTGCAGCGCCTCGCGCGCCTCCGCCTCCAGGGCCTTGGCGCTCTCCGGCGTCGGGCGCACCGCGAGGACGGCGAGCCCCAGGATCTCCACGCCGAGCTGGACCACGGCGTCCGCCGCGCGCAGGCTCGCGAGCACGCGCGCGCCGAGGCCGGTGGCATCCGTCAACGCCGCGGCCAGCGTGAGGCGCTGGGTCTCCGCGCGCGTGAGCATCTGCGTGGCGTGCACGATGCGCTCGGGCAGCTTCTGGTAGTCGTCCGAGCGATAGCGGCCGTTGGGAGCGAGGCTCAGGTCGAGCACGGCGGCCAGCCGCCGCGGATCGGTCACGCGGTAGGTCACCTGGCCCTGGATGGCCACCGCCTGGAAGTCCGCCGTGGCCTCCTGGAAGGCGAAGGGCGCGTCGGCGCTGCCCACGGGCACGGCCACGATCGTCGCGCCGGGAGCCCAGTAGAAGAACGACAGACCGGCGCCCTCCCGGCGGATCCGGCCGTTCACGAAGTGCAGCACGTAGGTCGTCGGTGGCGCCTTCATGAACCGCACGCTCAGCATGGCGCACCTCCTAGTGTGTCTCTCCAACACCAATATAGTGTGTCGCAGACACTATATCAAGAGCCGGCCCGCCGGGCGCGGATTGCCAGCGGTTTCAGGAGACTAGCGGTCGCCCAGGGGCAGGTCGACGAAGAAGGTGCTGCCGGCGGCCTCGGTGCTCTCGACGCGCACGCGGCCGCGGTGCATGTCCATGATGCTCTTCACGATGGCCAGCCCGAGGCCGGTGCCGGGCGTGTCGGCCGTGGCGCGGCTCTTCACGCGGTAGAACTTGTCGAACACGTGCGGCAGATCGGCGGCGGGAATGCCGTGGCCCGTATCGCTCACGGCGACGGTCGCGGTGTCGCTCGCCTCCGAGACGGTCAGGGTCACGCGCACGCGGCCACCCGGCGGCGTGTACTTGATCGCGTTGCCCACGAGGTTGAGCAGCGCCTGGCGCAGGCGGGCCGCCGACAGGCGGAGCCAGGCCTCCTTGGGCAGGCTCGTGTCGAGCGCGATCCGCTTCGCGTCCGCGTCGTGGGCGAGCGTCGTCACCGCGGCCGCGATCAGCGGCACGAGGTCGTCGCGCTCGGTGGCGGGATCGAGCCCCGCCTCGATGCGGCCGAGGTCGAGGAGATCGGTGACGAGCTCCGACATCGCCTGCGTGGTAGCGCGAATGCGGTCCACGCGCTCCTGGTGGAGCGCGTCGTCGGTGCGCTCCTGGGCGAGCAGGTAGGCGAGCCCCGCGATGGCCGAGATCGGGCTCTTGAGATCGTGCGACACCGCCTGCACGAAGTCGTCCTTCATCGCCTGGAGGTTCTTGAGCAGCGTGATGTCGCGCAGGACGGCGGCGGCCCCCACGGTCTCGCCGTACGGGGTGACGACGGGGACCACGGTGGCCTGCGCGGTGCGCCCGTCGGCGAGGACCAGCTCGACGGGATGCGCGGGCGGCGCGGCGAAGAGGCTGCGCAGCGCCTGGTTCTCGACTCCCTCGCCGAGGGTCCGGCCGAGCAGGGCCTCGGGCTGAAGGCCGAGCATCCCGCGCACGGCGGGATTGGCCAGGAGCACCACGCCGTCGGGGTTCACCATCAGCACGGCGTCGGCGGTGCTGCCGAGGACGGCGGCCAGCGTGCTGCGCTCGTCGGCCAGCGCCTGGTAGGCCCGCGACGTCTCGAGCGCCGCCGAGAGCCCGCTCGCGAGCAGCGTCGCGATCTGGACGTCCTCCGCGCCGTAGGCGTCACGCGCGCGGCTCGCGAAGAACAGCGCGCCGAGCATCTCGAGGCCGCGGCGCACCGGCACCACCAGCGCGGCGGCGAGCCCGGCGCGCGCCAGCGCGCCCTCGAGGTCGGGAACGGCGCCGTCGGCGGCGCCGAGGTCGGCGACGACGCACGACTGGCCCGTGCGCATGGCGCGCCCGGCCAGGCCCTCGCCGGCGCCGAAGACGCGCGGGACGAGCGCGCTGCGGTCCGGCAGGGCCGCGAGCGAGTGCACGAGGTAGCCGCCCTGCTCCACGTCGTTGAGGCAGAGCGCCAGGTAGTCGTTCGGCAGCGGGCCGGCCGCGTGGTCGGCGAGCGTCTGGAACAGATGCGTGGGCACCGGCGAGCCGGACATCGTCACGAGCAGCTCGCCCAGGCGCGTGAGCCGCTCGGCGAGGCTCACGTCGACGGCACCGGGTCGCAGTGCCGGCCCACGAGGGCCGTGAGCTCCCCGCCGTCGGGCACGGGATCGACGGGGCCGACGACCGACACGTAGCGGATGACGCCCTGCCGGTCCACGAGGAAGACGCCCTGCTCGAGCGCGGTCATGGCGTGGTGGTGCAGGCGGCGCACGAAATTGCGATTGATCACGTCGAGCCACGCCCCGCGCGTCCACGTGCCGCCGTCGCCCTGCGCGAGCGCGCGCGAGAAGCTGACGACCGCCGTCTTCGTGGCGTCGAGCGCGCCGCGGTCGCCGAGCCCGTACATGGCGTAGAGCCGCTTGTCGGGATCGCACACGAAGGGAAAGGGCGCGGGCGCGCCCGCGAAGAACTCGCGCGCGCTATCGAGGAGGTTCGGCGCGATCTGGATGACCTCCGTGCCCGTCGCGGTGAGCTGCTCGTAGCCTGCGCGGATTCCGTCCATGTACAGGAGGCAGAACGGGCACGTGAACCCGCGGGAGAGCCAGACCACCACGTTGAGGCGGCCGCGGTAGGCGGCGAGGTCGACCATGACCCCCTGGATCGAGGGCAGCGCGAACAGCGGCGCGGGCTCGCCGACGCCGAGGCGCGTCGCGGTCATCTGCATCGTTCCACTCTACCCCAGGTGCTAGCGGATCCCCGCGCGCATGAAGGACTGCACGAACTGGCGCTGGAAGAGGAGGAAGGCGGCGAGGAGCGGGGCGGAGGTGAGCAGGGTGGCCGCGGTGATGATGGACCAGTCCACGCCCTGGTCGGTGGACGAGAACACCTGGAGGCCGACGGTCAGCGGCCGCGACGTCACGGAGTTGGTGACGATGAGCGGCCAGAGGAAGTTGTTCCAGTGGTAGGAGACCGAGACGAGCGCGTAGGCCACGTAGACCGGCCGGGCGAGGGGCACGTAGACCTTCCAGAGCGTGCCGAGCGCGCCCGCGCCCTCCACGCGCGCGGCCTCGTCCAATTCCTTGGGCACCGTCTTGAAGGTCTGGCGCAAGAGGAAGATGCCGAAGGCGGAGGCCATGTACGGGAGCCCGATGGCCACGATGGTGTCCACCAGGCCGAGGCGGTTCATGGTGCGGTAGTTCTCGACGATCAGCACCTCGGGCATGATCATGAGCTGCACCAGCACGAGCGCGAAGGCGATGTCGCGGCCGGCGAAGTCGAAGCGCGCGAAGGCGAAGCCGGCCAGCGTGCAGAGGACGAGCTGGGCGCCGAGGATCATGGTCACCAGGATCACGGTGTTCAGGAAGTGGCGCGGGAAGGGCGCGTAGCCCCAGGCCTTCTCGAAG
Organism: Candidatus Methylomirabilota bacterium; assembly: GCA_036002345.1. GTDB lineage: Bacteria > Methylomirabilota > Methylomirabilia > Rokubacteriales > CSP1-6 > AR12. The sequence goes on along the minus strand of DASYTM010000200.1, from coordinate 101 downwards.
TTGGCGAGGGTGAGCGGCGCCAGCGGCTGGAAGGTGGTGGCGAACTCGGGCGGGTGGAACGCCGCCCAGAAGGCGTAGAGGAGCGGCGAGAGCCACAGGAT
>DASYTM010000199.1:0-15553 GCA_036002345.1 Candidatus Methylomirabilota bacterium | reverse complement strand
CGCCACGGCGTGGACGCCATCTCCGTCCTCACCGACGCGAAGTACTTCCGTGGCAGCCTCGACGATCTCTCCGCGGTCCGCGCCGCCGTCGACGTGCCGCTCTTGCGGAAGGACTTCACGCTGGACGAGTACCAGCTCTGGGAGGCGCGCGCGGCGGGCGCGGACGCGGTGCTGCTCATCGTGTCGATCCTCGAGCCCGCGCAGGTGCGCGACCTCGCCGCCGCCGCCAAGGGGCTCGGCCTCGCCGCCCTCGTGGAGGTCCACACCGAGGCCGAGCTGGAGACGGCGCTCGGCGCCGGCGCGCGGATCATCGGCATCAACAACCGCGACCTGGCCACGTTCGAGACGAAGCTGGAGACCACGCTGTCGCTGCTGCCGCAGATCCCGCCGGGACCGATCGTCGTGAGCGAGAGCGGGTTCTTCACGGGCGCCGACGTGCGCCGCGTGGTGACGGCGGGCGCCCACGCCGTGCTCGTCGGCGAAGGCCTCGTGAAGGCCGGCGACGTGGGGGCCAAGGTGCGGGAGCTCCAGCTCGCATGACGCGCGTGAAGATCTGCGGCATCACGAACCTCGACGACGCGCGGATGGCCGTGCAGGCGGGCGCGGACGCGCTGGGCTTCATCTTCGTGGAGAAGACGCCGCGCTTCGTCACGCCCGAGCAGGTGCGGTCCATCGTCCGCGCGCTGCCGCCGTTCGTGACGCCGGTCGGGGTCTTCTGGGACCACCCGGCCGGCCACGTGAAGGCCGTCGTCGAGGCGTGCGGGCTCCGCGCCATCCAGCTCCACGGCGACGAGAAGGCCGAGGACTGGGAGGGTGCGCCCGTCCCCGTGATCAAGACCGTCAAGCTGCCGCCGGCGACGACGCTCGAGGGCATGCCGGAATACAAGCTGGGCGACCGGCTCGTCGCGCTGGCGTGGCGCAAGATCGCCGCGGCCATCCTCTTCGACAGCCAGGCGCGCTGGAGCGAGGAGGGCGAGTCGCGCGAGCCGATCGAGTGGCGCTCGATCAAGCTGATGGGCGCGATGGCGCCACCCGGCTCCCGGCCGCACATCGTGCTCTCGGGCGGGCTGACGCCCGAGAACGTGGCGAAGGCGGTGGAGGTCGTCCGCCCGCACGCGGTGGACGTGAACTCCGGCGTGGAGGCGAGCCCGGGCAGGAAGGATCCGGCCAAGGTGCGGCGCTTCATCGACCAGGCGAAGGCGGTCCGGTGACACGGCTGCCCGACGCGCAGGGCCACTTCGGGAAATTCGGCGGGCGCTTCGTGCCGGAGACGCTGATGGCGCCGCTCATCGAATTGGAGAAGGCCTACGCGACCGCCCGCCGCGACCGCGCCTTCCGGCGCCGGTTCGCCTCGCTGCTCGCCGACTACGCCGGGCGCCCCACGCCGCTCTACCACGCGGCGCGGCTCAGCGAGCACTGCGGCGGCGCGCGCATCTGGCTCAAGCGCGAGGATCTCTGCCACACCGGCGCCCACAAGGTGAACAACGTGCTCGGCCAGGCGCTGCTCGCCCAGCGCATGAAGAAGAAACGCGTCATCGCCGAGACGGGCGCGGGCCAGCACGGCGTGGCCACCGCGACCGCGGCGGCGCTGCTCGACCTCGAGTGCGAGGTCTACATGGGCGCGGAGGACGTGGAGCGCCAGGCACTCAACGTGTTCCGCATGCGCCTGCTCGGCGCCAAGGTGATTCCAGTGGAGTCGGGGAGCAAGACGCTCAAGGACGCGGTGAACGAGGCGCTGCGCGACTGGGTCACGAACGTGCGGACGACGTACTATCTGCTCGGCTCGGCGCTCGGCCCGCACCCGTACCCGATGATGGTGCGCGACTTCCACACCGTCATCGGGAAGGAAGCGCGGTCGCAAGCGCGGCGCGCGATCGGCAGGCTGCCCGACGTCCTCGTTGCCTGCGTGGGCGGCGGCTCGAACGCCATCGGGCTCTTCCACCCGTTCATCGGCGACCGCCGCGTGCGGATCGTGGGCGTGGAGCCGGGCGGCAGCGGGCTCGCCTCCGGCAAGCACGGTGCCTCGATGAGCGCGGGGGCCGTCGGCGTGCTCCACGGCTCGATGAGCTACCTGCTCCAGAACGACGACGGGCAGGTGGCGGTCGCGCACTCGATCTCGGCGGGCCTCGATTATCCCGGCGTCGGCCCCGAGCACGCGTACTATCGGGACGCGGGCCGCTTCGAGTTCGTGGCGATCACCGACGAGGAGGCGCTCGAGGGATTCCAGGCGCTCACGCGGCTCGAGGGCATCATGCCCGCGCTGGAATCGGCGCATGCCGTCGCCCATGCCATGCGGCTGGCAAAGACCCTGCCGAAATCCAAGACGATCGTGGTGGGACTCTCCGGCCGCGGCGACAAGGACGTGCACGTCGTCGCCAAGGGCCTCGGCATGGAGGTCGGATGACGCCGGCCCGCACCTCGAACAGGCCACCCTCGGCTCGAGCCGGCTTGGCGGCACCCGCTACAACAAGTCGGTTGGACCGGACGTTCCAAGAGCTCCGCGCGCGCGGCGAGCGGGCGCTCGTGGTTTATTTCATGGCCGGCGACCCGTCGCTCGCCGAGACGCGGCGCCTCGTCGTCGAGGCGGAGCGCCGCGGGGCCGACGTGATCGAGCTCGGCGTGCCGTTCTCCGACCCGCTCGCCGACGGCCCGGTGATCCAGCGCGCCGGCGTGCGCGCGCTGGCCGCGGGCACGTCGCTGCCGCGGGTGCTCGAGATGGTGTCGAGCCTGCGTGCCCAGGTGAGGGTGCCGCTCGTGCTCATGAGCCACTACAACCCCGTGCTCGCGTTCGGCCTCAAGGCCTTCGCGCGCACGGCGGTGGACGCGGGCGCCGACGGCGTGATCGTGCCCGACCTGCCCTACGAGGAGTCGGCGCCGCTGCGCGCGGAGGCGGACCCGGCCGGCCTCGACATGGTCCAGCTCGTGGCGCCGACCTCCACGCCCGCGCGCGTGCGGATGATCGCCCGGGTCTCGCGCGGCTTCGTCTATCTCGTCTCGGTGACCGGCGTCACCGGCGCGCGGCGCGAGCTGCCCAAGGACCTCGGCGCCCACGTGCGCACGCTCCGCCTCGTGAGCACCAAGCCCGTGTGCGTCGGCTTCGGCGTCTCGACGCCCGAGCAGGTGGCCGCGGTCGGGCAGATCGCCGACGGCGTGGCCGTCGGCTCGGCGATCGTGCGCGCCGTCGAGCAGCACGCCGGCACCGCCGCCCTCGTCGACAAGGTCGGCGAGTTCATCGGCGCCCTCAAGGCGCCGCTGCGGGTGTCCTGATGGCGTGGTTTCGACGGCAGCCCGAGGAGACGGCGGGAACGCCGAAGAAGGTCAACATCGCCGAGGGCCTGTGGATCAAGTGCGACTCCTGCAAGGAGATCGTCTACCGCGCCGAGGTCGAGCGCGGCGGCCGCGTGTGCCCGAAGTGCCGCTATCCGTTCCGCATCGGCTCGCGCGAGCGCATCGGGCTCCTCGCCGACGCCGGCTCGTTCGAGGAGCGCCAGACGGGGCTGACGCCCGGCGACCCCCTCGGCTTCAAGGACTCCAAGCGCTATCGCGACCGCGTGAAAGCCGCCCGTGCGAAGACGGCGCTGGAAGAGGCGGTGGTCACGGGGATCGCGCGCATCGGCGGCTTCCCGACCGTGCTGTGCGTGTTCGAGTTCGACTACCTGGGCGGCAGCATGGGCTCGGTGGTCGGCGAGAAGCTCACGCGCGCCATCGAGCTCGCCGTCGACAAGCACCTGCCCGTGATCATCGTGTCCGCCTCCGGCGGCGCGCGCATGCAGGAAGGCATCCTCTCGCTGATGCAGATGGCCAAGACCTCGGCGGCGCTGGAGCGCCTCGCTTCGGCGGGGCTGCCGTACCTGTCGGTGCTGACGGATCCGACCACCGGCGGCGTCACCGCATCGTTCGCGATGCTGGGCGACGTCATTCTCGCCGAGCCGCGCGCGCTCATCGGCTTCGCCGGGCCCCGCGTCATCGCCGAGACGATCCGCCAGCCGCTGCCCGAGGGCTTCCAGCGCTCCGAGTTCCTGCTCGAGCACGGCCAGCTGGACCTCGTCGTGGAGCGCCGCGACCTCAAGGACACGCTGCGCCGCCTGCTCGCCTTCTTCGCCGACCAGCCGACCGAGCCGCCGACCGAATCCGCATGACCTACGCCGAGGCGGTCGCCCGGCTCCTCGCGCTGCGCGGCGGGGAGCACGCGGGGATGCGTCCCGGGCTCGAGCGCATCGAGACGCTGCTGGAGGCCCTCGGCCACCCGGAGCGGCGCTACGCGCTGGTGCAGGTGGGCGGCACCAACGGCAAGGGCTCGGTGGCCGCGATGCTGGCGGCCGCGCTGCGCGCCGACGGCCGCCGCGTCGGGCTCTACACCTCGCCCCACCTGGTGTCGTTCCGCGAGCGCGTCCGCGTGGACGCCGCCGCCATCCCCGAGGACGACGTCGCCGACGGCTTCGACGCGATCGCCACGCTGGTGGCGCGGCTCGACGCCACGATGTTCGAGGCCACCACCGCGCTCGCCCTCGACCACTTCGCGCGCGAAGCGGTGGACGTCGCGGTGCTGGAGGTCGGGCTCGGCGGACGCCTCGACGCCACCACGGTGGGCACGCCGGCGCTGACGGCGCTCGCGCGCATCGACCTCGATCACCAGGAGGTGCTCGGCGACACGCTGGCCGCCATCGCCGCGGAGAAGGCCGCGATCATCCGCGCGGGCGTGGCCGTCTCCGCGGCGCAGGCGCCGGAGGCCCGCGACGTGCTCCTGGCTCGCGCGGCGGCCGCCGGTGTCCCGCTGCTCCTGGAGGGGCGCGATCTCCACGTGCGCGCGGTGGCGCGCGACCTCGACGGCCAGACGCTCGACTGCGCGGGGCCGGGCTGGCGGCTCGAGGGGCTGCGGCTGCCGATGCTCGGCGCGTTCCAGCCGTCCAACGCGCTGGTCGCGGTGACGGCGGCGCGGGCGCTCGGCGTGAGCGACGCCGCCGTGCGCGAGGGGCTCGCTCGCGCGCGCTGGCCGGGCCGCTTCGAGGTGTTCCGCGCGGGCGGCCGCACCGTGGTGCTCGACGGCGCGCACAATCCCGCCGGCGCCCGCGCGCTCGCGGCCTCGCTCGCGGAGTGGTTCGGCGACACGCCGCTCACGCTCGTCTTCGGCGCGCTCGCCGACAAGGACGCCGCCGGCATGCTCGGCGCGCTGGTCCCGCGCGCGCGGCGGGTGATCCTGACCGCGTCCTCGAGCCCGCGCGCCGCGCGGCCGGAGGCGTTGAGCGCGGCCGCGCCCGCCGGCGCGGCCGTCGAGCTCGCGGCAAACGCCGAGGAGGCACTAGCCCTCGCCGCGCGGGAGCCTCGGACCCCCATCCTTTGTGTCGCGGGCTCGCTCTCGTTGATCGGTGACGTGTACAAGCGCGCGACGGGCGGCGATAAACCTTGCCCGATTGAAAAGCCCGCTGATAGCATGGACCTCCTTATCTGACGAGGACTTGGAAGACACTTGAGCACGCGATTCCGCGGTCGTTTCGCTCCCACCGTGGGGGCGGCGCTCTTCCTGACGGCCCTGGCCGCCGCGGCGCCGGCCGGCGCGCAGGCGCCCCAGGCGCCGGTCACGGTGCGGACCGCCGGCGGTGACGTGACGATCGTCGCCGACCAGATGGAGCAGATCGGGGCCGACAACCTTCTCGTCGCCACGGGCAACGTCGAGCTCACCAAGGGCGCGGCGCGCCTCATGGCCGATCGCATCGAGCTCAATCGCGCCACCGGCGACGCCGTCGCGCAGGGCCGCGTGGTCTTCTACGACGGCGAGGACCAGCTGACCGGGCAGCGCGTCGAGTTCAACACGAAGACGGGGACGGGGGTCGTGTACCAGGCGCAGGCGCGCGCGGCGCCGTACTACCGCCTCGGCGGCGAGAAGATGGAGCGGCTCGGCGAGAGCCTCTACCGCGTGACGAAGGGCGTCTTCACCACCTGCGACGGCGATCCGCCCGACTGGTCGTTCAAGTTCGGCTCCGCCACCGCCGACCTCAACGAGTTCCTCTACGGCACGGACGCGTCGTTCTGGGTGCGCAACGTGCCCCTCATCCCGTTCGTACCGTTCTTCGCGGCGGCCATCCGGCGCGAGCGCCAGACGGGCTTCCTCTTCCCGAAGTTCGGCTACTCGACGCGCAAGGGCGCCTACGCGGAGTTCCCGTTCTTCTGGGCCATCGACGACAGCCAGGACGCGACGTTCTCGCCGCTCGCCTACACGCGGCTCGGCGAGGGCTTCAACGCCGAGTACCGCTACATCCTGCCCGAGAACCAGCGCGGACGGTTCGGCGCCTTCTTCATGCAGGAATCGGGCAAGAACGATGCGTCGCGCTTCGTCGGCACCACGCGCCAGGACTGGGTGCTCGCCCCGCGCACCTGGCTCAAGGTGGACGTCACCGGCGTCTCCGACGACAAGGTCCTCGCCGACTACGGCGACGACCTCTACCAGCGAAGCTCGCAGCGCGTGGAGTCCAACATCTTCCTCACGCGCAGCTGGGACACGTGGAACCTCGTGGGTGACCTGTTCTTCTACCAGGACCTCACCACGCGGCGCCCCGTCGAGCTCCATCGCCTGCCCGACATCCGCCTCGTCGGCACGCCGCAGCCGCTGCACGACGTGAAGGGGATGCTGTGGCAGTTCGAGGGCAGCGCCGTGCGCTTCGTGCGCGACGTCGGCTCCGACGGCAGCCGCGTCGACATCCATCCACGCGTGTCGCGGCCCATCCCCCTCGACGTCCTCACCCTGACCCCGTTCGTGGGCGGACGCCTCACCGCCTACGATCGCACCGTGATCGGATCCCGCACCGTGCGCGGCGTGTCGGGCCCCATCGAGGTCACCAACGACGACACGCGGCTGCGCCGGCTCTTCGAGGCGGGCGCCGACGTGGAGACGAAGGTCTCGCGCGTGTTCCAGACGGGCGGGACGTGGAACATCGACGCCATGCTGCACACGATCGAGCCGCGCGTGAACTACACGTGGATCACGGGCAAGGGCCAGGACCGGCTGCCGCAGTGGACGCCGACGCTCGACTCGATCCAGGACACGAGCCGGATCGAGTACTCGCTGACCAACCGGATCCGCGGCCGCACCATCGCCCTCGCCAACGCCGAGCCCGTCCGCTGGGAGCTCTTCCGGCTCACCCTCGGCCACGCCTACGACCAGCGCAACGACCGCTGGGACGACGCCTTCGCCACCCTCATCGTCGCCCCCACGCCGAGCGCGCGCTTCCGCAGCGACCTCACCTACGATCCGCGCGCGGGGGACTTCCCGTCGGTGACGGCGGACCTCACCTCCGACATCCCGCGCGGCAGCGTGAGCCTCGGCGTGCGCTACAGCGATCCCGCGGACATCACGTTCCTCCAGGCCGGCCTCGTGTTGAACCCGGTGGCGTGGCTCAGCACCCGCGCCAGCATCAACTGGGACCTCTTCACGTCCACCTTCGTGGAGAACCGCGTGGCCGTGGAGCTGCACTGGCAGTGCTGGGCGCTGGCCGTCGAATACATCAACCGCACCCAGCGCGACGACGAGGTGCGCTTCACCCTCAACCTGCTCGGCGTCGGCGGCCCCATCAGCACGCGCGTGGGCCTGGGCGCGCTGGAGTCGGGGCGCTCCAAGTGACCATTCCCTTCCTCGATCTGACGCGCCAGCACGCGGTCCTCCGCGCCGAGCTGATGGCGGCGGCCGCCCGCGTGATCGACTCGAGCCAGTTCGTCCTCGGACCCGAGGGCCGGGCGCTGGAGACCGAGCTGGCGCGCGTGTGCGGCACGCCCCACGCCGTCGGCGTCGGCTCGGGCACGGACGCGCTGCGCCTGGCCCTCGCCGCGCTCGGCGTGGGCCGCGGCGACGAGGTGCTCACGCCGGCGTTCTCCTTCGTGGCCTCCGCCACCACCATCGTCATGACCGGCGCCACCCCCGTCTTCGTCGACGTCGAGCCCGACACGCTCACCATGGACCCCGACGCGGCGGCGCGCGCGCTCACGCCGCGCACGAAGGTGATCATGCCCGTGCACCTCTACGGGCACCCGGCGGCGATCGACCGGCTCACGGTGTTCGCGCGCCAGCGCGGGATCGCCGTGCTGGAGGACAACGCGCAGGCGGTGGGCGGAAGCTGGCAGGGGCGGCCGCTTGGCTCGTGGGGCGACGCCGCGTGCCTGTCCTTCTATCCCACCAAGAACCTCGGCGCGTGCGGCGACGCGGGCATGCTCGTCACCACGCGCGCCGACGTCGCCGAGCGCGTGCGCCGCCTGCGCCACCACGGCGACGCGGGCCGCTACCACCACGTGGAGCTCGGCTACTGCAGCCGGCTCGACGAGCTGCAGGCCGCGCTGCTGCGCGTGAAGCTGGCGCGGCTCACCGAGTGGGAGGAGCGGCGGCGCGCCATCGCCGCGCGCTACCGCGAGGGCCTCGCGGGGTGCCCCCTGCGCCTGCCCGTGGAGCGTCCGGGCGCGCGGCACGTGTACCACCTCTTCACGGTGCGCCACGCGCAGCGCGACGCGCTCGCCAAGCGCCTCGCCGACGCGGGCGTCGGCACCGCCGTGCACTATCCCCTCGCGGTGCCCGGCCAGCCCCTCTTCGCCACGGACGGCGAGGCGCGCTGGCCCGAGGCGTATCGCGCCGCGCGCGAGGTGCTCTCGCTGCCGTGCTACCCGGAGATGACCGACGCCGAGGTGGGCGGCGTGATCGACGCCGTGCGGCGGGCGTGCGAGGCGCTCGGATGACGGCGGCGGCGCGCCTCGCCGAGCGCCTGGCCGGCCGGCCGACCGTCGGCGTGGTCGGGCTCGGCTACGTCGGCCTGCCGCTCGCCGTGGCCTTCGCGGAGTCGGGCGCCACCGTGATCGGCGTGGACGCCGACGCGCGCCGCGTGGCGGGCGTCAACGCCGGCGCTTCGTTCATCGAGGACGTGCCGGCGGCGATCCTCCAGGCCCAGGTGACGGGGGGACGGCTGACCGCGACGGGCGAGGTGGGCGCCCTCAAGGCCGCCGACGCCATCGTGATCTGCGTGCCCACGCCGCTCGGGAAGTCGAAGGAGCCCGACATCTCCTACATCGTGGCCGCCGCCGACGCCGTGGCGACGATCATCCGCGCCGGCCAGCTCGTGGTGCTCGAGTCCACCACGTACCCGGGCACCACGCAGGAGATCCTGCTGCCGCGCTTCGAGGCCCGCGGGCTCACCGCCGGGGACGACTTCTTCCTCGCGTTCTCGCCCGAGCGCATCGATCCGGGCAACAAGCAGTGGACGCTGCGCGACATCCCGAAGGTGGTCGGCGGCCTCACCCCGGCCTGCCGCGAGCTCGTGGCCGCCCTCTACGCGCGCATCACCCCGCGCGTCGTGCCCGTGTCGGGGCCCGAGACGGCGGAGATGGTCAAGCTCTTCGAGAACACGTTCCGCTCGGTGAACATCGCCCTCGTCAACGAGTTCGCCATCATGTGCCGGAAGCTCGGCATCTCGGTGTGGGAAGTCGTCGGCGCGGCCGCCACCAAGCCCTTCGGCTTCATGCCCTTCTGGCCGGGGCCGGGCCTCGGCGGGCACTGTCTGCCGTCCGACCCGTACTACCTCTCGTGGAAGGTGCGGCTGGAGGGCTACGAGCCGCGCTTCATCACGTTCGCCGACGAGATCAACCGCCGGATGCCGGAGTACGTGGTGTCGCTCGTGACCGACGCCCTCAACGAGCGCGGCCGCGCCGTGCGCGGCGCGCGCGTGCTGGTGCTGGGCGTCGCCTACAAGGCGAACGTCGCGGACACGCGGGACTCGCCCGCGCTGGAGATCATCACCACGCTCCTCGCCAAGGGCGCGCGGCTGGCCTACCACGACCCCCACGTGCCCACCCTCGCCGTCGCCGGGACCACGCTCGGGTCGCGCCCGGAGGTGCGGCCCGCGGAGTTCGACGTCGTGCTCGTGCTCACGGCGCACGCGGCTTACGACTGGCCCGCCATCGTGCGGGAGGCGCCGCTCGTCATCGACACGCGCAACGCCACGGCGGGCGTGCCCGACACGGGCCGCGTGATCCGCCTCTAGGCGCGGATGCTGGGCGCCGTCCTCGTCTCGCTGCGCCCGCGGCAGTGGGCCAAGAACCTGTTCGTCTTCGCCGGGCTCGTGTTCGCCCAGCGTCTGTTCACGCCCGACGTGTGGCCGGCCCTGGCCGCGTTCGCGATCTTCTGCGGGCTGTCGGGCGCGATCTACCTCTGCAACGACGTGGCCGACCGCGAGAAGGACCGCGTGCACCCGAAGAAGCGCGAGCGCCCCATCGCCGCCGGGCGGCTGCCCGTGCGCGCGGCGCTGGGCGTGGCCGGCGCGCTGGTCGCCGTCGGGCTCGTCGCGGCCGCGCGGCTCTCGTTCGGCTTCCTGCTGGTGGCCGTCGCGTACGTGGTCCTGCTCGCCGCCTATTCCGTGTGGCTCAAGCACATCGTGATCGTGGACGTGCTGACGGTGGCGGTGGGCTTCGTCCTGCGCGCGCTGGCGGGCACGCTCGCCATCGACGTGGACATCTCCGGGTGGCTCTTGATCTGCACGATCCTCATCGCGCTGTTCCTGGCGCTGGGCAAGCGGCGCCACGAGTACCTGACCCTCGAGGCCGAGGCGGCGCGGCACCGCCCGATCCTGGCCGAGTACAGCGCGGGGCTCCTGGACCAGATGATCGCGGTGGTGACGGCCTCCACGGTGACGGCCTACGCGCTGTACACGATGTCGCCGGAGACGGTGGCGAAGTTCCACACCCAGCTCCTGCCCGCCACGCTGCCGTTCGTCCTCTACGGGATCTTCCGCTACCTCTACCTGCTCTACCGGCGCCAGCTCGGCGGCAACCCGTCCGAGCTCTTCCTCAACGACACCGCGCTCTTCGTGAACACCGTGTGCTGGGTCGTGGCCGTGCTGCTCATCATCTACGGCACGCGCGTGGAGTAAAATGAGTCGGTCGTGAAGAGTCAGGTCGCCATCCTCCGCACGCGCCCCGAAACCGTCGTCGCCGACTACGGCCGCCTCATGCGCCTCGTGAAGTACGACCAGGTCCTGCCGCGCGACCAGGACCTGATCGTCAAGCTCAACCTGTCGTGGACGAAGTACTTCCCGGCGTGCTCGAGCCAGCCGTGGCAGGTGGACGGCGTCGCCAACACGCTCGTGGAAGACGGTTACGAGCGGCGCCGGATCTTCCACGTGGAGAACAAGACGGTCGTCACGGACCCGCTGAAGGGGTACCGGAACAACAAGTGGGAACCGGTGCTGAAGCGACACGGCATGACGTTCACGCCGCTGCCTGGCGTCGAGTGGGTGGTGTACCCGTTCAAGAGCCCGTTGCTGAAGCTCAATCGGATCTTCCCCGAGGGAATCCAGATCCCGAAGATGTTCATCGGCAAGAACGTATGCCATGAATGCACAATCAAAACCCACGGACACACGACGACGACCGGTGCGATCAAAAATTCTTTCGGCGGCCTCCTGAAGGAAGTCCGTCACTACGCCCACGAGTTCATCCACGAGGTGATGGTCGACCTCATGTACATGCAGCGTGAGCTGCACCCGAACGTCTTTGCGGTCATGGACGGAACGGTCATGGGCGACGGCGCGGGGCCGCGCACGATGATCCCGCGCGTGGGCAATCTCATCCTGGCCGGCCAGGATCAGGTGGCCATCGATGCCATTGCCGCGAAGATCATGGGCTTCGATCCGCTGTCGATCCGCTATCTCGCGATGTGCCAGGAGCGCGGGCTGGGCGTGGCCGATCCGCGCGACATCGAGATCGTCGGCGACGTGGACGCCGCGGCGACCAACATGGGCTTCAAGACGAGCCGCAGCCTCGTGATCTGGGGCGACCAGCTCATCCGCCGCGGTCCGCTCAAGCCGCTCAAGCGCCTGCTGCTGCACTCGCCGCTCATGGTGTGGGCGCCGTTCGCCTCGAACGTCTACCACGACCTGCTCTGGTACCCGACCGTGGGCCGCGCGCGCATCCGCGCCTTCGCGGACACGGGGTGGGGCCGGCTCTTCGACCGGTACTAGGCCGATGCCCGCGAAGGTTCGCGTGCGCTTCGCCCCCAGCCCCACCGGTCACCTCCACGTCGGCGGCGCGCGCACCGCGCTCTTCAACTGGCTCTACGCGCGCCACCACGGCGGCGCGTTCATCCTCCGCATCGAGGACACCGACCGTTCGCGCTCGACGGAGGAAAACCTCGGCGCCATCCTCGACGCCATGCGCTGGCTCGAGCTCGACTGGGACGAGGGGCCGCCGGCGGCGGGCTACCGGCAGACCGAGCGCTTCGACCTGTATCGCGAGCACGCGCAGCGCCTGGTCGCGGCCGGCCGCGCGTACTACTGCGCGTGCTCGCCCGAGCAGCTCGATGCCGAGCGCAAGGCTGCCGAGGCGCGCAAGGAGACGTTCCGCTACTCCGGGCGCTGTCGCGACCTCGGCCTCACCACGGGAGCGCTGCGGCTCCGCATTCCGGACGAGGGCACGACGGTCGTGGACGACATGATCCACGGCCCCGTGACCTTCGATCACCGCCAGCTCGACGACTGGATCCTCGTGCGCAGCGACGGCACGCCGACCTACAACTTCTGCGTGGTGGTGGACGACGTCACGATGGGCATCAGCCACGTCATCCGTGGCAACGACCACCTCTCGAACACGCCCAAGCAGGTGCTCTGCTACGAGGCGCTCGACTATCCCGTGCCCGCCTTCGCCCACGTCTCGATGATCCTGGGCGCCGACCGCGCCCGGCTCTCCAAGCGCCACGGCGCGACGTCCGTGCAGGCGTACCGCGAGGCGGGGATCCTGCCCGAGGCGCTGGTGAACTACCTGGCGCGGCTCGGCTGGTCGAGCGGTGACCAGGAGATCTTCTCGCGCGCGGAGCTGATCGAGCGCTTCGACATCAAGGACGTCTCGTCGTCCGGCGCGATCTTCGACCAGACCAAGCTCGAGTGGCTGAACCACGAGTACATCAAGACGCTCGACGGCGCGCGGCTCGCGGCGGCGGTGACGCCGTTCGTGACGGCGGCCGGGCTGACGCCGCCCGCCGACGCGCGGCGCTTCGTGGGCATGCTCGACACGCTCCGCGAGCGGGGCAAGACGCTGGCCGAGCTGGTGGAGGTCGGGCGCTTCTACTTCGAGCGGCCGCGCGAGTACGACCCCAGGGCCGCGGCGAAGCTCTTCACGCCGGAGGGCCGCGAGCGGCTCGGTGCGCTCCGCGAGCGGCTCGCCCGCGCCGAGCCCTTCACGGCGCCTGCGCTGGAAGCGCTCTATCGCGCGACGGCGGACGCGATGACCGTGAAGCTCGGCGACATCGCCCAGCTCACGCGGCTGGCCGTGACCGGGCGCACGGCCTCGCCGCCGATCTTCGACGTCCTGGCCCTGCTCGGACGCGAGGAGACGCTGGCGCGTCTCGACGCCGCGCGCGAGTCGATCCGGTGAGACTCCTCCTCGCGCGCCACGGCGAATCGGTCTGGAACGCCGAGAAGCGCTTCCAGGGCCACACCGACATCGCGCTCTCCGAGCGCGGCCGGGCCCAGGCCGAAGCCCTCGGCCGCGCCCTGCGGAGCCGCCGCCTCGCCGCCGCCTACGTGAGCCCGTTCCGCCGCGCGCGTGAGACAGCCGAGGTCGCGCTGGCGGGCACCGGCGTGCCGCTGGTCGCGCTGGACGATCTGCGCGAGCTGTCGCTCGGCGACTGGGAAGGCTGCACGGTGGACGAGGTCCGCGGCCGCGAGGGGGATCCCTATCGCGCGTGGCTCCTGGCGCCCCAGGACTGCCCGCCGCCGGGCGCCGAGCCGCTCGAGGCGGTCAGCGCCCGTGTGCGCGCCGCGATGGACCGCATCGCCGCCGCGCACCCCAACGGCGACGACGTGCTCGTCGTGGCCCACGGCGGGGTGATCAGCGTCTACGCGTGCGCGCTCCTCGGCTGCCCCTACAACTCGCTCTGGCGCTTCCGCGTGGACAACGCCTCGCTGACCGTCGTCCGCCCGCCGCGGCTCGTCTCGCTCAACAACACCGCGCACCTGCCGGGGGCGCTGGCCACGGCGACCCACGCCCGCGCCTCCCTCGCGGCCGGGGAGCCCGCACCGTGACGATGGTCCTCGTCGCGCTGTTCGGCGGCATGGCGCTGCTGCTCTACGGCATCCGCCTGAGCGGCGACAGCCTGCAGCGCGCGGCGGGGGGCCGCCTGCGCTTCCTGCTCACGGGCATGGCCCGCCGGCGCCTGGTGGCCGTCGCCTCCGGCGCCGCGGTGACCGCGATCATCCAGTCCTCGGCGGCGACCACGCTGATGCTGATCGGCTTCGTCTCGGCGGGGCTCATGACCTTCCGCCAGACGCTCGGGATCATCCTCGGCGCCGACATCGGGACGACCTTCACCGTGCAGCTCATCGCGTTCAAGGTGACGGACTACGCGCTGCTGCTCGTCGGCCTCGGCTTCGCCATCACGTTCCTGGCCCGGCGCGCGCTCAAGGACGTCGGCCAGGCCGTGCTGGGCCTCGGCCTGATGTTCCTCGGCCTCAAGGCGATTCTCGACGGCGTGGCGCCGCTGCGGGACAACCGCCTGGCCATCGAGCTCATCGCGGCCGTGGCCGGCAACCCGGTCATGGCCATCCTCGTGTCCGCGGTGTTCAGCGCGCTGGTCGCCTCGTCCGCGGCCACCCTCGGCGTGGCCATCGCGCTGGCGAGCCAGGGGCTGATCGGGCTCGACGGCGCCGTGCCGATCGTGCTCGGCGCCAACATCGGCACCTGCGCCACCGCGCTCACGGCGGCGGTGGGGGCCACCGCCGAGGCCAAGCGCGTGGCCGTCGCCCACATCGCCTTCAAGCTCCTCGGCGCCGCGCTCATGCTGCCGTTCATCGTCCCGTTCACGGCGATGGTGTCGTCGAGCGCCGCCGATCCCGCGCGCCAGATCGCCAACGCCCACACCTTCTTCAACCTCGGCATCAGCCTCGTCTTCCTGCCCTTCACGCCGCTGGCCGCGCGCGCGATCGAAGCCCTCGTGCCCGACGACCAGGAGGGCGAGACGCCGTTCCGCACGCGCTACCTCGACGAGCGCGCGCTGGACCAGCCCTCGCTGGCGCTCGGCCAGGCCACCCGCGAGGCGCTGCGCATGGCCGACGTGGTGCAGGGGATGCTGCGCGACACGGTGGTGGTCTTCCGCTCCGACCACCAGGCCCTGCTGGAGGAGGTCGAGAAGCGCGACGACCAGGTCGACTTCCTGGAGCGCGAGATCAAGCTGTTTCTCGCCCGCCTCGGGCGCGACGCCATGGGCCCAGAGCTGTCGCGCAAGGAGATCGGCCTGATCTCCTTCATCGGCAACCTCGAGAACATCGGCGACATCGTGGACAAGAACCTCATGGAGCTGGCGCGCAAGAAGCTCTACCAGGGGCGCCGCTTCTCGGAGTCCGGCTGGGCCGAGATCACGGAGTTCCACGGCCTGGTTGCCAAGAATCTCGATCGGGCCATCGCGGCCTTCGCCGCCAACGACAAGATGCTCGCGCAGGAGGTGCTCGACCAGCGGCCCTTCATGCGCATGCGCGAGCGCGAGCTGCGCGAATCGCACATCGGCCGCCTGCGCGCCGGCCTCGCGGAGTCGATC
>DASYTM010000198.1:0-15415 GCA_036002345.1 Candidatus Methylomirabilota bacterium | reverse complement strand
TGGAGCTGGCCGCGGATCTTCGAGACGGTGACCTGTTCGCGTTGGCGGAATCGCTGGAGGGAAGCCTCACGCGCGACGAGGCCCTCTTGACCCGCGCTGTGGAGCGCGCCGTGCGCGAGGGCCAGCCCGCCGCCCAGGCGTTCACCGCGGAGCGCTACGGCTATTTCCTGGGAGCGAGCGGTCGCTGGGAGGAATCGCTGGTGCAGTTCGCGCAGGCCATCGCGATCCACGAGGCGCGGGGAGCCCGTCATCAACAGGCGATCGATATCACCTCCGGTGGCCGAAGCTGGAACGCCCGCGCCGGGCGGCTCGCGGAGTCGCTGGAGTACGCGGCGCAGTTCCGCGCCATCGCGGACGAGCTCGGAGACGCCTTGCTCCTCGCCTGGCGCAGCATGGAAGCCGAGCCCTACATCTATCTGGGGCGCTGGGCGGATGCGGTGCGCGTGGCGGAGGAGAGCCTGCCGATCGCGCGCGAGATCGGCGAATACCCCGTGATCCTCTTCGCCTCGGCGTGGCTCACCCAGGCCTATCTCAAGCTGGGCCGGGTCGACGAGGCCCGCGCCGTGATCGTCCGCGCCCTCCGGTGGGGCGAGACGAACATGTCGCCCGTGCCGTTCCCCTTGAGCTACGCGAGCGTCGCGCGCGTCCTGGTTCACCTGGCCGACGGCGAGCTCGCGGACGCGCTGGCACGCGCGCAGACCGCCGTCCGGCTCGCGGAGCAGAGTCAGTTCCGCCTGGAGATGGGGGCAGCGCACCGCGCGCTGGCCATGGCGCACGAGGCGCGCGGGGAGCGAGGGGACGCCGAGCGCGCGTACCGGCGGAGCCTCGAGATCCTGGAGGACGAACGGCCGCGGCCGGAATTCGGCCAGACCCTGCTCGCCTACGGCCGTTTCAAACGCGGGGACGACGCTGCCGAGAGCCGCCGGCTCGTCGAGCGTGCCCGGGCGCTGTTCGCAGCGATCGGCGCGACCGGCTGGGCGGCCGAGGCCGACGCGGCGCTGTCCGCGGGTTGACCGCGGCTCAGCGGGCCGTCACGTTGAAGCCCGTCGTCACCACCGCGTCGCGGATGTCGCGCGCGGCATCCGGGTCGATGCGCGGCGGCCGGACGAAATGCTGGGGGCACGCGACGGCGTAGGCGCCGGCGGCCTCCAGCACGAGGTCTTCGCGGAGCCGCCGTCCCACGATCTGCAGGCCCACCGGCAAGCCCGCCTCCGTGAAGCCGCAGGGCACGGAGGCGACGGGCAGTCCCGTGACGCTGAACGCGTACGTGGTCAGGAACACGTCGTAGAACCGCTCGACCTTGACGCCGCCGATCTCCGACGGCAGGGGCCGGTCGGTGTGGAAGGCCGGCACCCCGACCGTGGGCGTGAGGATGTAATCATAGCGCTCGAGGAACGCGCGCACCCGGTGCCAGTACGCGGTCCGTAGCCGCTCGGCGCGGGTGATGGTCCGGACGTCGAGCCGCAGCGCGTCGGTCACCTGGTTGACGAGCTGCGTGGTCATCCGG
Source organism: Candidatus Methylomirabilota bacterium (assembly GCA_036002345.1). Taxonomy (GTDB): domain Bacteria; phylum Methylomirabilota; class Methylomirabilia; order Rokubacteriales; family CSP1-6; genus AR12. The sequence continues at coordinate 13,908 of DASYTM010000198.1, read as the reverse complement.
TCCTTGAACTGGTCCAGGCGGTCGGCGTAGCGTGCGACCATCCCGAAGCCGCGCGTGCCCGCGATGATGTCGCGGACGTCGGCGGTATCGAAGCAGTCCTCCTCCACGACGCAGTCGAGCCGCTCGAAGACGCGGGCGGCCTCGCGCGTGAGGCGCGCCACCTCGGGATCGACGGGCACGAGCCCGCGAAGATCGCGCGTGTAGGCCAGGCGCCGGCCCGCGAGCGAGCGGTGCCCCAGCGCCGCCGTCGCGTAGTCGTGGGCGGGCGCCGGCAGCGAGGTCGGATCGCGGTCGTCGGGGCCGGCGAGCGCGGCGAGCACCAGGCCGACGTCGGCGACGCCGCGGGCCATCGGTCCGTGCACGTGCTCGACGAGCGTGTCCCAGCCGAATTCCGCCGGGTAGACGGGGACGCGACCCGGCACCGGGCGGATGCCCGAGATGCCGCAGAACGCCGCCGGGATCCGGATGGACCCGCCGAGGTCCGTGCCGAGGCCGATCGGCGCGAGATCGGCGGCGATGGCGGCGCCCGTGCCGCCGCTCGAGCCGCCCGCCGTCGTGCGGAGGTTCCACGGGTTGCGCGTGGTTCCGAAGATCTTGTTGGTCGTGTTCACGTCGTGGGCGAACTCGGGCGTGTTCGTCTTGCCGAGCAGGATGGCGCCCGCCGCGCGCAGCCGCGCGACGGACACGGCGTCTTCGTCGGGCACGAAGTGCTCGTGGATCATCGACCCGAACGTCGTGCGGAGGCCCGCCGTCTGCAGGATGTCCTTGACGACGAACGGCACACCCTCGAGCGGCCGGGGCGGCTCGCCGGCGGAGAGCCGCCGGTCGCCCGCCGCGGCGTCCTCTTTCGCGCGCGGGTTGAGGGTACAGACGGCGTTGACGGCCGGGTTGACCTGGGCGGTCCGCTCGAGGAACGCGCGCGTCACCTCGGTGGCGCTCAGGCGGCGCGCGGCGACGTCGGCGGCGAGCTCCCCCGCGGATTTCCGGACGATGTCCTCGCTCACGCGCCCGGCCTCAACGCGGCGCCGTCCACGAGCTCGCGTCCATCGCGATGTGGCGCCGCGCGAACTTCCACGTGCCGCCGACCCGGACGATGCGGTCGTCGTACACGCCGGCGTCGGCGAAGACGGGCAGCTCGCCGGGCTTGCCGTTGTAGCCGTGGAAGTAGCACCGGCCGCGGACGGTGCCGCCGTCGAGCTTCTCGAGGTGCAGGCTGCCGTTCCAGTGGCGCCGGTAGCGGCCGCCCCGCCCCGCCGCGTCTTTCTGCTTGAAGGCGACGAAGCTCGCGCGGCCTTGCACGCGCACGCCGAGCGGATCGATCGCCAGGACGCCGTCGTCGGTGAAGCACGACGCGTAGCCCTCCGCGTCGCCGGCGTCGCTCATGTGGTTGTAGCGGGCGTAGAGGTTCTGGATCTCGACGTACTCCTGCGCGGAGAGCGCGCCTTCCATCGTCGGGCCTCCTCGCTGCGAATCGACCGCTTCTTACTAAACGATGCCTCGACGGGTGTCAAACCGCGGCCGGCGGCCAGTTGACACACCGGGGTCCCTCGGTTACTAAGGGCGCACGCTCGGCCCGAACCCAAATCGTCTGACCCGGGAGGTCAGCTCCATGCGTATTCTGCCCGGCGTCCTCGCCATCGCCATCGCCGTCACGCTGCCGTTCGCCTCACCCGTCGCGCCGGCCTCCGCCCAGGGCACGCCCGGCGTCACCGCCGACGAGATCCGCATCGGCGCCCTCGGCGCGCTCACGGGGCCCGGCTACCTCTACGGGCGCCTGATCATGAACGGCGCGGAGGTCGTGTTCAACGAGGTGAACAAGACCGGCGGCGTCCACGGCCGCAAGATCGTCCTCGTGCGCGAGGACGACCGCTGCGATGCCGCCACCGCCATCGCCGCCGCCAAGAAGCTCATCTTCCAGCACCAGGTGTTCATGCTCCACGGCGGCGGCTGCAGCAACGCGAGCATCGCCGCCCGGCCCGAGATCGAGAAGGCGAACGTCCCCTGGGTCGTCTTCGCGTCCGTCGCCGACGAGGTCACGCTGCCCACCGCGCCCTACATCTTCAGCACCGCGCTGGCCGCCTCCATCGAGAGCGCGGCCCAGCTCGAGTTCGCGCAGCAGCAGGGCGCCAAGCGCGTGGCCGTGATCTCCATGCGCGACGCGTGGGGCCGCGCGCGCTACAACCCCCTCATGGAGGCCTTCAAGCGGAAGAGCGTCACGCCCGTCGCCGACGAGGAGATGAGCCCCGACGCCAACGACGCCACGCCCCAGGTGCTGCGCCTGCGGCAGGCGAACCCCGACGCGGTGATCATCGTGCTCTACCCGAAGGCGGCCGCCGTGTACATGCGCGACGCCACCAAGCTCGGGTTCAAGCCCACGCAGATCGGGCAATCGGCGCTGGGCGACCTCCTCGCCCTCCGCGAGCAGGTGGCGATCCCCAACGCGCTGGATCGCTTCTTCACGATCAGCCAGGTCCGCTACACGCCCGAGGATCCCGAGATGGAACGCTGGCGCGGGCTCGTCGAGAAGTACTTCCCCGGCGACCGCCTCTCCGTCTACAACCTCATGGGCGTCGCCAGCGCCACCGTGGTGGTCGAGGTGCTGAAGCGCGCGGGCAAGGACCTCACGCGCGATCGCCTCCGCGACGAGCTGGCGAAGCTCAAGGACTTCAACACCAACATCTACCCCGGCGTGATCAGCTGCACGCCGACCGACCATCAGTGTCACAAGACCCCGGCGTTCATGCAGCTCACCGGCGACAAGGTGAAGACCGTCGGTGTGACGACCGTCACGCGCTGAGGCGGCGTGCTCCCCTACCTCGTGGTCAGCGGCCTCACGACGGGGAGCCTGTACGCGCTGGTCGCGATGGGGCTGGTGGTCGTCTACAAGGCCACCAGCGTCGTCAACTTCGCGCACGGCGAGCTCTTCATGGTGGGGGGCTTCCTCGCCTACACCTTCCACGTCCTGCTCAAGCTCGGCTACGTCGCATCGCTGCTCCTCGCCGTCATCGCGGCACTGCTCCTCGGGCTGGTGACGGAGCGGATCGCCTACCGGCCGTTGATGCGCGCGCCGGCCATCAGCCTCGTGCTCGCCGCCGTCGGCTTCTCGTTCGTCCTCAAGGGCGCGGCGCGGCAGATCTGGGGCGGGCTCGGCGACTACATGCCGTTCCCGCCCGTCGTGGCCACGCCAGCCATCACGCTGGGCAGCATCATCCTCGTCCCGCAGCAGCTCGTCGTGCTGGCGGGTGCCTTGATCTGCATGGGCCTGTTCACCGCATTCTTCACCTCCACGCGCGCCGGCAAGATGCTGCAGGCGACCGCCGAGAACGCGAAAGCCGCGCGGCTCGCCGGCATCCGCGTCGAGCGCGTCTACGCCTTCACGTGGGCGGCGGGCGCGGCGACGGGGGCGGCGGCGGCGGTGCTCATGGCGCCGCTCACGTTCGTCTATCCCGACGTGGGCAGCCCGCTCCTCGTCAAGGCCTTCGCGGCCGCCGTGCTCGGCGGGTTCGGCAGCCTGCCCGGCGCCGTCCTCGGCGGCTTCAGCATCGGCCTGATCGAGAACCTCGCGGGCGGCTATCTCCACACGAGCTTCACCGACATCTCGGCGTTCCTCGTGATCATGGTCGTGCTGATCGTGCGCCCCACGGGCTTCTTCGGGCCGCGCGCGGTGCGGCGGATCTGACCCCGCCACCGTGCCCGCGCTCGCCGGCCGTCGCAACGTCGTGGTCCTCGCCGTGCTGGCCCTCGCCGCCCTGCCCGCGATGGCGAACCCCTACATCCTCTACGTCGCGAACATCGCGCTGATCTACGCGATCCTCGCCGTCGGGCTCAACCTGCTGCTCGGCTACGCGGGCCAGTTCGCCTTCGCCAACGCCGCACTGTTCGGGATCGGCGCCTACGCCACCGGCCTCTTCCAGGTGCGGCTCGGCCTGTCGTTCTGGGCCGCCTTCCCGGCCGCCGTGGTCTTCACGACGCTCGTCGGCCTCGTGGTCGCGCTTCCCGCCCTCCGGCTCAGCGGGCTCTACCTCGCCCTCGTGACGCTGGCGTTCGCGCAGCTCACGCAGTGGGTGATGCTCAACTGGGAGCGCGTGACCTTCGGAGCCGGCGGCTTCCGCGTGCCGCCGCTGACCTTCGGCGCGCTGGCACCGGCGCTGGGCCTCTACTACCTGACGCTGCTCCTGACCGGGCTCCTCGTGGCCGCGGCGTGGAACACCGTGCGCTCGGGCGTGGGCCGGGCCCTCGTCGCCGTGCGCGACAGCGAGGTCGCGGCGGAGTCGCTCGCCATCGACCTCGCCCGTCACAAGGCCATCGCGTTCTCCCTCAGCGCCCTCTACGCCGGCGTCGCGGGCGGCCTGTACTCGGCGCTCCTGAGCTTCGTCGCCCCCGAGGGCTTCGACCTGTTCCAGATGGTCGTGCAGTTCAGCATGGTCGTGGTGGGCGGGCTCGGCTCGGTGTGGGGCTCCGTCCTCGGCGCGGGACTGCTCGTCGGGCTGCAGGAGGCGCTGCGCGCGTTCAAGGGCGCGCAGGAGATCGCCTTCGGTCTGCTGCTGATGGCGTGCATCATCTTCCTGCCCGACGGCCTCATCTCCCTCGTGAAGCGCCGCGCCCGCGGCTGGGACGAGCCGCTGCGCGCGCCGGATCGGCCGGCGTGAGCCGCCTCGTGGTCCGCGACGTGAGCATCGCCTTCGGCGGCGTGGTCGCGCTCGACGGCGTCGATCTCGAGCTCGCGGCGGGCGAGATCCGCGGGGTGATCGGCCCCAACGGCGCGGGCAAGACGACGCTCCTCAACGTCATCTGCGGCATCAACCCGCCCGACCGCGGCGCCATCGCCCTCGACGGCGTGCCGCTCGTCGGCGAGAAGCCGAGCGCGATCGCCGCCCACGGCCTCGGCCGCACCTTCCAGGCCACCCAGCTCTTCCGCGGCATGACCGTGCTCGAGAACGTCATGACCGGGCTGCACGGCCGGCTCACCGAGAGCGTGCTCGGCGCCGCGTTTCGGAGCCGGCGCCTGCGCGAGGCCGAGGCGGCGGCGGCGGCGCGGGCGCGGGACGTCCTCGCCTTCGTCGGCATGCAGGCCTTCGAGGGGCGGCTGGCCACCGAACTGTCGTTCGGCCAGCAGCGGGTGATCGAGATCGCGCGCGCGCTCATCAGCGAGCCGCGCGTGCTCCTGCTCGACGAGCCCGCGGTGGGCCTGAGCCTCAACCGCATCACCGAGGTCGACGCGCTGATGCGCCGCATCCGCGACGAGCGCGGCGTGTCCATCCTGTTGGTCGAGCACGTGATCCGGCTCGTCATGGACGTCTCGGACCGCATCACGGTGTTGAGCTACGGACGCAAGATCGCCGAGGGCGGCCCGGATGAGATCCGCGCCGACCCCGCCGTGATCGAGGCCTATCTCGGACGGGATCTCCATGCTGGAAGTCCGGCACCTTAGCGTCGCCTACGGCGTCACCGAGGTGCTCCGGGACGTGTCGTTCACCGTGCCCGAGCGCTCCATCGTCGCCCTGCTCGGTGGCAACGGCTCGGGCAAGACGACCACGCTGAACGTGCTCAGCGGGCTGCTCGCGCCCCGCGCGGGCGCCATCACCTTCGAGGGCCGCTCCATCGCCGCGCTGCCGAGCCACGAGGTCGTGCGGCGCGGGATCGTGCAGGTCCCGCAGGGGCGCGAGGTGTGGAGCGGCATGAGCGTGCGCGACAACCTCGACCTCGGCGGCGCCGCCCGGCGCGACCGCCGCGCGGCCAAGGCCGACCTCGACGAGGTGTTCGCGCTGTTCCCCGTGCTCCGCGACCGCCAGTCGCGCAAGGCCGGCACGCTGAGCGGTGGCGAGCAGCAGATGCTCGCCATCGGGCGGGCGCTCATGGCGCGCCCGCGGCTGCTCCTCATGGACGAGCCCTCGGCCGGGCTCTCGCCCGTGGTCGTGCAGGCGATGGTGGCCAGCATCCAGCGCCTGCACGCGCGCGGCCTCACGATTCTTCTCGTCGAGCAGAACGTCGGGGTGGCCGCCGCCCTCGCGCAGCACGCCCACGTGCTCATGAACGGCGAGGTCGCGCTGTCCGCGCCGGCCCCGGACCTCCTCCGCAATCCCGACGTCCTGCGCTCGTACCTGGGACGCTGACGTGCTCTGGCTGGGCATCGACGTGGGCGGCACCTTCACCGACCTCGTGCTGTACGACGAGGCGACGGGCGCCATCCGGATCGAGAAGACGCCGTCGACGCCGCGCGACCACGCCGAGGGCATGATGACGGGGATCGGCCGCCTCGGCGCCGCTCTCGACGGCGTGGAGCGGATCGCCCACGGCACCACGGTGGCGACCAACACCGCGCTCGAGCGCAGCGGGGCGCGGACGGCGCTCGTGACCACCCGCGGCTTCCGCGACGTCCTCGAGGTCGGACGCGGCAACCGTCTCGTGCTCTACGACATCAAGGCCACGCGCCCGCCCGCGCTCGTGCCGCGCCGGCTGCGTCTCGAGGTGGACGAGCGCACGCTCTTCGACGGCACGGTGCTGCGCGCGCCCGCCCCCGAGGCGCTGGCGGCGGTCGTGCAGGCGCTGCGCGCCGCGGAGGTGGAAGCCGTGGCCGTCTGCTACCTGCACGCCTACGCCAACGACGACAACGAGCGGCGCACCCGCGACGCCATCGCCGCCGCGCTGCCCGGCGTCTTCCTGTCGACCTCGTCGGAGGTGCTGCCGGAGTACCGCGAGTACGAGCGCTTCGCCACCACGGTGCTCAACGTCTACGTCGCGCCGCGCCTGCGCCGCTACCTCACGTCCATCACGGCCCGGCTCGCGGAGCACGGCTATCGCCGGCCGCTGGCCGTCATGACGTCGAACGGCGGGACGCTGCCCGCCGAGCGCGTGGCGGCGTTCCCGGTCCACTCCATGCTGTCGGGGCCGGCGGCCGGTGTCATCGGCGCCGCGCACGTGGGGCGGCTCTCCGGTCACCCGGACCTCATCACCTACGACATGGGCGGCACGAGCACCGACGTGTGCCTCGTGCGGGACGGCCAGTTCGCCATGACCACCGAGGGACGCGTGGGCCCACTGCCGAACAAGGTGCTGCAGATCGAGATCAACAGCATCGGGGCCGGCGGCGGCAGCATCGCGTGGCTGGGCGCGAGCGCGTTCCTCAACGTGGGACCGCAGTCGGCCGGGGCTCAGCCCGGTCCCGCCTGCTACGGACGCGGCGGCGAGGCGCCGACGGTCACGGACGCCAACGTCGTGCTCGGGCGGCTCGGAACCACGGAGCCGCTGGGCGGCGAGATCCGGCTCGACCCCGAGCGCGCGCTCACGGCCGTGAGCCGTCTCGCGCGCGAGCTGGGCATCGACGCCGCGCAGATGGCCGAGGGCATCGTGAAGCTGGCGGTGGTGAAGATGACGGGCGCGATCAAGGAGATCTCGATCATGCGCGGACACGACCCGCGCGACTTCACGCTCTTCGCCTACGGCGGCGCGGGGCCGCTGCACGCCGCCTTCGTGGCCGCCGAGCTCGGCATGGCGCGCGTGGTGGTGCCGCCGATGCCGGGCAACTTCTCGGCGTTCGGGCTCCTCGTGGCCGACGTCCGCCACGACGAGGTCCGCACGCGCGTCACGCGGACGGCCGACCTCACCTTCGGCGAGCTCACGCGGCTCTTCGACGAGCTGGCCACGAAGGCCCGCGCGCGCCTGGCCGCCGACGGCTTCGCGCCGGCGGCGATGCGGCTCGACGCGAGCCTCGACATGCGCTACGTCGGCCAGGCCTTCGAGCTCTCGGTGCCGTTCGCCACGAGCCTGGTCTCCATGAAGGACGTGGACCGCGCCTTCTACGCCGCGCACGAGGCCCGCTACGCGCACGCCACCGCCGACCCCGCCGAGATCGTCAGTCTCCGCATCTCCGCGTACGGTCTCGGCGCCAAGCCGGCCCTGCCGCGCGCGCCGGCGTCGGGATCGCCGGCGGCCGCGCGCGTCGGCGAGCGCCGCGTGTCGTTCGAGGCGGCGCCGACGGCCACCCCCGTGTACGCGCGGCTCCGGCTGCCGGCGGGCGCCACGCTCGAGGGACCGGCCCTCATCGAGGAGCCGGGGACGACCACGGTTGTGCCGCGGGGGGTCGGTGTCCGCGTCGACGCCCACGCCAACCTGATCCTCGAGCGAGGCGCGCCATGACCACCGTCGATCCGATCACGCTGGAGATCCTCACCGAGGTCCTCATCTCGATCGTGCGCGAGATGCGCGCCACCGTGTTCCGGACCGCGCGCTCGGTGGCGATCTACGAGGCCAAGGATTTCTCCTGCGGCCTCTTCGATCACACCTCGGAGGTCATCGCGCAGTCCGAGGACATCGGCGCGCACGTGGTGCCGCTGCCGTGGTCGGTGCGCTCGGCGATGGCCGAGTTCGCCGGCGACCTCGCCCCCGGGGACGTGATCCTCCTCAACGATCCCTACCGGGGCGGCACGCACCTGAACGACGTGACGCTCATCTATCCCGTCTTCGAGGACGGGCGCCTCATCCTGTTCCCCGCGGTGCGCGAGCACTGGGCCGACGTCGGCGGGATGGTGCCAGGCAGCCTCTCCGGCGAGGCCACCGAGATCTACCAGGAAGGCCTGCGCATCCCGCCCATCAAGATCGTCGAGCGCGGGACGGTGAACCGCGCGGCCATGGCCCTGATCCTCACCAACATGCGTGTGCCCGACGAGCGCGAGGGCGACTTCCACGCGGGGCTGGCCGCGTGCAAGACCGCGGAGCGCCGGATCCGCGAGTCGGTGGCGCGCTACGGTCTGGAGACGCTGCTCGGCGCCATCCGACAGAACCTCGATCGCTCGGAGGCGCGCATGCGCGCGCGGATCGCCGCGCTCCCCGACGGCACGTACCACTACGAGGACTACCTCGAGACCTTCCCCGGGGGACGGCTGGAGCCGCTCCTGCTGCCGCTGCGACTCACCATCGACGGCGACGGGCTCCTCGCCGATTTCACGGGCGCCTCGCCGCAGGTGCCGGTGCCCGTGAATTCCACGCTCGCCGTCTCCGCGGCCTCGGTCTTCATCGCGCTGAAGTCGATCCTCGATCCGGCGGCGCCGCTGAACCAGGGCTCGTTCCGACCGATCCGCGTCATCGCGCCCGAAGGCACCATCGTGAACGTCACGCCCCCGGCGCCGGCCGGCTCCCACGGCGAGATCCGCAAGCGGGTCATCGCCGTCACCGTCGGCGCCCTCGCCCAGGTCGTGCCCGAGCTCGTGGCCGGCGACCTGTTCCGGACGTCGTTCCACAACCTCGTGGGCGGCGTGCACCCGCGCACCGGCAAGCAGTACGTCCACTACGAATGGGCCTCGGGCGGCAACGGCGCCTTCGCCGAGGCCGACGGCCCCAGCGCGATGGCGTCCATCGACTGGGGCGACCTCAACACCGTGCAGCCGACGGAGGTGCTCGAGACGCGGTTCCCGCTGCTCCTCGAGTGGTCGTCGCTGGCGCGCGACTCCGGGGGCGTGGGGCGACGGCGCGGCGGCCTCTCGATGCGGCGCGGGCTCCGCCTGCTCGGTCCCGACGCGACCTACTCCGTCCTCGCCGACGGCGCCGTGCTGCCCGCCTTCGGCATCGGCGGCGGCGGCTCCGGCATCCCGGTCGGATCCCACGTGGTCCGGGACGGGCGCGACGTGACGTTCGCGTCGCCTGGTAAGGTCGCCGGATTCCACCTCGTGAAGGACGACGTGCTCGTGCTGCAGTCCGCCGGCGGCGGGGGCTACGGCGATCCGCTCGAGCGGCCGATCGAGCAGGTGCTCGACGATCTGCGCGACGGCTACATCTCCGCGGAGCGATGCCGCGAGCGCTACGGCGTGGTCGTGCGCGACGATGGCGAGGTCGACACGGCCGCCACCGAGGCGCTGCGGCGGCAGCTCGCCGCGCAGCGTGTCTGGCTCAGGGTCACGCCGACCGACGACGCCCTGTACGAGCGTGGCGCCGTGAGCAAGCGCCGGGTCTGCCGGCTGAGCCCCGCCGACGCCGCGCGCCCGGGCTTCGCGGGCGGCGCGATCGTCGAGCTGGTGGCGCCGCGCGCGGCGCCGCTGCGCGCGTGGGTGGTGCTCGACGACGCGGTGGAGCCGGGGAGCGTGCCGCTCGACCCGCGCGGCCGCCAGATGCTCGGCGTGGCCGCCGGCGAGCCGCTCCACGTCCGGCCGCTCCGGGATTAGCTCTCGAAAAACTCCAGCAGCAGCCGGTTGACCTCGTTCGCGTTCTCGTAGGCCGACCAGTGGCCGGCCTTCGGGACGCGGTGGAGATCGAGCGTGCCGCCGACGGCCGCGCGGATCTCGCCGATGAGCAGGTCCGCGGGCCGGAACGCGGAGTCGTCGCCCTCGCCCCACACGAGCCGCAGCCGGCACTTCGACGCGACGAGATCGGGCAGGAGCGTGCCGCCACCGCTGACCTTGCGGCTGTCGAAGCGGGCGTGCCGCACGCCCCAGGCCTGGACGTCCACCGCCTCCTCGGTCACGCTCGCGGGATCGCTCAGCATGTTCACGAGCAGGTTGTGGCGGCAGATCTCGCGGAAGAGCCGCTCATCGTCGCCCGCGTCGCGGTAGCTGCGCGTCGGCCGGTCGCCGAAGCGCCGGCGCGGAAAGCCGCCGGGCGAGACGAGGCACAGGTGCGTGACCCGCGGGCCCAGGCGCGCGGCGAGGTTGGCGGCGATGGCGCCGCCAAACGAGAAGCCGGCCAGGCGCAGCGGTGCCTCGCCCGGAAACATCTCGACGAAGAGCCCGTGCACGAGGTCGAGGTACTCGGAGCCGGTCGTCTCGCGGGGCACGGCGGCGGAGGCGCCGTACGACGGGTGATCGAGCGCGTGCACGGTGAACCGCTCCGCCAGCACCTCGACGTTGCGCACCCAGTGCTTCCACCAGCCCATGCCGCCGTGGAACAGGACGACGTCGGGTCCGCGGCCGCGCCGGTGCACGGCCATCCGCGGCGCGTCGCCGCTCACGCGAGCCCGGAGCGCATCTAGCGCCGGGTCAGCTCTTCCCGCAGCCGCGCCGCGACGATCGCCTCGTCGCCCGGCTGCAGATTGATCGCGTCGATGGCGATCTCGTCGAAGTAGCCGCCCTGGTGGGCGCCCTGCTGCACGTAGATGTGTGGCTCGCCCTTGGCGAGCGCCACCTGCACGGCGTGGCCCGAGGGACCGACCCACTCCGGGGTGAAGTAGACGACGGCGTGCGGCAGCACGCGATTGACGGGGTCCTGCTCGACGACGCAGCGCAGGCCCGGGATGTCGGCGAGCGCGTCGACGATGACGGCGCAGACGTCGGTCCACCGCTTCATCTCGGCCTTCTCGTCCTCGGCCAGGAAGCACTCCAGCGCCGTGACGAGGCCGCAGACTTCCTCCTTCGACGTCTTGGCCGCGCGCGCCAGCGCCTGGTTCGGGCTCGCGTTGAGCGCGACGGCGCGCACGAGGTCACGCCGGCCCGCGAGGATGCCGGTCGACTGCGGCCCGCGGATGCCCTTGCCGCCGCTGAAGCTCACGAGGTCGGCGCCCAGGCGCAGGAACTTCGTGAGGTTCTCGCGCGGCGGCAGCATCGAGGCCGCGTCGACGATGACGGGCACGCCGCGCGCGTGCGCGATGGCGATGACCTGCTCGAGCGAGAGGACGCCGGGCGGGCTCGTGAAGGGCGAGATGAGATGGGCCACGGCGGCCGTCCGCTCGGTGATGGCGTCCTCCAGCTCGAACGGCTGCGTGCGCCGGGCCAGGCCGATCTCGACGAGGACGCCGCCGGCGACGCGGTAGGCCTGGTCGTAAGCGAAGCGGTGGGCGCGCTGGATGACGATCTCGTTGCGCATGCCGCGCGTGTCGGGCAGCCGCGTGATCTTCGCGGGGTCGCTGCCGGCGATGCAGGCGGCGGCCTGCAAGATCAGCCCCGAGCTGGCGCCGGCGGTGACGAAGGCCGCCTCGGCGCCGAGCAGGCGCGCGATGGCCGCCCCCGCCGCCTCGTTCAGCTCGTCCATGTTCACGAGGGTCGTCGAGGCCTCGCGCATGGCCTCCAGCGCTTCGGGGCGGAGGATGGAGCCGCCGTAGCGAGTGGTGGTGCCGGAGCCGTGGATGATGCGGCGCACGCCGAGACGACGGTAGATTTCGGGAAGAGGCTTCACGCCAGGCCCTCCTCGCGCATCGCGCGGATCGCGGTCGCGAAAGCCGCAAAGGTTTCGTCGAGGATGCCGTCGGTGTGGCACGTGCTGACGAGCGCGCGCGCCCCATTGAAGTCGACGCCGTTGAGGATGAGCGCCTGCCGCAGCGCGCGGCTCCGCGCGGGGTCCTTGGCGTCGAGGCGCCGCCACTCCACGTCCGCGACGGACTGATCCGCGCCGTCGCGCGGCGGGGCGCCGGCGCCGAAGAAGATCTTCCAGTCGCTGTGGTCGCCGTAGACCTTCCAACCCACCTTCTCGCGCGCCAGGATCTCGTTCAGCCCGTGGCGCAGCTTCGCCGCCTGCGCGTTGGCGAGCCGGATGGCCTGCCCGTCGGCCACGGCGTCGAGCATGGCCACGCCGGCCGCCGCCGTCAGGGGGTTGGCGTTGAAGGTGCCGTGATGCGCGATCTTCTGCGCCCCCGGCCGCGTGGCGAGAAACGCCAGCACGTCCTCGCGGCCGACGACGGCGCCGCCGGGCAGGCCGCCGGCGAGGATCTTGGCGAGCGTGGTCAGATCCGGCGTCACGCCCAGGAGCGCCTGCGCGCCGCCCGGCGCCACCCGGAAGCCGGTGACGACCTCGTCGAAGATCAGCAGCACGCCCGCCCGGCGCGTCTCCTCGCGGAGCGCGTGGACGAACGCGGCCGGCATCGGCACCGAGCCGAAGTGCCCGCCCGTCGGCTCGAGGATCAGCGCCGCCACGTCGCCCTTCGCCAGGCGCGCGCGCACGGCGTCGAGGTCGTGGGGCGGCAGCACGGTGACGAGATCGACGACCTCGGGCAGCTGGCCCGCCTCGGGCTCGGCCTCGTAGGGTGCGCGCACGCCGATCTCCAGGCCCTCGTGCCAGCCGTGGAAGTGGCCCGCGAACTTGACGACGTGCCGCTTGCCCGTGACGGCCCGGGCCAGGCGCACCGCCATGTGGGTGGCTTCGGTGCCGGAGGCCGTGAAGCGCACGCGCTGGGCGCTCGGCACCAGGCGGCACACCCGCTCGCCCCACTCCACTTCCTTCGGGTGACACGCGCCGTAGTGCGTGCCCTTCAGCGCCTGCTCGCGCACGGCGTCGCGGACGGCGGGCGGGTTGTGGCCCAGCAGCAGGGCGCCGTGCCCCATCCAGTAGTCGATGTAGCGGCGCCCGTCCACGTCCCACTTGAAGGCACCCTCGGCGCGGTCCACGTAGAGCGGAAACGGCTGCATCCGCCGGTTGTCGTGGGTCACCGCGTCCGGGAACAGCCTCTGCGCGCGCTCGACCAGGGCGCGCGAGGCGGGGAGGGCATCGGTGTAGGAATCCTGGAGCTTCGGCGAGGCGGCGAGCCGGGCCATGGGGCACTCTCCTTCCTTGGCGAAGCCATAGTATAGTCCGCCCTACCGTTGCCACCGAGGAGGAACCCAATGCGGAAGATTGCGATCGGGCTCGTGGCTCTCGTTGTCGCGCTCGCCGCCGCCTGCGAGGTCCTGGCGGCGGACTCGCTGCTGGACAAGGTGAAGCAGAAGGGGGAGATGATCGTCGGGACCAAGTACGACTTCCCGCCGATGGGCTCCATCAACAAGGACACCGGCCAGCCCGAGGGCTTCGAGATCGACCTCGCCAACGAGATCGGCAAGGAGCTGGGCGTGAAGGTCAAGTTCGTGCAGGCGCTGTCCAAGACGCGCATCCCGCTCATCGTCAACGGCAACGTCGACCTGATCGTCGCCACCATGACGCACAAGCGCGAGCGCGAGCAGGCCATCGACTTCACGACGCACTACATGATCACGGGGCAGCGGCCCATCACGCGCAAGG
>DASYTM010000197.1:0-36906 GCA_036002345.1 Candidatus Methylomirabilota bacterium | reverse complement strand
TTGTAGAAGCCGGGCGGCACGCCGCGGACCAGGAACGTGCCGTCGGCGCGGGTGGTGGCGCCGAACACGGCCGCCGAGCTGTCGAAGAAGTTCCGCACCTGCACGTTGGCGCCGGCGAGCCGCGTGCCGTCGGTGGCCATGACCAGGCCCGTGATCGCTCCCGGCGCCTCCTCGGGCAGCGTGAAGTCGGCCGGAAGCACCCCCGCTCGAGGCACGTTGCCGGCGGTGACGTCGATCTCCTCGCCGGCGTTCACCTGGTGCTGGCCGTTGTAGATGACCACCTGGTGGCTGCGCTCGGTGAAGACCCGAACGATGTAACGGCCGGGCGGCAGCAGATTCAGCGTGTAGGTGCCGTCGGCGTTCACGGGCACGGAGCGGACGAAGCCGTTCGTGAGCGGCCGGATGGCCTGGACGACCGCGAACCGCACGGGCTGGTTGTTCGCGTCCCGCACGGTTCCGCTGATCGTCCGCGGGCTCGTGCCCGCCGCGAAGCCCGGGATGGCGAAGCTGGCGGTTGTCGTGACGCCGGAGGTCACGGTCACCGGCACTGCCGAGGAGAAGCTCGCCGCCGCGACGCCGGGATAGAACCCGATCGCCGTGCCGCCCGATGACTGGCTGCCGCCGGCCGTGACGACGTACGCGCCCTCGGGAAGCCCGGAGATCGTGAAGACGCCGCTCGCGTTCGTGGTGGTGCTGGTCACGAAGCCGGTCGTGAACAATCGCGGCTCGGGGCCGTTGACGCTGACGTTCACGTTGGCCACCGCGGCGCCGGTGTCGCTGCGCGTGATCGTCCCGGTGATCGTGCCGCCGCCCCCGAGGAGGCTGAGCGTCCCGACGTTGCGCGTGTTGGCGCCGCTGATCTCGATGGGCGTCGCCGCGTTGCCGTCCTTCGCCGACACCGTCCCGTCGTCGGCCGTGTAGTAGCCGATCTGGAAGCCGGGTACTACCACGCGGAGCGTCCACTCGCCGTCGCGCAGGCCGCGCGCCATGAAATTGCCGTCGGCGTCGAGGGGCACCGCGAACTGGCCGAAGAAGTTGTTGGCCGCCACCCGACCGACGAAGACGGTTCCTGGCACATCGACCGGCTTGAGGATCCGGCCGACGATCACCCCGCCCGGCGGCATGGCGATGTCGACGTTGGTCGGGTTCACGGCGGCGGTGACCGTCACCGCCCTCGCCGTACCGAAGTCCCAGCCGACCAGCGGCGGCACGGCGTGGAACGTCTCGACGTAGGACTGCGGCGCCTGCACGCGCGCCTTCAGCTTGACCGTGCCCGAGAGCAGCGCGCCGGTGTCGTAGGAGCCGTCGTTCAGGGCAAGGAAGGGCCCCGCGATGAACTGGTTGGCGCTGTCGAAGACATCGACGAGGGCGCCGCCGAGCGGGTTGCCGGCCGTGTCGCGGACGAAGCCGGTGACGCGGCCGCCGACGGGCAGCGTGATGTCCTTGCCGGTGATCCCTGCCGCCGTCACCGAGACCGGGGTCGCCGATGCGAAGCTGGTCCCCGCCGCGGGCGCCACGGCGTAGAAGCGCGTGGCGAACCCGTCGGAGCAGCAGCGCGCGCGGATCTTGTAGGAGCCGTCGGCGAAGCCGAGGCTCGTGTACGCCCCGGTCGCATCGGTGGTGGTCGAGTGGACGAAGCGGTTCGAGGCCGCCTCGAAGAACTCCACGGTCGCCCCCCCGAGGCCCGCCAGGGTGTCCCCGCGCTTGATCGTGCCGCTGATCGAGCCGCCCGCGGCCATCACGAAGTTGGCGACGGCGTCGGCTCCCGCGGGGATCGTGACGACGTCCGTGATCCCGTCGCTCCAGAACTGCGGCGCGACGCCGGGGCCGTACGCGCGCACCTTGAATTGCTTGCCGACCTCGAGCACCGCCGGGGTTACGTAGTTGCCCGAGGCATCGGTGCTCGAGCCCACCACGATGAACCCGCTGGCCGCCTCGATGACCTCGATCTGGATCCCGCTCAACGGCGCGCCGGTCGCCTGGCTCGTCACCGTGCCGCGGATCGCGCGGGCCGCCGGGAGGGCCAGGTCGATTCCCGACGTCGTGGCTGCCGCAGTGACCGTGACGGTGCCGCCGCCGCCGAAGGTCGTCGCGTTCGGGTAGTAGCGCAGGGCGCGGCCCTCGGCGAACACCGAGACCTTGTAGCCGCCGGGCGCGACGTAGGGAAGGGTGTCGTAGCCACCGGCCGTGTTCGTCCGGGCGCTCATGACGAAGGCGCCGGTCGCCGCGCTCTGGATCGTCACGGTCAGCTCGGCGAGGCCGACGCCGAACTCGTCGGTCACCCGCCCCGTGATCTGGCCGGCGCCGGCGATGAGCGCGAAGTCGATGCCATTCGTGACGGCCCCGCTCGTGACCACGACGGGATCGCCGAAGGTCGGCTTGTTCCGGAACCACTGGAGGCCGTAGCCGTCGGCGAAGGCCTGGACGAAATACGTACCGCTCCCCAGGCCCGTGAACGTGTAGTAGCCGCCGGCGTCGGTCACGACCTGTATGCCGGTCCCGGCGTCGACGCGCGCGCCGGCAATGCCCTGCCCCGTCGCGGCATCGGTCACCCGGCCCTGGATGGTGCCGCCCGACAGGATCAGGGTCGTTCGCGTCTCGGTGTTGTTCGTGGTGTTCGGGTCGGTGGCGCTCGTCACCGTCGCCGTCGCGCTGAGCGTGCCGCCGCCGGTCGCAGGCGCCGTGGCGTGGATGGTGAACCCGACGCTCGTGTAGGTGCCGAGATTCTGCGCGCTCAGGTCGCAGGTGACCACGTTGCCGATCGCGGAGCAGAACGCCGGCATGGACGGCGAGACCGTCGTGGTGGTCGGCGTCGTGAGCGTCACGACGGCGTCGCTCGGGGCATCGGGACCGAGGTTGTTGACGATGATCCCGTAGGCGATGTCGCCGCCCGGCGCGACGGTGGCCGGCGCCGACAGCAGCAGCTGGAGATCGGCCACGGCGACCTGGCAGACACCGCGCGCGTAGAGGTCGGACTCGGCGAGTCCGGTGACGTCGCTGGCGTATCCGCCCGCGATCAGCACCTTGCCGTTCGACAGCAGCGTCGCCGTCGGCTGCCCGTGTGGCACGCTGAGCGGCGTCGTCAGCGTGAACGTTTCGCTGACGGGTTCGTAGAGCAGCAGTCTCGTCACCGGCGCCCCCGTCGCGTCCGTGCCGCCGGCGATGAGCACCTCTCCCGATGGCAGCAGCACCGCGGCGGCGCCCGAGACGTAGCCGGGCGGCTGCGCCAGCTTCGAGAAGCTGTCCGCGACGGGGTCGTAGAGCTCGGCGGAGCCGTCGGCCGCGCCACCGACGACGAGGACCTTGCCGGTCGGCAGGAGCGTGGCCGTGTGTCCGGCCCGGGCGGTGACCAGCGACGCCACCGACGTGAACGTGTTGGTGACCGGGTCGTAGATCTGGGCGCTCGAGAACGGCGTACCGCTGACCGGCCCGCGCCCGCCCATGATCAGCACGCGCCCGTCGCCGAGGCGCGCGGCGGCGTGCACGTAACGTCCGGAGAGGCCGCCGACACTGGTGAACGACTCCGTCGCCGGGTCGTAAAGCTCGGCGGAGTCCGGGGTGCCGAAGTAGTTGAGACCGGCCGCGATGAGCACTTTGCCATTGCCGAGGAGCGTCGCCGTCGCGTAGGTGCGCGCCGTGTTCAGCGACCCGGTCGGCGTGAACGTCCCCGTCACCGGGTCGTAGAGCTCGGCCGCGGCGATGGCGTACGAGGGGAAGTTCGGCATGTTCTGGCCACCCGCGATCAGCACCTTGCCGTTGGGCAGGAGCGTGGCGGTGTGGGCGGCGCGCGCGGTCGTCATCTTCGTGATGTTGCCGAACTGGTCACGCGTCGGCGCATACGTCCCGGTCGCCGGGTCGTAGATCTCGGCGCTGTCGAAGCTCGGCGCGCTGTTGCCGCCGGTCGGCGAGCCGCCGGTGATCAGCACCTTGCCGTTCGGCAGCAGCGTCGCCGTGTGCGAGTGGCGCCCCGTGCCGAGCGATCCGGTCGCGAACGTTCCGAGCGGTCCCGGCATCTGGGGGCAGTACAGCTCCGCGGTGTTCGGCCCGCCGCCGGCCATCATGATTTCACCCGTCCAGAGCGCCACCGCCGAGGTCATGCTGCGCGGCGCACCCATGGCCGTCGTGGGCGTGAACGCGTTCGTCGCGGGATCGTAGACCTCGGCGCCGCTCAGGAAGCTGGATTGGATATCCCAGTGACCCGATGCGCTGTTGTTGCCGCCCGCGACGAGGACCTTGCCGCTGGGCATGAGCACCGCACCATGCCACTGGCGGCCCGTGCCGAGGCTGCCGGCCGTCGAGACGGCGCCCGTGAACGAGTCGTACAGCTCCGCCGTCGCTGTCGGCCCGGAGACCGTGCTGCCGCCGCCGATCAGGACCTTGCCGTTCGGCAGCAGCGTCGCGCTGTGGGCGCCGCGCGCGACGGCGAGCATGCCGGTGCCGACGAAGGCGCTCGACGAGGGGCGGAAAACCTCGAACACTCGCGTCGGCCCCGAGGCGTCGAAGCCGCCGGCGATGAGCACGTCGCCGCTGGGCAGGACCGTGGCCGTGTGCGTGTTCCGTGGCACGGTCAGCGGCGACAGATCGAGGCGCGTGAACACACCCGTCGCCGGGTCGTAGATCTCGACACTGCTCAGCGGGCCGCTCATGCCCCAGCCGCCGGCGATCAGCACCTTGCCGTTCGGCAGCAGCGTCGCCGTGTGCTGCGAGCGAGTGGACGTCATGAACCCGGCGTCCGTGAACCGGTCCGTGCGCGGGTCGTAGATCATCGCGGCCGCGAGCGAGGCGCCGTTCCAGCCACCGGCGATCAGGACCCGGCCGTCCGGCAGCCGCGTCGCGGTGTGCAGCGCACGGCCGAACGGCAGGCTGCTTTGCGTATACGTGAAGCCGCCCGTCCGTGGGTCGTAGAGCTCGGCGGACGAGAAGAAGACGGTGCCCGCGAAATCCGTCCCCGTGGTGTTGACGCCGCCGACGACGAGCACCTTGCCGTTCGGCAGCGGCGTGTACGTCGCGTGGCGGCGCGCGGTGCCGAGATTGCCGGTGGGGATCCAGCCACCGGGGTTCTCCGCGGCGGGCGTGCCGAGAGAGAGAACCCACGGGTTGACGGTGTTCGTGGGCGCCGGCTCCACGAAGAGGACGCTCGCCCGATTCGTTCCCGAATCGTAGTTCGCCGTGTTCGTGCCGATCGTGTATGGCGGCGAGGCGCCGCTGACACCCAGCTTCGACCACTGCGGGGTGCCGCTGAAGCCGTTGGCATGGGAGAGCGCCCAGACGTCCGAGGACGTCGTGCCGTTCGGGAGCACGACGACGAAGCGGTCGCCGTCGTAGAAGGCCGGCCGGCCACTCCAGGCCGGCGGCGACCCGGCGGCGCCCTCGGCGACGAGATTGGTCCACGTCGGCCCTCCGCCCGTCGCGTTGCTGAGGACCCACACCGCATTCGTGGGCAGGCCCGTGCCCGCAGCGGCGCCACCGGCGACGATCAGCTGGTTCGTGCCCGGATCATAGGCGAAGGACGGGTTGTACTGCCCGGGCGGCGGTCCGCCGGCCGCAAAGATGTTGACCCAGTTCGGGGTACCGGCACCGAGACCGTTCGCGTTACCGAGCACCCAGAGATCGGAGTACGTCGTGCCGCCCGAGCCGCCGCCCGTGTGGCCACCCCAGATGAGCATCTTGTTCGTCACCGGCTCGTAGCCGATCGCCACGGCGTGGCGCGCCGCCGGCGCTGTGCCGGATCCGGAGTGGATGCGCTGCCACTGCGGCGTGCCACCGAGGCCATTCGCGTTCTTCAAGACCCAGGTGTCGTTCAGAACCGGAAAGCAGCCGCCGCCGCAGCCGCCGAAGATGATCATCCGGTTGTTCGCCGCGTCGTACACCGCGGCATGATTCCCTCGATTGGAGGGGAATCCGAAGGACGGATCGGCCGCCGGCGCGAGCTGGGTCCACGTCGGAGTCCCGCTCCCACCGCTCGCGTTGGTCAGGACCCAGACCTCGCTGATGCCCGAGAGGTTGCGCCCGTAGAGGATCAGCCGGTCGGTCGCGGGATCGCGAACCGTGGTGGCCTGGTAGTTGACGGTTTGCGGCGGGCCGCCGGTGGGATGGAGCTGCTGCCATGTCTCGGCGCGCGCGGGTGTTGCCGACACGAGGAGGGCAACGGTGCCCAGGGCGACAGCCACGCGTCGAAGGGTCACTCAGGCAATCCCTTACCTCGAGCCAACAACCCGGCGAGTCCTGTCGCCAGCAGACTGCTGTGTCCGAGCGATCGCCGGGGCGCGCGGCGAGAACCGGCACCGAGTATCGGTTGCCTATATAAATGGAGTCAACGCAAATCGTGCAATCGAGTCACCGGGCCGTGCAATTTCGACACAAACCCGGGCCGGTCATCTATGGGACCTAGAGGCCGCGGGATTCTTGCGCCCGAACTACTGGAAAATCAGCGCTCGGAGGGGTCGATCTCGCGGGCCAGGCCGTCGATCAGGCGGTAGACACGCTCGGCTTTCCGGGCCAGGTCGGGGTTGTGGGTGGCGATCAGGAAGGCGATACCCCGCTCCCCCTGGAGCTGAAGGAAGAGATCGTAGATGACGGCGCTGGTCTTGGGGTCGAGGTTGCCGGTGGGCTCGTCGGCGAGGATGACCTTGGGGCCGTTCATGAGCGCGCGGGCGACCGCCACCCGCTGTTGCTCGCCTCCCGAGAGCTCGCCGGGGCGATGGCGCAGGCGATCGCCGAGGCCGACCTCGGCCAGGGCCTGCGCGGCCCGCTCGCGCGCCTCGCGCGCCGACGCGCGCTGCAGCAGCGCGGGGACCATGGCGTTCTCCAGCGCCGTGAGATCGCCGAGCAGGTTGTAGAACTGGAAGACGAAGCCGACGTCCTGGCGACGGTAGCGCGCCAGCGCCCCCTCGCCGCGCGTGAAGAGGTCCTCGCCCTGGAAGAGCACCTGGCCCGCCGTCGGACGGTCGAGGGCGCCGAGCAGGTGGAGCAGCGTGGACTTGCCGACGCCGGAGGCGCCGACGAGCGCGACCACCTCGCCCGCGCGCACCTCCACCGACGCGCCGCGGAGCACGCGCACGACCTCGGGGCCGGTCCGGTACTCGCGCTCGAGGTCGATGCCGACCAGCAAACGCTCAGGCATTCACGCTACTCGTAGCGGAGCACGTCCACGGGCGTGAGAGACCCCGCGCGGCGGGCGGGAATCACGCTGGCCAGGAACGAGAGCACGAGCGTCGCGCTGACGATCAGCACGAAGTCCCCGGCCGAGAGCTTCATGGGCAGGTAATCGATCTGATAGACGTCGCCCGCAAGCTTGATGATCTTGTACGTGTTCTGGATCCAGATGATGGCCAGCCCCACCGCGCTCCCCGCCACCGTGCCCACGACGCCGATGGTCATGCCGACGGAGAAGAAGACAGCCGTGATCGAGCCCGCGCTGGCGCCGATGGCCTTGAGCACGCCGATCTCCTTGCGCTTCTCGGCGACCAGCAGCACGAGGTGGCCGATGATGGCGAAGGCCGCCACGAGCACGATGATCGTGACGACGACGAAGAGGGCGAGCTTCTCGAGCTGGAGCGCGTTGAAGAGGTTGCGATTCATGTCCATCCAGTCGCGCACCCAGTAGGGAAAGCCGAGCCGCCCGGCCACCTCGCGCCCGACGCGCTTGGCGTCGAACGGGTCGTCGAGCCTGACCTCGACCCCGGTGACGCCCGGCAGGCCCGAGAAATCGCGCGCCGCCGCCAGCGAGAGGTAGGCCAGCGACGAGTCGTACTCGTACATGCCGACCTCGATGGTGCCGACCACCGTGAAGCGACGCATCTTCGGCACCATGCCCACGGCGGTGATGGCGCCCTTGGGCGAGATGAGGGTGATCGCGTCGCCGGGCACGACGCCGAGCGTGCGCGCTAGCTCCACGCCGAGCAGGATCCCCTCGCCGCGCGCCGCGGGCTCGAGCCGCCCGCGGCGGAGCTGCGCCTTGAGATCCGCGGCCACCGCACCGGATTCGAAGTCCACGCCGCGCACCAGGCCGCCGTGGGCGTCGCCGCCCGCGCTCGTGAAGAGCGCCTGCTGGAGCACGAACGGCGTGGCGGCGCGCACGCCGCGCACGGGCGTCACGCGCGTCACCACCGAGCCCGGGTCGGCCAGCCCCGCGTTGCCCGACTGGAAGACGAGCAGGTGCGGGTTGGCGGAGATGATCCGGTCGCGGATGCCGTCCTGGAAGCCGGTCATGACGGCCAGCACCACGATGAGGGCGGCCACGCCGAGGAACACGCCGCCCACGCCGATCCAGACGAAGAGCGAGAGGTTCGTCCGGCTGCCGCGCGCGGTCAGGTAGCGGAGGCCGAGGAAGATCTCGAGCGGCAGGCCGCGCTTCATGGCGTGCCTCCTTCCGGCCGCAGGTGCGGGAACAGGATCACCTCGCGAATCGAGGGCACGTTGGCGAGCATCATCGTGAGCCGGTCGATGCCGATCCCCTCGCCGGCCGCGGGCGGCATGCCGTACTCCAGCGCGCGCACGTAGTCCTCGTCGAGCCAGTGGGCCTCGTCGTCGCCGCGCGCCTTCTGGGCCGCCTGCTCGCGGAAGCGCGCGAGCTGGTCCACCGGGTCGTTCAGCTCGCTGTAGGCGTTGGCGAGCTCGCGCTGGCCGACGAAGAGCTCGAAGCGGTCCACCAGCCGCGGGTCGTCGCGCTTCTTCTTGGCCAGCGGCGAGAGCTCGATCGGAAAGTCCGTCACGAACGTCGGCTGCACCAGCGTCGGCTCCACCAGCTCCTCGAACACGTCCTTCCAGACCTCCCACGCCGCCGCGCCGGGCTTCACCGTCACGCCCTTCGCGGCGGCGGCCCGCGCCACGCTGGCGGGGTCGGTGTCGAGGGTGACCGCGGTGCCCAGCGCCTCGGAGAGCCCCTGGAAGAACGGCAGCCGGCGCCACGGCCGGGCCAGGCTGATCTCGTGCTCACCCCACGTGAGCGTGAGCCGCCCGAGCAGCGACTGCGCCAGCCCGGTGAAGAGCTCCTCGGTCAGCAGCATGAGATCTTGGTAGTCGGCGTAGGCCTGGTAGAACTCGACCGTCGTGAATTCCGGGTTGTGCTGCGTGGACACGCCTTCGTTGCGGAAGTTGCGGTTGATCTCGTAGACGCGCTCGAAGCCGCCCACCACGAGCCGCTTCAGATAGAGCTCGGGGGCGATCCGGAGATAGAGGTCCATGTCGAGGGCGTTGTGGTGGGTCTTGAACGGGCGCGCGATGGCGCCGCCGGGAATCGGCTGCATCATCGGCGTCTCGACCTCCACGAACCCGCGCGCGTCGAGGAAGGCCCGGATCCCCTGGATCAGGCGCGCCCGCAGCAGGAAGATCTCCCGCACCTCGGGGTTGACCACGAGGTCCACGTACCGCTGGCGATAGCGCGTCTCCACGTCCTTGAGCCCGTGCCACTTCTCCGGCAGCGGATGCAGCGACTTGGCGAGGAACGCCGCCGACTTCACCGCGACCGTGAGCTGACCGGTGCGCGTGCGGAACATGCCGCCGGTGACGCCGACGAAGTCGCCGACGTCGAGGTCGCGGAAGAGCGCGAAATCCTCGCCGAGCTCGTCTCCGCGCGCGTAGAGCTGGATGCGGCCCGTGCGGTCCATGAGGTGCGCGAACGCCGTCTTGCCGTGGTCGCGCATGGCCACCAGCCGGCCGGCCAGGCTCACGGGCCCGAACGCCTCCAGCTCGGCGTCGGCGGCCTTCTCGAGCCGCGTCGTGAGGTCGCCGGCGAGGTGGGTGACGGGATAGCGCCCGCCGAAAGGGTCGACGCCGCGCGCGCGGAGCGCGTCGAGCTTCTCGCGCCGCTGGCGGATGACGTCGTTCTCGTCCCGCTCGCGCTCGGTCACGCCTTGCCTCGCGCCCAGAGCAGGTACGCCTTGATGAACTCGTCGAGGTCGCCGTCCATCACCGCCTCGACGTTGCCGATCTCGACGCCGGTGCGATGGTCCTTGATCCGCTGCTCGGGGTGGAACGTGTAGGTGCGGATCTGGCTGCCGAAGGCGATGCCCTTCTTCTCGCCGACGAGCTGCGAGAGCTCCTCCTTCTGCTTGCTGGCCGCGACCTCGTAGAGGCGCGCCTTGAGGATGCGCAGCGCCGTGTCGCGGTTGCGGAGCTGCGAGCGCTCGTTCTGGCAGGCCACCACGATGCCCGTGGGCAGGTGGGTGATGCGCACCGCCGAGTCCGCGGTGTTCACGCCCTGCCCGCCCGGACCCGACGAGCGGTAGACGTCGATGCGCAGATCCTCCTCGCGGATGTTGACCTCGACGTCGTCGACCTCCGGCGTGGCCGAGACCGAGGCGAACGACGTCTGGCGGCGGCTGGAGGCGTCGAACGGCGAGATGCGGATGAGCCGGTGCACGCCCGCCTCGCCCTTGAGGTAGCCGTACGCGTAGTCGCCCGTCACCTCGATCGTCGCCGACTTGATCCCCGCCTCTTCACCCGGCAGCAGGTCCACCACCTCCGCCTTGAAGCCTGCGCGCTCACACCAGCGGAGGTACATGCGCATGAGCATCTGCGCCCAGTCCTGCGACTCGGTCCCCCCCGCGCCCGGATGGATGGAGAGGATGGCGGCCTTCACGTCGTGCGGGCCGGAGAGCATGACCTTCAGCTCGAACTCGTCCAGCTCGCGCGCGAGCTTGGCGACGCCCTCGCGGATCTCGGCGTCCACGCTGTCGTCGCCGGCCTCGGCGGCCAGCTCGAGGAGCACGCCGAGATCGGAAGCCTGGCCGCCGAGCTCGGTGACCCGCGCGATCACGCGCGCGAGATCGGCGCGCTCGCGGATCAGCTCCTGGGCGCGGCGGTTGTCGTCCCAGAAGGCGGGCGACGCCATCTCGGCGTCGAGCGTCGCCAGCCGCGCTTCCTTCGCGGGCAGGTCAAAGGTGCCTCCGCAGCTCGTCGACACGCGGGGTCAGGTCGGCCACCTCGCGCTTGAAGTCGCCCAGCATCTACGCGCTCCCCGTGGCGGCGGCGGCCGGGCGGCGCCAGGCGGCGGCCACGGCGGCCGTGGTGACGGCCAGCGAGAGCAGGCCGATCCAGTCGCCGAGCCGCGTGAAGAGGGTGTGCCGCGTGCGCGGCAGCACGCTCTCGGTGAGGACGCCGCGCTCGAAGAGGTGCAGGCGGCGCACGATGATCCCGCTCGGCGCGATGAACGCCGAGACGCCGGTGTTGGCCGCGCGCACGATCGTCACGCGGTGCTCGATCGCCCGGAACGGGTACATGGTCAGGTGTTGCTCGGGCCCGCTCGTCCGCCCGAACCACGCGTCGTTCGTCATGTTCACCATCAGCTGCGCGCCGTCCCTCACGAATTCCCGGAAGAGATCGGGGAAGATACCCTCGTAACAGATTACGACACCGACGGGCGCCGGCGGAGTTTTGAAGACGACGGCGCGCGACCCGGCCTCCAGCTCGGCGATGAACTCGGCCCAGCCGCGCACGAACCCGAGCACTCCCGACAGCGGCACGAATTCTCCGAACGGAACGAGATGAATTTTATCATAGCGGCCCACGATGCCTCGATCGGTGATGAGAAACACCGTGTTGCGGAAGCGCGGCGGATTCCCCGCCGCGTCCACGCTGCCCAGCAGCATCGGCGCCTTGAGCTCGGCGGCCGCCGCGCGGAAGCGCTCCACCAGGGCGGGGTCCCGGCGCAGGATCGTGGGCGCCGCCGTCTCGGGCCAGACCACGAGGTCGGGGCGCTCGCGGGCCACCAGCCGCAGGAGCGCGAAGTAGATGCCGAGCGTCTCCTGCGTGTGCCGGGGCTCCCACTTGAGCGGCTGCTCGATGGAGGGCTGGATGATGGAGACGCGCCCGATCGCGGGCGGCGCCGGCTCGTGGAGCCGGAGCGTCCCGAACCCGAGGGTGGCCGCCACCAGCACGGCGGCGGCGCCCAGGCCGGCGAGGGCGCGGGCGCGCCGCAAGACCACGCAGCCCGCGATCGCCGCGTTCACGGCCAGCAGCACGAACGACACGCCGTGCACGCCGGCGAGCTCCGCGATCTGGATCACGCGCAGCTGCAGATACTGCGAGTAGCCGAGCGTCCCCCACGGGAAGCCGCCCATGAGATGGCCGCGCAGCCACTCCCCGGCCACCCAGAAGAACGGCGCGAGCGCCAGCGCGAGAGCGGCCGAGCGGCGGGCCGTGAGCCACGACACCGCCCACGCCACCGCTCCCGTCCAGAAGCCGCAGTACGCGGCGAGCAGGACCACCGGCCCGTAGACGACCGGCCACGGGATCGCGCTGTACACCTGGAACGTGAACTGGAGCCAGCGCAGCAGGACCAGGAAGAAGAGCGTGCCGGAGGCCCAGCCCCACAGGAACGCCGTGCGCGGAGCGCGGATGGTGGCGACCGCGAGGAGCGGCGCCAGCCCGAGCCACGGCGTGAGCGACCAGTCCGTGCGCGGGAACGCGAGCGCCGTCACGAACGCGGCGGGGAGCAGGACGGCCGCGTGCGCCGCGAGGTCCGCGGGACGGCTCATGTGCCGGCGGCCAGCCGATCGGCGAGGAACCGCGGCAGACCCGCGGCGAGGATCTTGGCGCGCGCCGCCTCCACGTCGTAGGCGACGCGCCGCAGCTCCACGCGGCCCGCCTCGACGTCCCACACGCCGTAGGCGGCGCGCGGATCACGGTCGCGCGGCTGGCCCACGCTGCCCACGTTCACGATGTAACGGCGTCCTGCCTCCGCGCTGATCACGGCCGGCCGCGGCTCGAAGTCCGGTCCCGACGAGCCGAGCGACCAGGCGCCCGGCACGTGAGAGTGGCCCACGAAGCACCAGCGCGTCGCGAAGTGGCCGAAGGCGGCCCAGCCGTCGTCGGGCGTCACGAGGTAGTCCCACTCGTCGGGCTCGACGGGCGAGGCGTGCACGAGCGTGGCGTCCTCCAGCTCGCGCACCAGCGGCAGCGCGGCGAGCCACGCCCGGTGGTCGTCGTCGAGGCGCTCGCGCGTCCACTCGGCGGCGGCGCGCGCCCAGCGGTTGAACCAGTCCAGGCTCAGGAGCCCGGCCACGCCGTACTCGTGGTTGCCGGCGACGACGGCGCGCGCGCGCTGCTCCAGGAGGTCCACGCACGCGACGGGATCGGCGCCGTAGCCGACGCTGTCGCCGAGGCAGAGCACGCCGTCGACGCGCGACGCGGCGTCGGCGAGGACGGCGCGAAGCGCTTCTAGATTTCCGTGGACGTCCGAGACGATGGCGTACCTCACGGGCGGCGCGGGCTCAGGCGGGGTGCAGCTCCCGGTGGATGCGGTCGAGCACGCCGTTGATGAAGCGGCTCGAGTCGGCCGTGCCGAACTTCTTGGCGATCTCGATCGCCTCGTTGATGGCGACCTTGGCGGGCACGGCCGGCGCGCACAGGAGCTCGTACACGGCCATCCGGAGGATGTTGCGATCGACCACGGCCATGCGCTCGAGGTCCCAGTGCTCGGCGGACTCGGCGATGAGGACGTCGATCTTGGGCTGCTCGGCCTTGGCGCCACGCACGAGCTCCGTCGCGAACGCGCGCGCGTCGGCGTCCACGGGATGCCGGCTCCAGAAGTCCTCCTCGAACGGCGTGGGATCGCCCGCGCCCGTCTGGTCGAGCTGGTAGAGGAACTGCAGCGCGACCTCTCGAGCCTTACGGCGCTTTCCCATGGTCCTTCACGCGTTGCAGAAACGAGACCATCTCGAGCGCGGCCTGGGCGGCCTCTTCGCCGCGGTTGCCGACGTCGCCGCCCGCGCGCTCCCATGCCTGCGCCTCCGTCAGCGCCGTCACCACGCCGAACGTCGTGGGCACGCCGGTCTCCAGCGCGACGCGCTGGATGCCCGCCGCGGCCTGGCCCGCCACGAAGTCGAAGTGCGGCGTCGCGCCCTTGATCACGCAGCCGACGCACACGACGGCGGCGAAGCGGCGGGTGCGCGCGAGCGCCTGCGCCGCCTGCGCCAATTCGAACGCGCCCGGCACCCAGTGCACCTCGAGGTCCCGGGACGCGACGCCCGCGGCGTTCAGCGCGTGCAGCGCGCCGTCGAGCAGGCGCTTGGTGATGGGCTCGTTGAAGCGCGCGGCGACCACGGCGTACCGCGTGCCGGGGCGCGACCGCGCCCTGCGGCGGGGGGACGGCGCGCGCCCGGCCATGTCAGTCCGGCAGGGAGGACAGGAGGTGGCCCAGCTTGTCGCGCTTGGTGCTGAGGTACTTCCGGTTCTCGGGGTTCGCGGCGACCTCGACGGGCACGCGCTCGACCACGGTGAGGCCATAGCCCTCGAGCCCCGCCCGCTTGGCGGGGTTGTTCGTCAGCAACCTCAGATTTTTCAGGCCGAGGTCCACGAGGATCTGGGCGCCGATGCCGTAGTCGCGCAGGTCGGCCTTGAAGCCGAGGGCCTGGTTGGCCTCCACGGTGTCCATCCCGAGGTCTTGCAGCCCGTAGGCGCGCACCTTGTTGTGCAGCCCGATCCCGCGGCCCTCCTGGCGGAGATAGACGATGACACCCTTGCCTTCCTTCTGGATCATCGCCATCGCCATGTTGAGCTGCGGCCCGCAGTCGCACCGGA
This sequence comes from Candidatus Methylomirabilota bacterium, assembly GCA_036002345.1. Taxonomy (GTDB): domain Bacteria; phylum Methylomirabilota; class Methylomirabilia; order Rokubacteriales; family CSP1-6; genus AR12. The sequence goes on along the minus strand of DASYTM010000197.1, from coordinate 22,383 downwards.
TCGAGTGGAAGACGTCGCCGGTGAGGCACTCGGAGTGCATGCGCACGAGCACCGGATCGTCGCCGCCGACGTTGCCCATCACGATGGCGAAGTGCACGCGGCTGTACACCGTGGCCTCGTAGGCGATGGCCGTGAACTCGCCGTAGTCGGTCGGCAGCCGCGAGGTCGCGACCCGCTTGACGAGCTTTTCCTTCTGCGTGCGGTACTCGATGAGGTCCTTGATGGTGATGAGCTTGAGCCCGTGGCGCTGGGCCAGGTCGGTGAGCTGCGGCAGGCGCGCCATCCCGCCCTCTTCGTCCAGCACCTCGCAGATCACGCCGGCCGGGTAGCAGCCGGCCATCCGCGCCAGATCCACCGCCGCCTCCGTGTGGCCGGCGCGGCGGAGCACGCCGCCCTCCATCGCCCGGAGCGGGAACATGTGGCCGGGGGTGACGAGATCGGCGGCGCCCATCTTCGGATCGACGAGGGCGCGGATCGTGACGGCGCGGTCGTAGGCGGAGATCCCGGTGGTGATGCCGCGGCGGGCGTCCACGCTGACCGTGAAGGCCGTGCCCATCGGCGCGGTGTTCTCGGCGACCATCATGTTGAGCTTCAGGTCGTCCAGCCGCTCGCCGAGCATCGGCACGCACATGAGCCCGCGGGCGTGCGTGACCATGAAGTTGACGGCCTCGGGGGTGATCTTGTCGGCGGCCATGACGAGGTCGCCCTCGTTCTCGCGATCCTCGTCGTCGACGACGACCAGGATCCGGCCCTGCCGGAGATCCTCGATCGCCTCTTCGATCGTCGCGAAGCCGCTCATCAGGCCCCCTTCACCGCCAGAGATCGCTGCACGTACTTGCCGATCACGTCCGTCTCGATGTTGACCGCCTGCCCCACCGCCAGCCGCCCCAGGGTCGTGGCCGCCAGCGTGTGCGGAATCAGCATCACCTCGAAGGCGGCCTCGTCCAGCGCCGCCACCGTCAGGCTCACGCCGTCCACGGCCACCGAGCCCTGCGGGATCAGCAGCGGCGCCAACCCCCGGTCGCGGAGGGCGATCCTCACCCGCGCCGTCGATTCTACACGGGACACCGCCTCCACCGTGCCCGTCCCGTCGACGTGGCCGAGGACCAGGTGGCCGCCCAGGGATCCGCCGAAGCGGAGCGGGCGCTCCAGGTTGACGGCCCCGCCCGGGCGCAGCGCGCCCAGCGACGTGCGGGCCAGCGTCTCGGGCCCCATGTCGAAGGCGAGGCCGCCGGGCGCGGGCTCGACGACCGTGAGGCAGACGCCGTTCACGGCGACGCTCGCGCCGAGGCCGCTCCCCTCGAGGGTCAGCGCCGCCGCGACGTCGAGCCGCGTCACGTCGCCCTTGCGGGCCAGCGCGCGGACGGTCCCGATCTCCTCGACGATTCCCGTGAACATCAGGACTCCGGCCTCAGGACGTCGGCTTCGATCAGAAGGTCGTCGCCCACGGGCCGGGCGCTCATCGGGCCCAGGCGGATCGCGGCCTTGAGGTCGCGGCCGGGCCCGCCGACCACGGACGGCGCCGTTCGGCCGCCGAGGAGCAGCGGCGCGACGAAGAGCCTCACGCGATCCACCACGCCCGCGTCGAGGAACGCGGCGTGCACCTCGCCGCCGCCCTCGAGCAGCACCGCGAGCGCCTCGCGCGCGAAGAGGTCCGCGAGGAGCGCGTCCACCGCGATGCGTCCCTCGCGCGCGGGCAGCTTCACCACGGCCGCCCCCGCCGCCTCCAGCGCCGCGACGCGCGCGGCCGGCGCGGTCTCGCCGACGGCGATCAGCGCGCGCCCCGGCGTGGCGCCGGCGATCATCTGTGCCCCCGGCGGCGTGCGCGCCTCGGTGTCGAGCACGACGCGCCACGGCTCGCGCGGCCACGGCCGGCCCAGGCGCACGGTCAGCGCGGGGTCGTCGCGCAGCACCGTGGTCACGCCGACCACGATCGCGTCCGCCTCGCTGCGCTGGCGGTGGGCCTCGCCGCGCGCGGCCTCGCCGGTGATCCAGCGCGCGGCGCCGTGCACGTCGGCGATCTTGCCGTCGGCCGTCATGCCCGCTTTCAGCGTCACGTGCGGCCGGCGCTCGCGCATGGCCGTGAAGAAGACGCGATTCTGGGCCGCCGCCTCGGCGGCGAGCACGCCCGTCACGACCGCCACGCCCTTGGCGCGGAGCGCCTCCACGCCCCCGCCGGCCACGAACGGGTTCGGATCGGCAGCCGCCGCCACCACGCGCGTGATGCCCGCGGCGAACACCGCCGCCGTGCAGGGCGGCGTGCGGCCGGTGTGGTTGCAGGGTTCGAGCGTGCAGTAGAGCGTGGCCCCGCGCGCGCGGGGACCGGCGGCCTGCAGCGCGACCACCTCCGCGTGAGGCCCGCCCGCCCGCTCGTGGAAGCCCTCGCCGACGATCTCGCCGTTCTGCACGACCACGGCGCCGACGAGCGGATTCGGCGAGGTCAGCCCGCGCCCGCGCTCGGCCAATTCCAGCGCGCGCCGCATCAGCGCGTCCGGCGTCACGGCTCGTTCCCCGCCGGCACCAGGGCGTCCACGAAGGCCTCGGCGTCGAAGGCCTTGAGATCCTCCACGCGCTCGCCCACGCCGACGAGCTTGATGGGCAGCTTCAGCTCGCGCACGATGCGCACCACGATCCCGCCCTTGGCCGTGCCGTCGAGCTTCGTCAGGCACACGCCGGTGAGCCCGATCGCCTCGTGGAACATCTGCGCCTGCGCGAAGCCGTTCTGCCCCGTCGGCGCGTCGAGCACCATGAGCGACTCGTGCGGGGCGCCCGGACACTGGCGCTCGATGACGCGCTTGAGCTTCGCCAGCTCGTCCATCAGGTTGCTCTTCGTGTGCAGCCGTCCCGCCGTGTCCACGACGAGGACGTCGGCGCGCCGCGCGAGGGCGGCCTTCACGGCGTCGAAGACCACGGCGGCGGGATCGGAGCCCGCCGCCTGGCGGATCACCTCCACGCCCACGCGCCCGCCCCACGTCTCGAGCTGCTCGATGGCGGCGGCGCGGAACGTGTCGGCGGCGGCCAGCAGCACCTGCTTGCCGTCGGCCTTCAGCGAGGCGGCGAGCTTGGCGGTGGTGGTCGTCTTGCCGGCGCCGTTCACGCCGAGCATGAGCACGACGCTCGGCCGCGCCTCGAGGTTGAGGGGCTGGGCGGCGGGCGTGAGCGCGTCGATCAGAAAGCGCCGGAAGAGCGGGCGCAGCTGGGCGGCGCGTGTGACCGTCCCGAACATGACCTCCTCGCGCGCCCGGTTCGTGAAGTCGGCGGCGATCGCGGCGCCGAGGTCGGCGGCGATCAGGAGCTCCTCGAGCTCGTCGTAGAGCGCCTCGTCGATCGGGCGGTCGCCCTCCAGGACCGTGGCGAGGCCCGTGGCCAGGTACTCCTGCGACTTCTTGAGACCGTCCCGCAGCCGCTCCTTGAGACCGGAAAACAGGGACATGGCTGTAAGTGTAGTAGCCATTGGGGGGTTTGGGGGCCATTTCGGGCCCCCCATGTCTTTTATGCGTTGCAACAGGCTATTGTGGCGGGAGCACGATCCGGGCGATGACGGCGCCGCTGGGGCCGAGCGGCGGCAGGGTGCGCCCGTTCAGCTCGAGCGTTACGCCCCCGGCGTTGCCCAGCGTCAGCACGAACGGCCGGTTGGAGACCCACTCGCGCGTTTGGCCGGCGGGGACGGTCTCCTCCGTGCTCCGGCCGTCCTCGGTCCGCACGCGAATCCACGTGGGCTCCTTCACGCGGGCGACCAGCCGGTATGGGGACGCTACGCCGCCCGTCGCCGCCTGCACGTCGCCGAGCCAGGGCGGCGGCGCGGCCGCGCGCGCCGCCTCGATGTTGTCGGCGGCGGGCGTCGGCGCCGCGGCCACGGGCGGCGCGGGGGCTCGCGGCGGCGCGCTCGCGGCCGGCGGCGCCGGCTCGGTGGGCGGCGTCAGGATGGGCGCCGACGGCTGGGCGGGCGCACGGTCGGCGAGCGACGGCGGACGCCGCTCGGCCCGCTCCTCGCGCGCGGGCTGCGTCATGAGCGCGACCGCGAAGAGCGCCATGCCCAGGATGACGAGGAGCACGAAGGACACGAGGACCGCGCTGCGGCTGCGCGGCTCGCCCTCGGGCGCGTGGGCGGGCGCCGGCGCCGGCCTCACCGCGACCGGCGCGCCCTCGCGCCCGTCGTAGCGGGCGAGCGCCTCGTCGGGCGCCTCGCCGAGCGCCTGGCAGTACGCGCGGATGAACCCGCGCGTGAACACCGGCGCGGGCAGCTCGTTCGGGCGGTCGGTTTCGAGGGCTTCGAGATAGCGCGAGGCGACCCGGGTGACGCGGGAGATCTCCACGAGCGAGATCCCGCGGCGATCGCGGAGCTCCCGGAGGTACTCCCCTACGGAGGCCATACCGCGAGGCTAGCCTATCCGACCGGGCTTTTCACCTTACCCGGCGTTCGCGCTGGCCGCGGCCAGGTTCACGGACACGAGCTTGGAGAGGCCGGGCTCCTCCATGGTGACGCCGTAGAGGATGTCGGCCGCCTCCATCGTCTTGCGGTTGTGCGTGATGACGAGGAACTGCGTCTGGCTCGTCAGCTCGCGCAGGACGCGGAGGAAGCGGTGGATGTTCGCGTCGTCGAGCGGCGCGTCCACCTCGTCGAGCACGCAGAACGGGCTCGGGCGGTAGTAGAAGATGGCGAACAGCAGGGCCAGGCCCGTGAGGGCGCGCTCGCCGCCGGACATGAGCGAGACCGACTGGAGCCGCTTGCCGCGGGGCTGCGCCATCAGCTCCACGCCGGTGTCGAGGGGATCGCCCCCCTCCTCGGCCTCCACCAGCCTGAGCTCGGCGCGGCCGCCCTCGAACAACCGCTGGAAGATGCCGCCGAAGTGACGGTTGATCTCCTCGAAGGCCTGGGCGAAGCGCTCCTGGGCGGTGCGGGTCATGCCGCGCAGGGCTTTCTCCAGATCCTTGATCGACGCCGTGAGGTCGTCGTGCTGAGTGCGGAGGAAGGTCAGCCGCTCGTCGAGCTCGCGGTACTCCTCGTCGGCCACGAGGTTCACGGGGCCGATCGCGGCCAGCCGCTCGTCCAGCTCGCCCACACGCTCGCGGGCCGCCGCGAGATCGCGGGCGGGATCGTGGAGCGCGCCGAGGGCCCCGCCGTCCACCCCGTAGGTCCGCCACGCGTCCTGCGCCAGCTCCTCGCGCCGCACGCGCCCCTCGGTCGCCCGCAGCTCGACGTCGTGCATGGCCGTGACCGCGCGCGAGAGCTCGGCCTGGACGCTGCGCGTCTCGGTCTCCACCGCTGCCAGCTCGTCGAGCAGCGTCTGGTGGCGCTGGCCGGCGCCGCGCGCCTCCTCTTCCAGCCGGTCGCGTTCGAGGGCGACGTCGCGGGCGCTGGCGTCGGTGCGCTCGCGCTCCTCGTGGAGCCAGTGGCGGCGCTCGGTGAGCTGCTCCTGACGCTGCCGGGCCTGCCCCACCCGCTCGGTGACGTCAGCCTCCATCTCGTCGAGCCGCGCCAGCTCGCGGGTCAGCGCCTCCGCGCGCTCGGCCACGGAGGCCGCGTCCACGCGGCACGCCGTCAGCTCGCCGACCAGCTCGGTCTCCCGCGCCTGCGCCGTCTCGATGGCGGCGCGGGCGGCCGCCATCGCCGCCTCCTGGCGCGCTTCCGCCTCGCCCGCGGCGGCCACGTGGGTCTCGAGCCGCTCGAGCAGCGACGCCGTCTCCCGCGACTCGGTCTCGACCTGCCGGGCTTCGGCGCCCAGCGTCTCGAGGTGGCGGTGCACGCGCTCGTGCTCGCGCGCCGACTGCTCGAGGTCCTTCTCGCTGCCGACGCGGTCGGCGTGCCGCGCCTGGACGTCGGAGTCGAGGCCGCCCAGCCGGGCGCGCAGCGTCGTGAGGTCGGCGGCGAGCGTCGCCGCGGCGTCCTGGCGCGCCTCCACGTCGGCGGTCAGCCGCGTGACCTCGTCGTCGAGCTCGCGGAGGTGGCGCTTGCGGGCCAGCAGCGAGTGCTCGGTCGCGCCCTCGTCGGGGGTGCCGCCGCCGCCGCGCAGCCGGCCGGCCGGCGAGAGCACCTCGCCCGCGGGCGTCACGTAGGTCGCGATCACGCCGTTGCGCCGCCAGAGCGCCTCGGCGGCGTCGAGGTCGTCGACGACGGCCACGTCGCCCAGGAGGTGATTGCCGAGGGTCGGCGCCGGGCCGCCCACGGCCTTGGACAGCCACGTGAGACCATCCTTCGCGGGGTGGACGTCGCTCCGCGCAAGGTTCTCCAGGGGCACGAACGTCGCCGAGCCGGCCCGGCGCGTGCCCAGGTACTCGACGGCCGCGCGCGCGTGCTCGAAGCGATCGACCACGACCCACTGCAGCCGCTCGCCGAGCACCGCCTCCACCGCCCGCTCGAGGCCGGGCGGAACATCGAGCAGGTCGGCGACGGTTCCGCGCACGCCGGCCAGGCCCGCGCCCGCCTCGAACACCGCGCGCACGCCGGCACCGTAGCCCTCGCGCGCCGCCTCGAGGGCGCGCAGCGCGTCCAGCTGGGAGCTCCGGGACACCAGCGCGAGCCGCGCGTCGCCCAGGGCCATCTCGGCCGAGGCCAGCGCGGCCTCGTGCCCGGCGACCGCCGTCTGCAGCCGCTCGCGCTCGACGCCGAGCGACGACAGCGCGGCCATGGCCCGGCCGTGCGCGGCCTCGACGGAGGCGCGATCGCTCGCGAGCCGCTGCGCCTCGGCTTCCGCCGCGGCCTGCTCCGCGGCCAGGCGCTCGGCGCGGCGCCCGAGCTGGGCACGGCGCTCCCGCAGCTCGCCCGCCTGGCGCATGAGGTCGATGCGCTCCCCCGCGATCCGCACCTGCTCGAGTCGCAGCGCCTCCAGGCGGTCACGGTCGGCGCCCAGCGCGGCGCGGTGGCGCTCGACGCCGGCCTCGAGGTCGAGCGCGACGGCGGCGCGCGCGGCGGCCAGGCGCGCGCTGTCGGCCAGCGCCGTCCGGCCCGACTCGCGCTCGCTGACGATCGCATCCAACCGCTCGCCGGCCGCGCGGATCTCCTCGTCCAGCCGGACGGACTCCTCGCCGAGCTCGCGCTCCTGCACGCCCATCTGCTCGCGGCGCTCCAGCAGCCGCTCCAGCTCGCCCTGGACCTTCTGGACGCGCTGGCGCAGGTCCGAGAGCGCGTGGTCGCTGGCCTGGATGATCTCCCGCTGGCGCGCCTCGCGCGCGGCGAGCGCCGTGACCCGCGTGCGCTCCGCCTGCTCGGTCTGGCGCAGGCGATCCAGCTCGGCGCCCAGCTCGGCCGCCTGGGCCGTGAGCGCCGCGTAGTCGGCAGCCACGAGGGCCAGGGCGAGCTCGCGCCGCTCGCCCTGGAGCGCCTTGTACTGCTGGGCCTTCTTGGCCTGGCGCTCGAGCGAGTTGAGCTGGCGCTTGACCTCGTCCATCACGTCCCGGACGCGCACGAGGTTCTGGCGCGCCTGCTCGAGCTTGCCCTGGGTCTCGTTGCGCTGCTGCTTGTAGCGCGCGATGCCCGCCGCCTCCTCGATGAAGACGCGGCGCTCGTGCGGCTTGGCGGTCAGGACGTGGTTGAGCTTGTCCTGGTCCATGACCGAGTACGCGCGGGGATTGGCGCCGGTGCCGGCGAAGAGGTCCAGGATGTCGCGCAGGCGGGTGGCCGTCCCGTTCAGGAGGTATTCGCTCTCACCCGTCCGGTAGAGGCGGCGGCTGACCGCGACCTCGCTCCACGGGACGGACAGCTCGCCGCCGTCGTTGCTGAACAGCAACTCGATCTCAGCCATCCCCACGGCCTTGCGTGAAGCTGAACCGTGGAAGATCAGGTCTTCCATGCGCTGGCCGCGCAGTGATTTCGCGCTCTGCTCACCAAGCGCCCAACGGATTGCCTCTCCCAGGTTCGACTTGCCTGCCCCGTTTGGCCCCACGATCGCAGTGACGCCGGGCAGCACTTTGACGAGCGATTTCTCTGCGAAGGACTTGAACCCCTGGAGAGTGATCGACTCTAGGCGCATGCGTGATTTTCACATGCACTCGGCGGGCCCACCAAGCAAAAAATACCAGATGTGGGGTCGAGATCAGGCCCCGGACCCCACATCAGGCGGGGACGCCCGGGAGAGCCGGCCGGACCTAGGTCCGGAAGAGGTTGCCGAAGCCCCGCTTGGCGTCGTTGGGATCCACCGCCCCGCCCGACGTGTCCCGCTCCACCGTCACCATCAGCGAGAACAGCGCGCACGCGTTGGCCGCGCGCTTGTCGGCGATGCGCTCGGGGATGGCCTGCGCGCACTCGAAGCGGCGCGCGGCGTCGAAGTGAGCGCACTGGCGGCAGGCGTGGAGCGCGGCGCGGCACTGGGGGCACTCCGCCAGCGAGTCGGCGGTGATGGGGAGCACGGTGCCGCACTCGGCGCAGCGCGACGTGGCCTTGCTCTTGAGGATCCCGAAGGTGCCGCCACTCGGCCGGGGCGGCTCGCGGCGATCGCGGTCGCGGTCAGCCCCGCCCCCGCCGCCCCGATAACCCTGCTGCCGGTACTTGCGGTCGGTCACGCGCTCCCTTGCTGGAGCAGGTGGCACTTCTTGTACTTCTTCCCGGAGCCGCAGAAGCAGGGATCGTTGCGCCCGATCTTCTCGCCCGTGGGTGTGCGCGGCGAGGAGGCGGGCTTGGGCGCGGCCGCGGCGCCGGCCGGCGCGGACGGCGTCCAGCCGCTGGCGCGCGGCGCGTCGGGGAGCGCGCCCCGGGACTCCTGGGCGTCCGCCCACGCCGTGATCGTGGGCAGCTCCATCGGGGCGTCGCGCATCACCTGCACCTTGAAGAGCCGCTCCACCACCATGGCCTTGGTGCGCTCGACCATGTCCTGGAAGAGGTCGAACGCCTCCTTCTTGTACTCGGTGAGCGGGTCGCGCTGGCCGTAGCCGCGGAGGCCGATGCCTTCCTTCAGGTGGTCGATCGACAGCAGGTGGTCCTTCCACTGCGTGTCGATGACGATGAGCATCTCGTGGCGCTCGAGCGCGCGCATCAGCTCCTCGCCCAGCTCGCTCTCGCGCGCCGCGTAGCGCTCCTTCACGGCCTCGCCCACCAGCTCCGCGAGGCCCTCGCGCGAGACGATCTCGTCGTACTGCGCGGAGGCGATCTTGACGTCGAACTGGCGGTGCAGCGCCTCGGTGAGGCCGCCGAGGTCCCAGTCCTCGGGGTGCGCGCCCTCGGCCGCGTAACCGTCGACGGTCCCCGCGATCAGGTCCTCGATCCACTCCGCGATGGTGTCGGCCTGGCTCTCGCCGTCGAGGATCTGCCGGCGCATGCCGTAGATGATCTCGCGCTGCTTGTTCATGACGTCGTCGTACTCGAGCAGATGCTTGCGGATCTCGAAGTTGTGGTTCTCGACGCGCTTCTGGGCGGTGGCGATGGCGCGCGTCACGAGCTTGTGCTCGATCGGCTCGCCCTCCTCCATGCCCAGGCGCTCCATGATCTTCTGGATCCGCTGGCTGCCGAAGATGCGCAGCAGGTCGTCCTCGAGCGAGAGGTAGAAGTGCGACGAGCCGGGGTCGCCCTGGCGGCCGGAGCGGCCGCGGAGCTGGTTGTCCACCCGGCGCGACTCGTGGCGCTCGGTGCCGACGATGTGCAGGCCGCCGAGGTCGACGACTTTCTGGTGCTCGGGCTCGGTGACCTGCCGCGCCTCCACCAGCGCCCGCTCGCGGTCCTCGGCCGAGGCCGTGACGGGGTCCAGCCCCTGCTTCCGCAAGATTTCCTTGGACAGGAAGTCGGGGTTGCCGCCGAGCAGGATGTCGGTGCCGCGGCCGGCCATGTTGGTGGCGATGGTCACCGCGCCCTCGCGGCCCGCCTGGGCCACGATCTCGGCCTCCCGCTCGTGGTACTTGGCGTTCAGGACCTCGTGGCGGACGCCGCGCTTCTTGAGGAGCTTGGACACCGCCTCCGACTTCTCGATCGACACCGTGCCCACGAGGACGGGCTGCCCCTTCTCGTTGCGCTTGATGATGTCGTCCACCACCGCGTTGAACTTCTCGCGCTCGGTCTTGTAGACCACGTCGGGATGGTTGACGCGGATGAGCGTGCGGTTGGTGGGCGCCACCGTCACGTCGAGCTTGTAGATCTTGGCGAACTCCTCGGCCTCCGTCTCGGCCGTGCCCGTCATGCCCGCCAGCTTGTCGTACATGCGGAAGTAGTTCTGGAAGGTGATCGTGGCCAGCGTCTGGTTCTCGCGCTCGATCTTGACGCCTTCCTTGGCCTCCACGGCCTGGTGGAGGCCGTCGGACCAGCGCCGGCCGGGCATCATGCGTCCGGTGAACTCGTCGACGATGATGACCTCGCCGTCCTTCACCACGTAGTCCACGTCGCGCTTGTAGAGGGCGTGGGCGCGGAGCCCCTGCTGCACGTGATGGAGGACCATGATGTGCTGCGGGTCGTAGAGGTTGTCCACGTTCAGGAGCCGCTCGCACGACGCGATCCCCTGCTCCGTCAGCGAGACGGCCTTGGACTTCTCGTCGACGATGAAATCGCCCTCGCGCTGCTCCTCGATCTCCGAGAGCTTGCCCTCGACGATGGTCGCCGCGCGCTTGAGCTTGGGAATGATGCGGTCGATCTTGAAGTAGAGGTCGGTGGACTCGTCGGCCGGACCGGAGATGATCAGCGGCGTGCGCGCCTCGTCGATGAGGATCGAGTCCACCTCGTCCACGATCGCGTAGTGCAGCTCGCGCTGGACCAGCTCGTCCAGCGAGAAGCGCATGTTGTCGCGCAGGTAGTCGAACCCGAACTCGTTGTTGGTGCCGTAGGTGATGTCGCACCGGTACGCCGTCCGCCGGTCGATGGGCTTGAGCGCCGTCATGCGGATGTCGGGCGTGGAGTAGACCGGATCGTAGGTGAACGACGCCTCGTGCTGGATCACGCCCACCGACAGGCCGAGGGCGTGGTAGAGCGGCCCCATCCACTGCGCGTCGCGCTTGGCGAGGTAGTCGTTGACGGTGACGATGTGCACGCCCTTGCCGATCAGCGCGTTGAGATACGCGGGCAGCGTGGCCACGAGCGTCTTGCCCTCGCCGGTAGCCATCTCGGCGATCGTCCCCTCGTGGAGCACCATGCCGCCGATGAGCTGGACGTCGAAGTGGCGCATGCGGAGCGTGCGGCGCGCCGCCTCGCGGCACACCGCGAAGGCCTCGGGCAGGACGTCGTCGACCTCGTCGCCGTCCTCGACGCGCTTGCGCAGCTCGTCGGTCTTGGCGCGCAGCGCGGCGTTGTCGAGCGCCTCCATGGCGGGCTCGAGCGCGTTGATCTCGTGCACGACCGGCATCATCCGCTTGACGTCGCGCTCGTGCTTGGTGCCGAAGATCTTCTTGAGGAGGGCGTCGATCATCGCAACGACATTATACGCCCCGGCCTTTGGGGCCCCGCGGACCGCGGGCGCCCAGGAGTGCGCGCGCGTGGTCCAGCGCGGCCGCCCCGGAGGCGTCCCCGCCGAGCATCCGCGCGATCTCCGCCGCGCGGTCTGGGCCCGCCACGACCTCGGCGCTCGCGCGCGTCCGGCCGCCGCGCACGCTCTTGGCGACGCGCACGTGCTGGTGGGCCAGCGCCGCGATCGGGGCCAGGTGGGTGACGCAGAGGACCTGCCGGCCCGCGCCGACCGCCGCCAGCTTCTCGCCCACCACCGACGCCGCGCGCCCGCCGATCCCCGCGTCCACCTCGTCGAACACCATGGTCGGCGCCCGCTCGAAGCCGGACAGGACGACCTGGAGCGCCAGCATCGTCCGCGCGAGCTCGCCGCCCGAGGCGATGCGCGCCAGGGGCCGGGCCGGCTCGCCGGGGTTGGCCGTGAAGCGGAACTCCACCCGCTCGGCGCCGCGCGGGCCCCAGTCCGCCAGCGCGACCTCCATCACCGCGGCCTCGAACGTCGCCCGCTCCATGCCGAGCTGCCGCAGCTCGCGCTGGACGGCCGGGCCGAGCTTCGCCGCCGCCTGGCGCCGCGCCTGGCCGAGCGCGGCGGCCGCCGCCGTCATCTCGCCCTCCAGCTCGGCGAGCCGGCGCTCGTCCTCGCCCAGGAGCTCCTCGTGGCGCTCCAGCCGGTCCAGCTCCGCCGCCGCCTCCGCCCGGTAGCGGAGCATCGCCTCCTCGCTGTCGCCGTACTTGCGCGCCAGCCGCGTGAGGGCGTCGAGCCGGTCGTCGATCGCTTCCAGCCGGCCGGGCTCGAAGACGATCGTGTCGCGGAGGGCCCGGATGGCCGCCAGCGCCTCGTCCACCTGGAGGCGCGCGGCCTCGAGGTTCTCCACGGGCGCCGCGAACGCCGGGTCGAGCCGCCCGAGCTCGCCGAGGACACGTGCCGCGCGCGCGAGCCGGGCCGCCGCGGAGGCGGCGTCGTCCCGGAGCAGCGTGCCGACCTCCTCCAGTCCCGCCGCGAACCGCTCGGCGTGCTGGAGGCGCCTGCGCTCCGTGCGCAGCTCCTCCTGCTCGCCGGGGCGCAGCCGCGCCGCGTCCAGCTCGCCGACCTGGAAGCGCAGGAGATCCTCGCGCTGGGCGCGATCGCGGCCGGCGCCGCGGCGCGCCTCGAGCTCCGCGCGCGCCTCGCGGTGCTTCGTGAAGAGCGCGGCGAAGCGCTCGCGCTGGGGCTCGGCGTCGGCGAACCGGTCGAGCAGGTCGAGCTGCCGCGCGGGCTCGAGGAGCCGCTGGTGCTCGTGCTGGCCGTGGACCTGGACGAGCGCGTCGCCGAGGCGCTCGAGCAGGCCCACCGTCACGGCCGCGTCGTTGACGAAGGCGCGGTGGCGGCCGCCGCGCGACAGCTCGCGGCGCACCACGATCTCGCCCTCCTCCACGGCCAGCCCCGCCTCGTCGAGGACGGCGGCCACGGCACCCCCGGCGGCCGCGAACACCGCCTCCACCGTGGCGCTGTCGGCGTCGGCACGGATCACCTCGGTCTGGGCGCGGGCGCCGCGCACGAGAAGGATGGCGTCCACGAGGATGGATTTGCCGGCGCCGGTCTCGCCGGTGAGGACGTTGAAGCCGGGGGCGAAGGGGACGGTGACGTTCTCGACGACCGCGAAGTTCCGGATCCGCAGCTCGCGCAGCATCCGGCGACGATGCTAGGTCAGGCCCGCGCCACGCTCAAGCGTATCTTTTATCTTTCGCCCCATTTGAGCTTGGTGCGGAGCACCGAGAAGAAATCCGTGCGCGGGAAGCGGACGAGGCGAACCCGCGCGGCGGCCTTCGAGATCTCCACCGTGTCGCCTTCGCGGAGGTTGACGCCGACCTGGCCGTCGATCGTGAGCATGACCTCCTGGTCGGTCATGAGCGTGACCTCGATGCGCTGGGTCGCGGGCAGCACGATGGGCCGGTTCGTGAGCGTGTGCGAGGCGATCGGCACCAGCACCACCGCGTCCATCGTCGGGAACAGGATCGGCCCACCCGCCGACAGGCAGTACGCCGTGGAGCCCGTGGGGGTGGAGACGATCAGGCCGTCGGCGCGGTAGGCCGTCGCGTGACCGCCCTCGATGGAGACCTTGAGGTTGATGATGCGGCTCATCGCCGACTTGGTGATGACGACGTCGTTGAGGGCCGCGTACTCGCCCACGATGGCGCCGCCGCGCACGAGCCGCGCCGAGAGCAGCATCCGCTCGTCGATGGCCATGCGCCCCGCCAGCGCGGCCTCCACCGCCGGCAGCATCTCGTCCAGCGTGGTCGCGGTGAGGAAGCCGAGGTCACCCAGGTTGACGCCGAGGATGGGCACGCCGAGGTCGCCGACGGCGCGTGCCATCGAGAGCAGGGTGCCGTCCCCGCCCAGCACGACCAGGAGATCGACCTGAGACGCCAGGTCTGCCTTGCGCGCCGTGGGCAGGGCGGCCGTCGGCGCCAGCCCCGCCGTCTCCTTCTCCAGCACCACGGGCAGCTTGCGCTCGGCCAGCCACCGGATCAGGCGGTCGAGCGCCTCGGCCGCGCCGGCGGCGTCAGGCTTGGCGACGAGGCCGACGCGTGTCACGCAAGCGCCTGCACGGTGCGGTCGATGATCCCCTCGAGGTTGGCGGCCGTGCGCCCGTGCATCGAGAGGTGAAGGAAGAACTCGCGGTTGCCCTTGGGCCCGCGCAGCGGCGAGGCCGTCACGCCGAGCACGTGCCAGCTGCGGAGCACCGCGTAGCGCGCGAGCCGCTGCACGACCGCGCGATGCTGGGCAGGATCGCGCACCACGCCGCCCTTGCCGACGTGCTCGCGCCCGGCCTCGAACTGCGGCTTCACCAGCGTCACGACCTCGCTGCGCGGGGCCAGCACGTTGAAGATCGCCGGCAGGACTTTCTCCAGCGAGATGAACGCCACGTCCACCACGGCCAGGGTCGGCTGGTCGCCGAAGAGCCGCGGGTCGAGCGTGCGCGCGTTCGTGTGCTCCATGACCACCACGCGGGCGTCCTTGCGCAGCTTGTCGTCGAGCTGGCCCGAGCCCACGTCCACCGCGTACACCATGCTCGCGCCGCGCTGGAGCAGGCAGTCGGTGAAGCCGCCCGTGGAAGCGCCGACGTCGATGCAGATCCGGCCCTTGACGCTGACCCCGAAGTGCTCGAGGGCGTGGACGAGCTTCTCGCCCCCGCGGCTGACGTAGGGCGAGCGGCCCTTCAGCTCCAGCTCGGCCTCCGAGGACACGAGCGCGCCGGGCTTGTCGGCGCGAGTACCGTCCACCAGGACGTCGCCGGCCATGATCGAGCGCAGCGCCTTCTCGCGGCTCTCGATCAGCCCCTTTTCCACGAGCAGGCGGTCCAGCCGCATCCGCGTCGCCACGCCTTCGATTATAGGCGTGCGCTTCTCGGGCGCTACTGTTGGCGCACGCTTTTCCGGGGCCGGAGGAGGAACAGGAGCACTACGCCTGCCAGGAACCCGCCGATGTGAGCGAACCACGCTACGCCTCCACTTTCCGCGCCTCCCGTCGAGGCGCTCACGGTGAGAAATGCGAACAGCAATTGCATGACGATGTAGAAGCCGAGGATGACCAGGGCCGGGATGTGCACCATCTTCCAGAAGAAGCCGAACGTGACCAGAGTCAGGATGCTGGCGTACGGGAACAGGATCACGTACGCCCCGAGGACCCCGGACACCGCGCCGCTGGCGCCGACCATCGGGACGCTCGAGCGCGGCGCCGCGAGCGTCTGCCCGACGGCGGCCGCCACGCCCGCGAGCAGGTAGAAGACGAGGAAGCGCCCGTGCCCGAGCGTGTCCTCGACGTTGTCGCCGAAGATCCACAGGTAGAGCATGTTGCCGACGACGTGCATGGGATTGATCGAGTGCATGAACATCGAGCTGAAGACCGTCACCATCGGGCTCGGGAAGTCGTCGAGGCCCGCGCAGGCGCCCGTGAGCCGGCACGGCGTCGCCCCGAACTCGAGGATGAAGGCGTGGGCCGCCGCGGGTCCGCCCGTCTCGCCCATGGCCAGCGAGACCTCGTAGAGGTACACGAGGACGTTGAGGGCGACGAGGGCGATCGTCACCACGGGTGTCGAGCGGCTCGGGACGTCGTCGCGCAGCGGAATCATCGCGCCGCCTCCGCCGGCCGCAGCACGACCACCGTCGGCCGCGCCAGGTAGCGCTCGGCCACGCGGGCGAGATCGGCCACGCTCACCCGCTCCACCGCCCGCGCGTAGCGCTCCGGCCAGTCCCAGCCGCCGCCCACCAGCTCGAAGAACGCCAGGTACCAGGCGTGCCGCGCGCTCGTGCGGCGGTCCATGGCCAGGTTGCCGAGGAGGTACGCCTTCGCCCGCGCCACCTCGCGCTCCTCGACGCGCTCGCGCCGCAGCCGCTCGACCTCCGCGAGCACGCCGGCCACGGCGGCGTCGGCGTTGGCGGGCGCGGTGCCGAGGTACGGCAGGAAGAAGGCCGGGCCCGTGCGGTGCGTCGTGAGCACGCCCGTGGAGTACGCGAGGCCGCGCCGGTCGCGCAGCTCGACGAAGAGGCGGCTCGACATGCCGCCGCCCAGCACGGCGGCCAGCACGCGCACCGCCGCGTAGTCGGCGTCGTTCAGCGAGGGCGCCAGGAAGCCGACGAGCACCTGCGCCTGGCGCGCGTCGCGCTCCACCAGCCGGCGCGCCGCGCGCGGCGTCGGCTCCGCGGCCGGACGCACGGCGGGGCCCGCCGCCCCGGGGAGCCGCCGGAACAGCCGCCCGGCGGCGGCGATCACGCGCTGCCGCGGCACGTTGCCGGCGACGGCCAGCACCATGCGGTCCGCGCGGTACACCGCCGCGTAGCGCGCCCGCAGCGCCTCGCGCGTGAGGCGCTGCACGCTCTCCGCGCGGCCCAGGGCCGGCCACGCGTAGGGATGCGGGCCGTAGAGGTCGGCGAGCGCGGTGTCGAAGGCCTTCGGAAACGGCTGGTCCGCGCGCGTCTGGAGCTGTCCGAGGATGAGCGCGCGCTCCTTTTCCACCTCCGCGGCGGGCAGCGTCGGCTCCAGCGCCACCTCGGCCAAGAGCGCCAGCAGCACCTCCCAGTGCCGCGCGATGGCGGTGCCTCGCACCTCCGCGTACTCGACGTCGCCGGAGGCGTCGAGCACGCCGCCCAGCTCCTCCGCGGCCTCCGCCAGCGCCAGCGCGGAGTGGCGAGTGGTGCCGCGTAGCATCGCGCGCTGGAGGAAGTTGGTCACTCCCGCGGCGTCCTCGGTCTCGAACGCGGAGCCCGTGCGCACCTGGAGCGACGCGGCGACGACGCCGACGCCGGGATCCTCGCGCACGAGCACGGTGAGCCCGTTCGGCAGCACGTGGCGCACGATGGCGGGCGCCTGCGCTGCGGCCGGCGCGGCGACGAGGGCCAGGCCGACGACGAGCGCGAGCCGCACGCGCCTCACCGCGGGGCTCCCGGC
Organism: Candidatus Methylomirabilota bacterium; assembly: GCA_036002345.1. Classification (GTDB taxonomy): domain Bacteria; phylum Methylomirabilota; class Methylomirabilia; order Rokubacteriales; family CSP1-6; genus AR12. The sequence goes on along the minus strand of DASYTM010000197.1, from coordinate 5,602 downwards.
GGCGCGAGGGCGAGCCGCGTGTAGCGCTCCGGGTCGAGGTACCGGCGGGCCACCGCACGCACCTGCGCCGCGGTCACCGTGCGGATCCGGGAGACGTACGCCAGCTCGTCCTCGATCGTCCAGATCGTCTCCGCGCGGCCGAGCGCGTTCGCGCGGCCCTCCGCCGTCTCCGTCTGGAACTCGTGATCGGCCTCGGCGGCCGTGATGGCGCGCCGCAGCTCGGCCTCCGTCACGCCCGTCTCGCGGACGCGTCGGATCTCGGCCAGGATCTGCGCCTCGGCGCGCTCGAGATTCGCCGGCGGCAGCTGCGCGACCACCGTGATGCCGCCCGCGCCCTCCATGGCGGCGAAGCCCGCGCCTACCGAGACCACGAGGCCCTCGCGCTCGCGCAGCGCCTCCACCAGGCGCGACGAGCGGCTGCGACCGAGGATCGAGACGAGGAGGTCGACCGCCGGCGTGTCGGCGTGGTCGAGACGCGTGGCCGGCCACGCGAGGCCGAGGTGCGCGTGCGTACCGGGATGCGTCAGCACCTGCCGCTGCGGCCGAAACGGTGGCGGCAGCGCGACGGGCAAGCGCGGCACGCCGCTGCGCGGCAGGCGCCCGAACGTGGCCGTCGCCGTGGCGAGCACCTGTTGCGGATCGACGGCGCCGACCACGACGACCACGAACGCCTCGGGCACGTAGTGGCGGCGATAAAAGCCGGCGAGCGTCTCGCGTGTGAGCCCGCGGACGAGCTCCGCGGTGCCGATCACCTGCCGCCCGTACGGGTGTCCCTCGAACATCTGCGTGTAGAGCTGGCGGCCGAGGCGGCGGCGCGGGCTGTCGTCGCTGAGGCGCATCTCCTCGAGGACGACCTCCTTCTCCTTCTCGAGGACCTCCGTGTCGAGCGACGCGTTGACCGCGATGTCCGCGAGCATCTCGAGCCCGGGCACCATGCGTGCCGCAGGCAGGGTGACGTAATAGAAGGTGTAGTCCCACGAGGTGCCGGCGTTCATGCGTCCGCCCGCGCCCTCCACGTCACGCTCCACGAAGCCGCCCGGTCGCGAGGTGGTCCCGCGGAAGAGCATGTGCTCGAGGTAATGCGCGAGACCGAGCTCCGCGGGCCCCTCGTCGCGCGCGCCCGCGCGCACCCAGAGCTGGAGCGCGACGACGTCGCTGCCGCGATGCTCCTGCACGATCAGCGGAATCCCGTTGGGAAGGACGTGTCGCGTGGGGCCCGGCGTCGCCGCGGTCGGCCGGGTGGCCGTCCGGACGGTTCCGCATCCCCACCCCATCGCGAGGACCACCAGCACCACACCGAGGCGGGGAAACTGGAGCATAAGCCCTAAAAGCCTATCACAACAGGCGTCTTTGGCCGTTGATCCATCGGTCGGACCGTTTGCGGTTCAGCGGGCAATTTGCCGGGGCACCCTTCGCGTGGGCTCACGGCACATCGCCCACCGCGGGCCCCCTATACCAATGACAACCTTCTGAAAAACAAAGGGATCTCGATCACGAACGGTCCTGGCAGACACCTTGCTTACTTCTGCTCCGACTGTTTCAGAACCGCCTGAGCGGTTCGAGGATCGTAGAAGGAAGTAGTTCAGTCGTGCGGGCGGCGGCCAATGGGGGTCGCGGCCATCCCAATACACCCTAACCAAATTGGAAGGGACGCAATGAAGAGAGTACTTGCAGGTTTGATGAGCGCCTTCGCGATCGCCACGTTCGCCACGGCGACCGTCGAGGCCCAGACCCCGTCGTGCCCGCCGGAAGTTTCCCAGGCCAAGGCCCAGCTGAACAAGCAGGTCGCGAAGAGCACGGAAGTTCAGGCGCCGCGCTCGCTCGCGGGTGCGCGTCAGATCGAGTCGCCGCGTGGTCAGGACGTGCAGTCGCCGCGCGGTCAGGAGCAGCAGTCCCCGCGTGGTCAGGACGTGCAGTCGCCGCGCTCGCTCGCGGGTGCACGCCAGATCGAGTCGCCGCGTGGTCAGGACGTGCAGTCGCCGCGCGGTCAGGAGCAGCAGTCGCCGCGTGGTCAGAAGATCGAGTCCCCGCGCGGCCAGGAGCAGCAGTCCCCGCGTGGTCAGGACGTGCAGTCGCCGCGCGGTCAGGAGCAGCAGTCCCCGCGTGGTCAGGACGTGCAGTCGCCGCGCGGTCAGAAGATCGAGTCCCCGCGTGGTCAGGACGTTCAGAGCCCCCGTGGCCAGGACGTGCAGTCGCCGCGTGGTCAGGAGCAGCAGTCGCCGCGGTCGCTCGCCGGCTCGACGGCGGGTGGCAGCAAGGCCTTCAACCTCGTGAAGGAGGCCGAGGCCGCGTGCGCGAAGGGTGACATGACGACGGCGAAGGCCAAGGCCGAAGCCGCCCTGGCGGAGATGAAGTAGCTCCACTAGCCGTCTGGAACATCAAGGCTCCAGGAGGGCAACCTCCTGGAGCCTTTCGTTTTCCGCTACAATCGCCCTCGTGCGCAGTCTTCTCGGCGCGCTCGTCGTCCTGATCGCTCCCGCGCTCGCCGTCGCCCAGCCCACGTCCACTCCGCAGGAGGCGCTGCTGCGGGCGAAGCCGGCGGTGGCCCTCGTCGTCGCCGAGGTCGGCGGGAACGTCGCCGTGCGCTGCGGCGCCGGCGCCGAGACCAGCGTCACGCCGGCGCCCTTCCGCGAGACGGGCACCGGCTGGTTCATCGCGTCGTCGGGCTGGCTCATCACCAACGCGCACGTGGTATCGCCGGCCCATCGCCCGCCCGACTGGCTGGCGAAGGAGCAGACGCAGAAGGCGATCAAGCAGACGTGCGGCGCCGTCGCGGGCACGGGCCGCGCGGCGCTCGAGCCCTCGATATGGATCCTGCTCCCCAACGGCGTCCGGATGCCGGCCACCGTCGTGAAGTACAGCCCGCCCGTCGCCGGCGAGGCGATGTCGGGGCAGGATCTGGCGCTCCTCAAGCTCGAGGCCACCGACATGCCAACGCTGGCCCTCGCGGACTCCGTGCAGGCGCACATCGGCGATCGCCTGCACATCATCGGCTTCCCGGGCGTGGTGCTGAGCCACGAGCTGCTCAACGCGTCGGCCAAGATGGAGGCCTCGGTCACCAGCGGCGCGATCTCCGGATTCAAGCAGGATCGCGCGAATCAGCCCGTGATCCAGACGGATGCCCCCGCGGCGTGGGGCAACAGCGGCGGGCCGGCCGTCAACGACGCGGGCCGGGTGCTCGGCGTGCTCACGTTCGTGACGCTGTCCTCCGACACGGAGGGCAACATCGTGCAGGGCTTCAACTTCGTCATTCCCTCGGCCGCCGTCGCGAAATTCCTCGAGGGCACCGAGGTGCCGAAGAACGAGCCGAGCCGCTTCAACGCCGCCTGGCACGCCGGGCTCGCCGATCACTTCCGGGGCAACTACCGCCGCGCGCGCACGCACTTCGCGGAAGCCAACCGGCTGCTGCCGGATCTCCCCGACGTGCGGCGCATCGAGCGCGCCAACGCGGAGAGCCTCACGCGTCAACCCTACTTGCCGTGGAGCCAGGTGGCGATCGGCATGCTCGTGGCGAGCGCCGCCGGATGGGGGGCGCTCTTCCTGCGCAGCTGGCAGCGCAACCGGTTCCGCATCAGGCCCTCGGAGGTCATCCAGCTCCTGGAGGGACCGGAGCCCCCGGTCATCCTCGACGTGCGCGCGACCGACGCCTACGCGCGCAGTCCCGTGCGCATCCCCCGCTCGCTCCACGTCGAGCTCGACACGCTCACCGCGGACGCGAGCCTGCCCGCGGATCCCGCGCGCGTCGTCGTCGCCTACTGCACGTGACCCGACGAGATGACCAGCGCCCGTGTGGCGCGGCGGCTCAAGGAGCTGGGATTCCGCGACGTGCGGATCCTCAAGGGCGGGCTCGGAAGCTGGGCGAACGCGGGCCTGCCCCTGGAGTCGAAAGCCTAGCGGGTCTCACGCTCCGTGGCCGCGCGCGCGGCCCGCCGTGAAGTGGAAGTGGACGTGGTAGACGACCTGGCCGCCCTCCGGTCCCGTGTTCACGCTGATCCGATAGCCCTTCGCGCCGAAGCCCTTCGCCTCGCCGAGACGCCGCGCGGCGAGAAAGCAGCGGCCGATGACGTCCACGTCGCCGTCGGCCAGCTCGGCGATCGACGCGATGTGGCGCTTGGGCACGATGAGCACGTGCACGGGCGCCTTCGGGTAGATGTCCCTGAAGGCGAGCACGTGCTCGTCCTCGTACTCGATGTCGGCGGCGGTCTGGCGGGCGACGATGCGGCAGAAGACGCAGTCGGTCACGAAGCCTCCCGAACGTTGCTGCTATAATACGGCGTTCATCGAATCGCTTCGACGAAAAGGAGTCGTGGCATGGGCACGTGTCCGAAGTGCAAGCTCCGCATCCGCAAGAACGGCAACCACATCAAGCTCGGCGTGACCTGGTATCACAAGTCCTGCCCCGCGCGTCCCGCCAAGAAGTCCTAAGCCGCCGCCTTGTGGCGGCGCCACTGGCACGGCGCCTCCGGACGCGCCCGTAGCGTGAGCTCGTCGTCGACGACGAGCGAGCCGTCCACCCAGTCCGGCTCGTCGGTGTCCGGGCTCGGATCGACGGCAACGATGTCCGCGCCGACCCAGACCACCGCCACCGCGTCGCGCCCGCGCTGGTAGCGCACGATCCGCGCCTCGACGTCGTCGCCGTTCTCCTGGTGGAGCACGAGGGGCTGGAAACCCACCACGGGCCAGCCGAAGAAGTCGCCGCGCACGCCCGGGGGCAGGCAGGGCACGCTGGCGATGATCGTCGAGCCCTTCGACGGCGCCGCGCAGCCCGTGAGGAGCCACACGGCCGCGAGGGCGAGGAGAGCCCGGCGCACGCGCCTACTTCACGACATGGTCGCGCGCGAGCGGAGGCCGCACGTCGCCGCCCGAGAACAGCAGCGTCACGATGATCTCCACGGACGCGCCGCCGCCCAGCCCCTGGCACCCGATGGCCGCGCGCGTCGGCTTGCCGCGCTCGCCGAACAGCTCGACGAAGAGGTCGGCGGCGCCGTTGATCACGCGGGGCTGGTCGTTGAAGCCCGGCGCGGAGTTCACGAACCCGAGCATGTGCACGAGCTGCTGCACGCGGTCGAGATCACCCAGCGCGTATTTGACGGCGGCCAGCGTGGTGATGGCCGCCCAGCGCGCCGCCTCGCGGCCCTGCTCCAGCGTGAGGTCCTTGCCCACCACGCCGGGCAGGTAGCCCTGCCCATTCTTGCGCGGGGTCGTGCCGGAGAGGTAGAGCAGGTTCTGCACCGGAAAGTGCGAGACGTAGTGCGCGCCCGAGGCGTTGGTGCGGTAGAGATCCTCGAGGTCGGGTAGCGGCAGTCCGAGCGCGGCGAGCTTTTCCTCAGCCTTCATCGTGCGCCTCCGTGCGCCTAAAACAACGCGGCCCGGAGCGTATCGGCCCGGGCCTTCATACGTCGAGGCGGATCGGCCTAGTTAGTCGGCGATTACCTTTACCGGGAAGCAGGGGCTAACCTTGCGGGGGGGCACTAGTCTCTTCACTTCCTCGTCTACACATGCTTTCGGGCGGTTGACCCCCAGCCTACGAAAAAAGAGTTCGTCAACTGTTGTCGGACTGTTGATCCAAGCGTCTCGCACTACCTCGCAAACTCTTTGGGTG
>DASYTM010000196.1:0-12150 GCA_036002345.1 Candidatus Methylomirabilota bacterium | reverse complement strand
GGAACTCGTCCTTGGCGCGGCTGGCGTCCTGCGCCTCGCGGTAGAGCCGCGCGTTGTCGGCGGCCAGCGCGGCGCGCTGGGCGAGGTCCTCGGCGAGCACGAGATCGGCCAGCGTGTAGCGCCGCGGCCCGCCGGCCAGCGCGAAGGCGATGACGCCGAGCGTGCGGCCGCGGGCACGCAGCGGCGCCAGGATGAGCGAGGTCGGCCGCGCGCCCGCGGCGGCGCCGATGTGCGCGGCGTCACGCGGCCGCGCGCCGAGCCAGGCGTCGCCGACGTCTCGCACCAGGGTGGGCTCGCCCCGGTCGATCACCCCGTCGAGCGCGCTCGGCCCATCCGGCGGCGGGCTCATCGAGGACGGGCTCGCGAGCCGTTCTTCGAGCTGCGGGTCCGTGTGCGCGGCGGCCAGCCGCCGGAGGCGGCCCTCGTCGTCCAGGACGTCCACCAGCACGTAGTCCGCGAGGTAAGGGATGGCCACGCGCGCGACGCTCCGCAGCGTGGCCTCGTAGTCGAGCGAGGCGGCCAGCACGCGGCTCGCCTCGGCCAGGAACAGGGCACGCCGGCCGACGTCTTCGGCCTGGGCCCGCGCGACCTCGGCGCGGCCGCGCTCCGCGCGGGCCTCGTCCAGCCGCCGGCGCTCCGTGACGTCGCGCACGACGGCGGTGGTCAGGCGGCCGCGGTCGGTGACGAGCGGGCTCAGGCTGACCTCGGCCAGGAAGCGGCTGCCGTCGTGGCGCAGGCCGTAGACGTCACGCTGGGGATCGGTGGCCTCGAAGCCGTCCGGCAGCAGCAGCGTCGCGGGCCGGCCGAGCAGCTCGCGCCGCGCGTAGCCGAACAGCCGCTCGGCCCGCTCGTTGACGAGGCTGATCGCGTCGCGCCCGTCCACCACGAGGATGGCGTCGGGCGCCGACTCGAAGAGCGCGCCGGCGGCACCGAGGCCGAGGGCTTTCGGGACGAGCGGGGGCAGGAGCAGGGCGACGGCCACCGCGGCCACCGCGGTCGCCAGCTTGAGGGCGGTGGCGGGCCACGCGTCCGGCTGCCAGAGCGTCCGGACCGCGGCCAGGTGCGCGGCGCCGTCGGCCACGACGAAGACGGCGAAGGCGACGAAGACCCGGGCATAGGGGCGGCCGGTCGGGCGGCGCGCGAAGTGGAGGAGGACGAAGGCGATCGCCGCGCAGGCGAGGCCGATCGAGAGGTTGATGACGAGGTCCAGAGCTACCGACTGCCGCATTACCTACCTCGGAGGGAGATGAAAAAAGTATACGATGGGACGCCATGATCGAGGTGAACGGCCGCCGTTACACGCTTCCGCGCGCTCCCGTCGTGGTCGTGTGCGTGGATGGCTGCGAGCCCGACTATCTGGACCGCGCGGTGGCCGCAGGCGCGATGCCGTGGCTCGGCGGCGCCCGCGCGGCGGGCACGAACCTGGTCGGCGACTGCGTGATGCCGTCCTTCACGAACCCGAACAACCTCTCGATCGTGACGGGCGCCCCGCCGTCGGTGCACGGGATCTCCGGCAACTACTTCTGGGACCCGCAGGCCGGCGTCGAGGTCATGATGAACGACCCGAAGTACCTGCGCGCCGAGACGATCCTGGCGCGGCTCGCCGACGCAGGCAAGTCCCTGGCCGTGGTGACGGCGAAGGACAAGCTGCGGCGGCTCCTCGGCCACGCCATGAAGGGCGTCTGCTTCTCGTCGGAGAAGGCGAACGAGACCACGGAGGCGGAGCACGGCATCGCCGACGCGCTCGGCTTCGTGGGCCGGCCGCTGCCGTCGGTCTACAGCGCCGACCTGAGCGAGTTCGTCTTCGCGGCCGGCGTGAAGCTCATGGAGACGCGCCGGCCGGACGTCATGTACCTGTCGACCACGGACTATGTCCAGCACAAGCACGCCCCCGGCACGCCGGCCGCGAACGCGTTCTACCGGATGATGGACGGCTATCTCGCGCGGCTCGACGCGCAGGGCGCCGTCATCGCCCTCACCGCGGACCACGGCATGAACGCCAAGACCGACGCCGCGGGCCGGCCCCAGGTGGTCTACCTGCAAGACGTGCTGGACGCGTGGCTCGGCGCCGGCCGCACGCGCGTGATCCTGCCGATCACCGATCCCTACGTCGTCCACCACGGCGCGCTCGGCTCGTTCGCCACGGTGTACCTGCCGGCCACGGTGAGCGTGGACGAGGCGCTCGCGCGGATCGCCACGCTGCCGGGGATGGAGGCGGTGCTCGACCGCAAGGAGGCGTGCCGGCGCTTCGAGCTCCCCGAGGACCGCATCGGCGACGTGGTGGTCGTCAGCGCCCGCCACACCGTCGTCGGCACCTCGGCCGCCAAGCACGACCTCTCCGGTCTCGACGCGCCGCTGCGCTCGCACGGCGGGCTCTCCGAGCAGCGCGTGCCCCTCGTGCTCAACCGCCGCACGCGGGTCGAGCCGGGCGCGCGCGTCCGCAACTTCGACGCCTTCGATCTCGCGCTGAATCGCCTGGCGTGAGCGATCAACCGAGGGGGGCTGACGCCCCCCTCACACTCCCCCGGCCGCGCCACGCCCGCGTGGCGATCGTGGGCGGCGGCATCCTCGGGTGTGCCGCGGCGTACCATCTCGCCCGCGCCGGCGTCGGCGACGTCGTCGTGCTCGAGCGCGACGAGCTCAACGCGGCGACCACCAGCCAGGCCGCCGGGCTCATCGGTCAGCTCCGCACCTCTGCCGTGAAGTCGGCGATCGTCGGCCAGACGCTGGCGGACATCGGCCGCTTCGAGGCCGACGGGCTCACCAGCGGGTTCAAGCGCACGGGCTCGCTGCGGCTGGCGCTGACCGCCGCGCGTGAGGCCGAGGTCCGCGAGCAGGTGGAGGCGGCGCGCGGCTTCGGCGTGGACGCCACCCTCGTCGGCGCCGACGACGTGCGGCGGCTGGCGCCCGGCGTCGAGGCGCCCAAGGACCGGCCGGCCGCGTGGATGCCGAACGACGGCTACGCCGAGCCCTACACGCTCGCCAGCGCGTACGCGACCTCCGCGCGGCGTCTCGGCGTCACGTTCGCCACCGGCGCCCGGGTGCTCGACATCCGCGTCGAGGCGGACCGCGCGCGCGGCGTGACGACCGCTGACGGCGAGGTGGACGCCGAGGCGGTGGTCGTCGCCGCGGGAGCGTGGACCGCCGCCCTCGCGGCGCGCGCCGGCGCCCCGGTGCCCGCGTTCCCGGTGCGCCACCAGGCGTGGGTCACCGCGCCGATGGACTGGCTGGCGCCGGCGTTTCCCGTCGTCCGCGTACCCGATCGCCTTGCGTACCTGCGGCCCGAGGTGGGCGGGCTGATGCTCGGGTTCTTCGAGACGACGCCGCTCGGCGTGGACGTCGGCGACGGCTTCGGCGTGGCGGCGACACCGCGCGACGGCGACGTGCTGACCGCTCACGCGCCGGGCCTCATGGACGTCGTGCCGGGCCTCGGCGACGCGCCGGTCGTCGGCGGCACGGCGGGCGTTCCGACCTACACGCCGGACGGCCACTTCGTCGTGGGCGCGCTGCCCGGCGTCGCGGGCTGCTTCGTGGCGACGGGCTGCTGCGCCCACGGCATCGCGGGCTCGGGCGGCGTCGGCCGCGCCCTCGCCGAGGCCGTCACCGGCGAGGCGGCGACGCTCGACCCGGCGCCCATGGTCCCGGGCCGCTTCGGCGCGCGGACTTGGGACCCCGCGTGGGTTCGTGTAGCCTGCGTGGAGACTTACGCTCACTACTACGACCTGGCGAGGCGCTGAATGGGCGACCGTGAGTGGATCCTCCTGAATCCGGGACCGGCCAACACCACGCCGACCGTGCGCGCGGCCCTCGTGATGCCCGACCTCTGCCATCGCGAGCCGGAGTACTTCGAGATGATGCGGCGCTGCCGCGCGGAGGTGACGCGGCTCGCCGGCTGTGGAGCGGACTGGACCACGGTGCTCTTCACCGGCTCCGGCACCGCCGCCGTCGAGGCCGCGATCGCGTCCGCGGTGCCCGCGGACCGGGCGCTCCTCGTGGTGGACAACGGCGTGTACGGCGACCGCATGCTGAAGATCGCGCGCGCCCACGGGATCGCCGCCCACGCGGTGAAGTCCGACATCTTCACGCCGGTGCGGCCGGCCGACGTGGACGCGGCGCTGGCCGCGCACCCGGAGGTCAGCCACGTCGCCCTCGTCCACCACGAGACGACCACCGGCCTCCTGAATCCCGTCGCCGAGGTCGCGCGCGTGGCCCAGCGCCACGGGCGCCGCGTGATCGTGGACGCGATGTCGAGCCTCTTCGGCGAGACGCTCGACGTCGCCCAGGAGCCGCTCGACTTCGTCACCGCCAGCGCCAACAAGTGCCTGCAGGGGATCCCCGGCATCTCGTTCGTGCTCGCGCGCCGCTCGGCGCTGGCCGCGCTGAAGGGCCGGCCGCCGCGCTCCGTCTATCTCGACCTCCACGCGCACTTCGCCACCCAGGAGCAGGACAACACGCCCTTCACGCCGGCCGTCCAGGTGCTGCATGCGATGGAGCAGGCGCTCGCGGAGCTCGCCATGGAGGGCGTCGCCCGGCGCGTCGGGCGCTACGCCGAGAACGCGCGCGTGCTGCGCGAGGGGCTGGCCAAGCTCGGGCTCGAGATCCTCGTGACCCCCGAGGGCCGCTCGAACATCCTCACGACCTTCCGGCTCCCGCCCGGCGTGGCCTACGACGCGCTCCACGACGCGCTCAAGCGGCGGGGCTACGTCATCTACGCGGGGCAGGGCGACCTCCGCACGTACGCGTTCCGCGTGGCCAACATGGGAACGCTCACGCCGCGCGACATGGCCGGCGTGGTCGAGGCCTTCGCCGAGGCATTCGCCGAACTCGGCGTTTCGGTTCGTGCCTAGCGCGATCCCGAGGAGCGCACCGCATTGACCGGGACGGCGCTGGCGCTGGTCGTGGTGGCCGCGGTGCTCCACGCCGGCTGGAACGCCCTCGCCAAGCGCGGCACCGATCCGCTCGCGTTCCTGGCCCTCTGCTCGTGCGTCGCCGCTCCCATTCTCTTGCCGGTGGGCGGCGTCATGCTGTGGCGTGACGGATTGCCGGCGCGCGCGGTGCCGTTCGTGCTCGGCACGACCGTGCTGCACGTCGTCTATTTCTACGCGCTGGGCCGCGCGTACTCGACGGGCGCCTACTCCATCGTCTACCCGATCGCGCGCGGGCTCGGCGTCGCGCTCGTCCCCATCGGCGCGTTCGTCCTCCTCGACGAGCGCCTGTCGCCGCTCGGCATCGCGGGCATCGCGCTCGTCGTGGCCGGCGTCGTCACGCTCCACCAGGTCGGCCACCGCCACGCCCTCGCCACCGGCGCCACCCTCGGCGCCGCCACGCTGTGGGCGGTGATCACCGGGCTCTCCATCGCGTCGTACTCGCTCCTCGACAAGGCGGGAGTGGCACGGCTCCATCCCGTGCCCTACATGCTCCTGATGGAAGCGGGCTGCGGGCTCGTGCTCCTGCCGGCCGCGCTGCGCGCGCGGCCCGCGGCGGTGCGCGCCGAGTGGGTGAAGAACTGGCGGACGATCCTGGCCGTCGGCGCGATGAGCGCGGCGGGCTACACGGCGGTGCTGCTCGCGTTCCGCCTTTCCAAGGCGGGCTACGTCGTGGCGGCGCGCGAGATGTCCATCGTGCTCTCGGCGCTCATCGGCGCGCTCTGGATGAACGAGGGGAGGCTGGGGCCGCGCCTGGCCGCCGCCTCGATCGTGCTCGCCGGCGTCGCCTGCGTCGCGCTCGCGCGCTAGCCGCTGCGGGCGTTCAGGATCTCGGCGATGCGCCGCGCGAGCGGCGACGTCTCCAGCCGCTCGAGCGGCAGGGGCAGGGCGAGCGACCAGTTCGGCCGCTCGAGCGAGGTGCCGGGGACGTTCGGCCGCTCGCGGACGGCGAGCGCGTCGTCCAGCGTGGCCGTGACGAGGAGCGAGGGCGCCTCGGCCAGCCGCGCGTGCGCCGCCTCGATCACCTCGGTGACGGCGGCGTCGCGGGCCCGGCCCGTCAGCTCGGCGAGCCGCGCGCGCGTTCCCTCGTGCGGGTCGTCGCTGCCCCCGAGGCCGAGCGCGCGCTGCTCGGCGAAATCGGCGCCCGTCCACAGGCCGCCGACCGTCGGCAGGTCGTGCGTCGTCACCGCCGCCATCGCGAGCGCCGGATACCGCGCGGGCGGGTGGTCCTCGAACCACATCACGCGATAGGAGAGGACGCCGTGGGCGGCGAGCGTCTCGCGCACGCCGTCCTCCACGGTCCCGAGGTCCTCGCCGACGATTGTCGCGCCCGCGCGCTGGCTCTCCAGCGCGACGATGGCCAGCAGCTCCTGGGCCGGATACCGGACGTAGCCGCCCTCCGCCGGGGGCAGGCCGTGCGGGACCCAGAAGAGCCGGAAGAGCCCCATCACGTGGTCGATGCGCAGGCCGCGGGCGTGGCGCAGGCCGGCGCGGATCGTCTCGACGAACGGGCCGTAGGCGAGCGCGCGCAAGCGGTGCGGCACGAACGGCGGGAGCCCCCAGTCCTGACCGCGCGTGACGAACCGGTCGGGCGGGGCGCCGACGGACGTGCCCGTGGCCAGCACGTCCTGCCACGCCCACGCGTCCGCGCCGTCGGGATCGACGCCGATCGGGAGGTCCTGCATGATCCCGATCTCGGCACACGCGGCCGCGAGCTGGCGGTCGAGCAGCCACTGGACCCACTGGTGGAAGCGGACCCGGCTCGCGTGCGCCTCCGCGAACCGCGCGACCTCGGGCGAGTCGGGGCGCCGGTACTCGGCGGGCCACGCCCGCCAGCCCCGGCCGTGGCGCTCGGAGAGCACGCAGAAGATCGAGAAGTCACGCAGACTTGCGTCGCGCTCGTGCAGGTACCGGTCGAGCTCCGTGTCGGCGGGCGGGCCGGCCTCCCAGATCCGCTCGAGCGCCTCCATCTTGAGATCGAAGACGCGGCCGCGATCGATGGTCCGGTCGCCGTCCAGGGCCTTGCCGAGCGCGGCGAGGCGCTCGAACTCGGCGCCGACGGCGCGGGCGCCCGGCACGTCGTCGATCCGGAGGTAGAGCGGGTTCACGAAGCGGCGGCTCGACGGGTAATAGGGGCTCGCGTCCTGGGTGCGGACCGGGAGCGGGGCCGAGAGCGGGTTGATCAGGATCGTGCTCGCTCCGAGCTCGGCGGCCCAGCGCCCCAGCCTTTTCAGATCCGCGAGGTCGCCGATGCCCCACGACGCCGACGAGCGCGTGGCGTAGACCTGCGCCGCCCAGCCCCAGCCGCGCCGCGCGGGCACCACGCAGCGCCCGGGGCTGACGATGAGGCGGATCGGCGGACCATCGTCGCGAGGGAGCAGCTCGTGATAGCCGGGCGGCACGTCGACGGGCAGCCGCCCGTCGAAATCGATCGCGGCGCCGTCTTCCAGCACGAGGCGCGCGGGCTCGGGGATGTCGATGCTCTCGCCCGCGCGCCGCACGAGGACGGGCGCGGGCGGCGGCGCCTCGCCCTCGGCGCCCATCGCGCGGCGGAGCGCCTCGCGTGTCGCCGGCGAGGGGACGCGCCACTCGCCAAAGGCGTCGTGGTAGCCATCGGCGATGCCCCAGACGTCGGTCACGACGCCGCCCGCTTCCGCGCGCGCACCGGCCGGCGCTTCGCCGTGTCCAGAATAGCGGCGAGGTTGGCGCCGGGGGACTCCCGGAGCGCGGCCCAGAGGTCGCCGACGCGGCGCACGCGCTCGGGCACGGTCGTCAGCGTGAAGTCGTGGCGGTCGACGCCGGCGTGCACCTCGCGCCACGTCAGCGGCGTGGAGACGCCCGCGTCGGCGGAGGCGCGCACGCTGTAGGCGGTGGCCAGCGTCTTGCCGCGGAAGTTCTGCATGTAGTCGACGTAGACGCGGCGGCCGCGCGCGTCCACCGCGCGCTCCACCGTCGCCACGCGCGGGTGCCGTTCGGCGACCCGCCTCGCGACGATCTCGCAGAAGATGCGGCCCGCGTCGTACGACGTGTGGGGCGGCAGCGGGACATAGACGTGCATGCCGCTGGCGCCCGAGGTCTTCGGCACCGAGGGCGTCCCGATCCGCTCCAGCTCGTCATGGATCCAGCGCGCCACGTCGACCACGGTCGCGAAGGGTACGCCGGGCATGGGATCGAGGTCGAGCACCACGTGATCGGCCTCGTCGAGCGACCCCACGCGCGAGAACCACGGGTCCTGCGAGATCGCAGCGATCTGCGCCATGAACAGCAGCGTGAGCAGCGAGCCGCCGATGAGCCGGCTCGGGACCTCCTTGTCCACGGGCAAGGTCTCCACCCGCACGCCGGGCGGGACGTCGGCCGGCGCGCGCTGCTGGTAGAAGGCCTTGCCGCGCACGCCGTCCGGATGGCGCCGCATGACGAGCGGGCGGTCGGCGACGGCGGGCAGGAGGTAGCGCGCCGCCCACGCCTGGTAGCGCAGGAGCGCGCCCTTCGTGAGGCCGGAGCCGGGCCAGAACACCTTGTCGAGGTGGCTCACGGTCAGAGCGCCGCCGCCGGGCACCTCGACGACGCCTTCGCCTCCGCGCGATTCGATCTCCGCGAGCGCGGCGATGAGTTTGCCGGTCGCGCCGGTGGCTGGAGGCGAGGGCGCAAGGGCACCATTCATATTTTTGTTGGGGGACCCCTTCGGCTTCCCCCAAACCCCCTCGTTTGCGCGTGGGCTGACACCGGTGACACCGCCGACACCGCTGACACCGATGTCCCGGCGAACGGCTTTGGGGTCGATGTCGTCGCGGAGGCCGAGATATTTGGGATGGCGCATGACGCCGTCGGCGGTCCATTCGCCGAAGCCGATTTCGACGACGAGCTCGGGGCGCGTCCAGTGCGGACGACCGTTGGTGGCGGGGCGCGTGGCGAACGGACACGTCGGCGTTTCGAGCGGCCGAAGAAGCGCCATCAGCCGCTTGATCTCACGGTCGCCGAAGCCCGTGCCCGTGTGGCCCACGTACACGAGCTCGCCGCCCTCGCGGACGCCGAGCAGCAGCGCCCCGAAGTGGGCGCGGCTCCCGCGTCCTTCGGTCCAGCCGCCGACCACGCACTCCTGGCGGCGCACGGCCTTGATCTTGCGCCACGCGTCGCTGCGCCGGCCCGCCTGGTAGGGCGCGTCGAGCGCCTTGGCGACGAGACCCTCCCAGCCGCGCGCGGTCACGTCGCGGTGGAGCGCGCGCCCGTCGCCGGGATGGAACTCCGAGAGGCGGATGACCGGCGTCCCGGTGTTGCCGAGGATCCGCTCGAGCCGCGCGCGGCGCGCGGTGAGGGGCAGCGGCCGCACGTCGAGGTCGCCGTCGCGCAGCACGTCGAAGGCGACGAAGGCGACGGGATCGGTGACGACACGGCTGCCGATCTCGCGCTCCGAGGTCAGGTGCATGCGGCCCTGGAGCCGCTGGAAGCCGGCGGGCTCGCCGCGATGATCGAGGGCGACGATCTCGCCGTCCAGGACGACGTCGGCCTTGAGCCGGCGCGCGAAGGTGGTGAGCGCGCGGGCGATCTCCGGGAACTGGGCCGTCTTGTCGTTGCCCAGGCGCGACCAGAGGCGCACGGCGGCCGGCCCTCCGCCGGCGCGGACGACGGCGATCGCGCGAATCCCGTCGTACTTCGGCTCGTAGGCGAAGCGCGGATCGGCGAGGGGCGCCGGCGTCAGCGAGGCCAGCATGGGGCGGGGTGGGGCGTATGGCATCGGCGTTGCTGACAGTGTAAGCATGCACGAGCTGCCGGAGCCTCAGGAGACCAGTCCCGTCGCGCCGCTCCACCGGTTCACGGTGAGCCGCGGAATGATGCCTGTACTGCTGATCGAGACCACGTCGTGGTACCTCGGCCTGCTCCAGGCGGCCATGGCACGAGTGGCGCTCGAGGGCCAGAACTGACAGGCAAAGATCTTGCTCTTCTGGGCGCTCCGGAGGTGAGTTCTATGAAAGCAACCGACCTGCTCAAGAAGCAGCACAAGACCGTCAAGGCCCTCTTCAACGAGGAGCACCACGTGGTGGATCTCGTGCTCGCGGAGCTGCCGCAGGTCGATCCCGAGGACGAACGGTTCGCGGCGAAGATGCTCGGCATGGAGCGCATGGCCGGGACGATGGGCGTGAAGCGCCAGGCCGCTTGATGCGTCGACCGGCGGGCGTCCTCCTGATCCTGGCCCTGATCGCCAGCGCCCTGTGGGCCACCGGTGTCGTGACGGTCAGGATCAACCCGCCCACGACGGACTTCGTGAGCGCCTCGCCGTTCTGGGAGGAACGCGGCGGCGAGGCGCAACTTCCACCGCCGCTCCGCATCTGGGTCGACCTTGCCAAGACCACACGGCCCGCCGCCGTCAACGTCTCCACCACCCAGCGGGTGAAAGGGCGGGGGCCGCTGCCCGAGGACTTCTTCCGCCGCTTCTTCGACCGCGGCCGCGGTGACGAGCCGCCGCGCGGCCGCCAGAGTCTCGGCTCGGGCGTGATCGCCTCGGCCGACGGCTACATCGTGACCAACGGCCACGTCGTGGCCGACGCCGACGAGATCGTCGTGCGCCTGAGCGATCACAGCGAGCACAAGGCCAAGGTCGTCGGCGTCGACCCGCGCACCGACGTCGCGCTGCTGAAGATCGAGGCCCGCAACCTGCCCGCGCTGCCCTTCGGCGACTCCGACAAGCTCGAGGTCGGCGAGCCGATCATGGCCATCGGCAATCCCTTCGGCCTCGAGCAGACCGTCACCACGGGCATCGTCAGCGCCAAGGAGCGGTTCATCGGCAGCGGGCCCTACGACGATTTCATCCAGATCGACGCCTCGATCAACCCCGGCAACTCCGGCGGCCCGCTCGTGGACACGCGCGGCACGCTGGTCGGCATCAACACCGCGATCTTCTCCCAGACAGGCGGCTCCGTCGGCATCGGGTTCGCGATTCCCGTGAACCTCGCCAAGGACGTGCTGCGCCAGCTCAAAGACCGTGGCGAGGTCGTGCGCGGCTACCTGGGCGTGTCGGTCATGCCGCTCACGCCCGAGGCGCAGAAGGCCGCGAAGCTCGACTCCTCCCGCGGCGCGCTCGTGGCCGAGGTGGTGCCCGGCTCGCCGGCCACGGCCGCCGGACTCAAGCCCGGCGACGTCATCGTCGCCTTCCAGGGCGAGCCGATCCAGAATCCCCACGATCTCACGCGCCGCGTGGCCGGGACCCCGCCCGGCACGAAGGTGACCTTGCGCGTCGTGCGCCCCGGGACGGGTCCGACGTCGGTCGAGACCGCGCTCGCGCGCCTCAAGGACGTGCCGCCCGCGCCGACCGGCGAGCGTCGCTGACGCCCGCAGGGGCCGGGCCCGGGCCGGCGGTCTGCTACGATCGTACGCAGGTCGACCAGTTTCCCAGGAGGAGCTCAATGACGAGATTCATAGCCGTATTCGTGGCCCTGCTGTTCGCGCTCGGCGCCGTCTCCGTGCCGATGGCGGATGCCAGCGGAACCGCCGCGCCGCCCGCCCCCAAGAAGGACGCCGCGAAAGAGGGCAAGGCCGGCAAGGAGATGTCCAAGCCGCTCGACCTCAACAGCGCCTCGGAGAAGGATCTGCAGCAGCTGCCGGGCATCGGCGAGGCCCTGTCGAAGAGGATCGTCGAGAACCGGCCGTACGCCCGGAAGGACGAGCTGGTCAAGAAGAAGATCATCCCGCAGGCGACGTACGACACGATCAAGGACAAGATCATCGCCAAGCAGGACACCGCGAAGGGACCCGCGTCGGCGCCCGCGCAGCCGGCGGCCCCCGCCAAGAAGCCGTAACACCCTCACGCGGGGGCGGGCGCGCGCCGCCCGCCCCCACGCTCGTCAGCGCTTGAGCGGCATCAGGCCGTTCAGCGCGAGCCGCCCGCCGTCCACGTAGACCGTGCTGCCCGTCATGTACGACGCCGCGTCCGACGCGAGGAAGACCGCCACCTCGCCGATCTCACCCGCCTCGGCCACGCGCTGGAGCGGCGTGCGCGCGTAGACGGCATCGCGCCACTTCTTGTTCTTGAGCAGGTGGCGCGTGAGGCCCGTGACCACCGTGCCCGGCCCGATGGCGTTCACGCGGATCCCGTACGGCGCGAGCGAGATCGCCATGGCCTTGGTGAGCTGCCGCACGCCGCCCTTGGTCGCCGCGTAGGCCGCGGACTCCGGGCGCGCGACCTCCGCGTTCACCGACGACAGCGTGATGATGACGCCGCTCTTGCGCCGGG
>DASYTM010000195.1:0-19095 GCA_036002345.1 Candidatus Methylomirabilota bacterium | reverse complement strand
CCACCATCACCACGTGGCCGCCCGGCTTGATGGAGGCGATGACGCCGCGGCACTCGTCGAGCGTCCAGAACGAGTGGACGTTCGCGCCGTCGGCGCCGGGCACGGGCGCGCGCACGGCCGAGGAGCCCGTGGCGACCAGGCAGTCGTCGAACTCGACCTTGGCGCCGTCGTCGAGCGTGCACACGTTGGCCTTGGTGTCGAGCGCGGCGGCGCGCCGGCCCACCAGCGCCTTGACCTTCCACTGCGCGAGCAGCGCCGCGGTGGCGGTGAAGACGTGGCTCTCGGCGATGGAGCGGTCGAGGTAGTACGGCAGGACCATGCGCGAGTA
Organism: Candidatus Methylomirabilota bacterium; assembly: GCA_036002345.1. Classification (GTDB taxonomy): domain Bacteria; phylum Methylomirabilota; class Methylomirabilia; order Rokubacteriales; family CSP1-6; genus AR12. The sequence goes on along the minus strand of DASYTM010000195.1, from coordinate 18,767 downwards.
CGGCTTCTCGGCGCTCACCAGCGTGATCTCGGAGGGCTCGCGCTCCTCCTCCCGGATCGTGCGCATGGCGTTCATGCCCGCGGTGCCGCCGCCGATGATCAGATGTCGCCGGGCCATCAGCGAGCCCCTCCGTTCACCGCCAGCACGTGCGAGGCGCGCTCGGCGGCGAACTCGTGGAGCCAGTCGCGCGTCGGCACCTCTTCGTACTCGATGGCGGCCGTCGGGCACGCGTGGGCGCACGCGGGGTCGCCGCCGCACAGGTTGCACTTGAACGCCTTGCGCGTGGACGGGTCGTAGAAGATCGTCCCGTACCCGCAGGCGATCGTGCAGAGCTTGCAGCCGACGCACTTGTCGTCGAGCACGTCCTTGGCGCCGGCGGCGTTGATGGTGATGGCGCCCACCGGGCAGGCCGTCATGCACCAGCCCTCCGCGCACTGCGTGCAGGTGTAGGGCGCGTAGGAGGTGTGCCCCTCGAAGGGCGAGACGCGGATGACGGACTTCGCGGGCTGGAAGGCGCCGACCTGCATGTACGAGCAGGCGATCTCGCAGCGCAGGCAGCCGGTGCAGCGCTCGGGCGTGATCTTGAGAACTTTCACCGCTTCTTCTTCCCTCCTGGCTTGCTGGTGCCGCCCTCGAGATTTTCGATGAACTCGTCGAGCGGAATGGCGGCCATGGTCATTCCCGCCGAGCCGCCGCGCGCCCCGAGCTCCACCGAGACGCGCGAGATGGTCGCGTTGTCGGGCGCCTCCACGATCGTCACGAAGTCGTACGGACCGAGCACGGCGTACTGCGCGACGACCCGCGCGCCCATGCGCCGGACGTCGGCGTTCACCTTGCGGATCCAGCCCGGCCGCTCGCGCAGCACCTTGCGGCCGGACTCCGACAACGTGCTGAGCATGACGTACAGGCTCACGGCGGGTCCTCCTTCGGGGCTCGTGTCCGCGCGAACCGGCGCAGTATAGCACGCGCTTCCGCGGCGTCCCGGCGCGCCGGGCCGGTCGTGCAGCGCGCGCCCCTGCCCGCTGCAGGGCGTTTCAGGAACCCTGCACCGCGGGGTCGCCGCCGCCGGGGAAACGGCCGGTTTGGGCGTGGCACATGCCTTGCCCTTTCGTCAGGGCATGGTGGTTCCGCGCCGCACCCTGGCTCTCCTGACCGCGCTCCTGGCGCTCGGCGGCTGCGCCACCTCGACGCGCATGTCGAGCATGGGGCCGCTGCCGGCCGGTCCGCTCGTCACGCTCGTCGTGAGCGACGATCGCCGCGTGGTCGAGGACGAGTGCCGCGAGGTGCCCGCGCTCGGCCCGGTGCTGGGCTGCTCGATGTGGCGGGTCGTGCAGCACGGGACGACGACCGTGAAGGTGATGAAGGTGGTCCGCTACACCGACGTGCTGCCGTCGGCGCTCGCCATGGAGATCGACGTCCACGAGCTGTGCCACGTCGTCGCCGCGCTCCAGCCCATCGACGATCCCTGCCACGTCGGCAACGGCGGCGTCGTGCAGGCGACGAGCCCCAACGTCCGCGCCATGACCCGCTAGCGTCCGCTAGACGGGCGCCTGCTCGCTCGACGGCTTCAGGAACTGGTAGACGCTGGTGAAATCGCGCCGGCCGAAGCCGTGCGACGAGGCCAGGCGCAGCACCTGCTGGGCGGCCGGCGCGACCACCACCGGCACCCGCAGCTCGCGGGCGGCGTTCACGGCCAGCCCGAGGTCCTTCGCCATCAGGTCGGTCATGAAGCCCGGCGCGTAGTCGTTGGTCGAGGCCGACTTCGCCACGATCCCCGGCACCGGGTGCATGAACTGCATGACCCAGGTGTTGCCCGACGACTTCGAGATCACGTCGGTGAGGATCGTGGCGTCCACGCCGAACCCCTCGGCGATCCGGAACGCCTCGGACACCGCCACCGCCGACACCCCCGCGATCAGATTGTTGCAGAGCTTGGCCACCTCGCCGCTGCCGACGGCGCCGACGTGGATGACGTTGGCGCCCATCGCGGCCAGCGCCGGCCGCGCCTCCTCGACGTCGCGGGTCTCGCCGCCGACCATGATGGCCAGGGTGCCCTCCTCCGCGCGCGGCACGCCGCCGGAGACGGGCGCGTCGATGAAACGGATGCCCTTGGCGCCGAGCGCCTGCCCCACCCGGCGGGCGACGGCGGGATCGATCGTCGACATGTCCACGCAGAGCCGCCCGGCGCTCACGCCCTCGATCACGCCGTTCTTTCCGAGGTAGACGCTCTCCACGTGGGAGGACGACGGCAGCATCGTGATCACGAGGTCGCTGCGCCGCGCCGCGTCCGCGGCCGACTCGGCGCGCGTCGCGCCACGCTTCTCGGCGTTGGCGAGCGCCGCCGGCACCACATCGTAGGCGATGACGCCGAAGCCCTTCTTGACGAGGTTGCCGAGCATCGGCGCGCCCATGGTGCCCGTCCCGATGAATCCCACGTTCATGCTGACTCTCCTTGTGCCGGCCGAATGGTGTCAGGCATGATCACGGCCCATGTCCGCCGCGTCAAGTCCCGCGCGCCTCCGCGGCCTCGGACTCATCGCGCTCGCCGCCGTCTCCTGGGGCACGACCGGCTCCGTGACCGCGGTGCTCGTGGCCCGCGCGGAGGCGACGCCGCTCCTGGTCGGCGCCGCGCGCATGGCGGTGGCCGCCGTGCTGCTGCTCGTGGCCGCCCGCGCGCTCGCGGGAGGGCTCTCCCTCGCCCCCGGCGAGGGCCCGCGCTACGTGGCGCTCGGCGCGTGCATGGCCGCCTTCCAGGTGACGTACTTCACCGCCGTCACCCACGCGGGCATCGCGGTGACGGCGCTGGTGGCGATCTGCTCGGCGCCGATCATGATCGCGCTGCTGGCCGGCGTCCTGCTCGGCGAGCGCCCGACACCGCGGGTGGCCGTGGCGCTCGTGCTCGGGGTGGGCGGCACCGCGCTGCTCGTGGCGGCGCCCGCCGCGGGCGCCACCGCGCCGCGTCCGTGGAGCGGCGTGGCGCTCGCCCTCGGCGCGGGATTCTCCTACGCGCTCTACGTCGTGCTCGCCAAGGCCGCGGTCGCCCGCACGGCGCCGCTGCCGCTCGCGGCCCTCACCTTCACGGTGGCGACGGTGCTCCTGGCGCCTGCGCTGTTCATGCCGGGCGCGGCCCGGCAGATCGCGCTCGGCTGGCCCTGGCTGCTCTACATCGGCGCGGTGACGACGGCGGGCGCGTACGCGCTGTACACGACGGGATTGCGCGACGTCCCGGCGTCCACGGCGGGCGTGGCGTCGCTGCTCGAGCCGCTCACCGCCACGCTGCTAGGCGTTCTCTTGTTCGGCGAGCGGCTGGGCGCGACGGCCGGAGCGGGAGCCCTGCTGCTGCTCGGAGCGCTCGTCCTGGTCGCGACCGCCGAGCAGCCGTGACCGTGTCGCGCCCCGCGCAATGAGGGGGGGTTGGGGGGAAGCGGTACGGGTCCCCCCAATATCAGGGCATCGAGACGGTAGTGGCGTCTCCGTTCGAGGAGATGGTGAACGTGCCGGTCGCCGTGTCCGCCGCGTAGGCGTAAGCCACCCAGCCCGAGGGCGCCGCCGGCACCGTGGCCATGAACGGGCCGGCCACCTGGCCGTTGCCGTTCGTCACCACCGACGTGAGGTCCGCGAGCGCCGGCGGCAGGGTCTGCATGTGCGCGGCGTACACCGAGGCTGCGGACACCAGCGCGCGAATGTCAGCCTGCGCTTTCGCGGTCCGAGCCTTGGCCTGCGTGTTGGCGTAGAGCGGTAGCGCGATCGCCGCGAGGATCGCGATGATCGCGACGACGATCAGCAGCTCGATCAGCGTGAAGCCAGCCTGTCCCCGTCTCACGTGCGGCCCTCCCTGGACTCGCCGTCGGAGTTGCAGGGCGAGTGCCATGGGCTAGGATAGCCGCAAAATCAATAAGTTGTGGCGCTTAGCCGCTGCCCGACCGCCACGACGCGGCCCGCAGTTTGTCAGTCGCTGACGGAAATCGTCAGTCGAGGTAGGTGCCGGGAACGCTCAGGCGGCCCGCCGGCGGCCTAGGCGATCGGGACGACCGGCCGGCTGACCGCGCGGCTGAACGTGCAGTTGGGGACCACCGACGAGTGCTTGCCCGAGCCGCCCGCGACGACGACCAGAACGTCGTCGGGCGACGGCACCTGCGGCATCAGCGCCGCCGGATCGGTGACGGCGCTCATCCAGCCCGGCCAGTCGTGCATGCCCCACATCCCGCCGAGCTTCAGCTGCCCGAGCGTCAGGCGGGCGTGCTCGTACACGAAGCGCTGGACGTCGGCGCGCGTGAATCCGTCGTCCGCGATCGTCTTCGCGTGCTCCGGTCCGAGGACGACGAGGAGCTGGCTCTGCGTGAAGTACCAGCCCACGTTGCTGCCCAGCGAGACGGCGGTGTCGCAGAGCGTGGTGAGGATGCCCGACGCCGTGGTCGAGACGTGATCGTTGACGTTGTGCGGCGGCTCGCCGCCGTACACGGTCACCGTGTCGCCGGCGGCCAGCGGTCCCCACGGCGACGCGGCCTCGTTCTCCGCGATGCAGTAGGCGAACTTCGCGGGGCTGCCCTGCGTCGCCATGTCGTAGCGCCCGGGCCACGCGCCACCGACGTTCAGGAGGACGAGGCGGATCGCGCGGCCGATCGTGGCGTTCGCGCGGAAGCCGGGGCCGAAGCAGCCGCTGCCGCCGTGCAGGCCGAGCTCGCGGCCGTAGGGTCCGTTGACGACGAGCAGCGGCGCCACCGGATGCGTGGTCGCCTGCACGCCGTAGAGGTTGAAGGCGCGATCGAGCATGGCCTCCACCGCGGCCACGATCACCGGGAAGGTGCGCGGCTCGCAGCCCGCCATCACCGCGTTCACAGCGAGCTTCTCGAGGGTGACCTGCCGCCACAGCGGCGGCATGATGCCGAGCGTCGTCGCGCCGTCGCGCCCCCCCAGCATGGCGCGCACGCGCTCCTCCGTGGGCGGAATGATCGGCAACCCGTCGGCCCAGTCGCGCGCGGTGAACGCTTCGAGCACCGCGATCGGGTCATCAGCGACCATGATCGGCTGGGATTCGGTCGACTCGACGTGCGGAGCCCCGGCCTCCTGAGACAGCCCACCCACGGCCTGAGCCGGCCGCGCGGTCCCCGCTACAAGAGACCCCGCGACAATCGCATTCAGCTGCTCGAAGGCCTGCTGGGCGCGGCGCGCGATCGCCTCGGGGCGCTCACCGCCGAGCGGGTGCTCGACCACCAGGAGCGGCAGCGTGGAGACGCCCTGAGCGCCCATCTCGCTCACGGCCAGTCCCTGGAAGGCCGTGGTGCCGATGAGCCCGGCCGGGGTGCCCCGCTTCGCCAGCGCGATCGTGTCGTGGAGACTCCACGACGTGCAGGACCCTCAGTCCGCGGAGCCGGCGAAGACCACGTCGCACGCCTTCGCCAGCTCCTCGATCAGCTCCGGCGAGGCGGGCGTGGAGGCGTTGGCTTTCTTGCGATGGACGACGGCGGCCACGCCGTAGCGCTCGCGCAGCAGCGCGCCGAGGTCGCCGACGAGGCGATCGAAGTTCGACTTGGTGTTGTCGAGGAAGCCGACGGTCCGCCCGCTCCAGCTCCCGGGGAGCGAGGGAACGGGCACCGTCTGCGCCTTCACGACGCCGACGGGACTCAGCACGCGGATCTGCGCCATGACCTCTCCTCTGTCGGGTGCGCTACTTCTTCTTCAAGCCGGTCGACCGCGCGAGCAGCCGCCCGATCGTCTCGTGCAGCTCGGTCAGCTGGGCACGCTTGACCCGGACGACGATCGACTCCACGGGCTCGGCGCTCCCCACGCGATGGAAGACGAAGGTTCCCGTGAATTCCTCGGCGCGCTCGTCGCCGGCGGCGAGGCCGCGCATCTGCAGTAACTCCCAGGTCTCCGCCATGGCCGCCATCTTACAATAGGCGACCGATGGTCATCGCCGTCGACGTCGGCACGTCATCGGCCCGCGCGCGCGCCTACGCCGCCGACGGACGTCACGTTCCGGGCCTCGCGCACCAGGTCGCCTACGAGCCGCGCGTCAGCGCGGACGGCGGCGTCGAGCACGATCCCGGCGTCCTCCTCGGCGCCGTGGCCACGTGCCTGGACGCGGTGTGTGCGCGCGCCGGGCGCGGGGCCGGCGTGCTGGGCGTCGGCGTCACCACGTTCTGGCACGGCCTCTGCGGCTTCGACGCCGGCGGCCACGCCGTGACGCCGGTCTACACCTGGGCCGACTCGCGCAGCGCGCGCGACGCGGCCGTGCTGCGCGGCGCCCTGGACGAGACGGCGCTGCACGCGCGCACCGGCTGTCACCTGCACTCGTCGTACTGGCCGGCCAAGCTGCGCTGGCTCGCGCGCGAGCGGCCGGCCGAGGCCGGGCGGGCGGTGCGCTGGGGCTCGGTGGGCGAGCACCTGGAGCTCACGCTCTTCGGCGACGCGGCCACCAGCATCTCGATGGCGTCGGCCACGGGCCTCTTCGACGTCGCGGCCGGCGCGTGGGACGCCGAAGCGCTGGCGGCCGCCGCCGTCGAGCCCCGCCACCTGTTCCGCGTCGTCGACCGCATCGAGGGCCGGCGCGGCCTCCGCGGCGAGTGGGGCACGCGCTGGCCCGCCCTCCGCGCGGTGCCCTGGTTCCCCGCCGTCGGCGACGGCGCGGCCAGCAACGTGGGCTCGGACTGCGTCGAGGCGGGCCGCATCGCGCTCAACGTCGGCACCTCGGCCGCCCTGCGCGTCGCCACCGACGGGACCTCGCCGCCGCCCCCGGGCCTCTGGCGCTACGCGATCGACACGCGGCGGCTCCTTTTGGGCGGCGCCACCTCCGAGGGCGGCAACGTGTACGCGTGGTGCCGCGACGTCCTCCGATTGCCCGACGACGCGACGATCGAGGCGCGGCTGGAGGCGATGGCGCCCGACGGCCACGGGCTCACCGTGCTGCCGTTCCTCGCCGGCGAGCGCGCACCCGGCTGGCGCGGCGACCGCCGCGGGGCCGTGACGGGCATCTCGCTCGACACCGGCCCGCTGGAGATCCTGCGCGCGGCGCTGGAGGCGGTGGCGCTGCGCCTGGCTCTCGTGTACCGGCTCCTCGCCCCGCACGCCGCGCGCGAGCACCTCGTGGTCGCCTCGGGGGGCGCGGTGACGCGCTCGCGCGCGTGGACGCGGATGCTGGCGGACGCGCTGGGGCATCCGGTGACGTGGTCGCAGGAGCCGGAGGCCACCGGCCGCGGCGCGGCGCTGCTCGCTCTGCAGGCGCTCGGGACCCTGCCCGATCTCGCGGCGGCGCGCACGCCGCTCGGGGAGACCTTCGAGCCCGATCCCGCGCGTCACGCGCGCTATCGCGAAGCGCTGGAGCGACAGCGCGTCCTCGACGAAAGAGTATGATCGTCCCCATGGATGGAGTCCCCGAGATCCGGATCGCCGCCGATCCGGACGCGCTCGCGGAGATCGCCGCGCACGAGGTGCTCGAGATCGCGCTGGCCGCGGTCGCCGCGCGCGAGCGCTTCACGGTGGCCCTGGCGGGCGGCTCGACGCCGCGCGAGACCTACGAGCGGCTCGCGCGTCCGCCGCTCAGCGAGCGGATGCCGTGGGCGCGCACGGTGGTGTTCTTCGGTGACGAGCGCGGGGTGCCGCCCGCGCACGCGGAGTCCAACTACGGGATGGCCGAGCGGGCCCTGCTCTCGCGCGTGCCGATCCCGGCCGACCGCGTCCACCGGATCCCCGGCGAGCACGCGGACCCCGAGGCGGTCGCCGCCGACTACGCGCGCCGGCTCGGGGAGGTGCTCGGCGCGCGCCGCGGCGAGATCCCGCGCCTGGACCTCGTGCTCCTCGGTCTCGGCGTGGACGGCCATACCGCCTCGCTCTTCCCGGGCTCGCCCGTGCTGAAGGAGAGCTTCCGCACGGTGGCGGCCGTGCACGCCGCCGCCGCGAGCATTCCGCAGCGCTTCACGCTCACCTACCCGGTCCTCAACGCCGCCGCGTGCGTGATCTACCTCGTATCCGGCGCCGAGAAGGCCAAGGTCGTGAAGGCGGCCCTGGGAGATCCGGCCAGCGCGCTGCCGGCGGCCCGGGTGCGGCCGGTGCAGGGCCGCCTCCTCTGGATCCTCGACCGCGCCGCGGCATCACTGCTACCCTCACGGAGGACCTCCTGATGGAGCTCGGGTTCGTCGGTCTCGGCCGCATGGGCGGCAACATGGTCACGCGCCTCGCGCGCGGTGGCCATCGCATCGTCGCCTTCGATCCCTCCGCCGACGCCGTCAAGCGCGCGCGCGACAACGGCGCCGACGTCGTGGCCTCCCTGGCCGAGCTGCCGAAGGCGCTCAAGCCGCCGCGCGCGGTGTGGGTCATGGTGCCCGCGGGGGAGCCGACGGAGTCCACCATCCTGGCACTCGCCGGCGCCCTCGAGCGCGGCGACACGATCATCGACGGCGGCAACACGAAGTGGAAGGACGACATCCGCCGCGGCAAGGAGCTGGCGGCGCGCGGGCTCTCCTACGTGGACGCCGGCACGAGCGGCGGCATCTGGGGGCTGCAGAACGGGTACTGCCTCATGATCGGCGGCGACCAGGCCGCCGTGGACCGCCTGGGGCCGCTCTTCACCACGCTCGCGCCGCCGAATGGCTGGCTGCACGTGGGCGGCGTGGGCGCCGGCCATTACGTGAAGATGATCCACAACGGCATCGAGTACGCGATGATGCAGGGCTACGCGGAGGGCTTCGAGCTCATGTCCGCGTCGGAGTACGGCCTCGACCTGCCGAAGATCGCGGCCCTCTGGAACCAGGGCTCCGTGGTGCGCTCGTGGCTGCTCGAGCTGACGGCGGCCGCGCTGGCCGCCGACCCGAAGCTGGAGGAGCTCAAGCCGTACGTCGAGGACTCCGGCGAGGGGCGCTGGACGGTGGAGGACGCCGTCGACAAGGCCGTCCCCGCGCCCACCATCACCGCGGCCCTCTTCACGCGCTTCCGCTCGCGGCGCGACAATTCCTTCGCGGACCGGCTGCTCGCCGCGCTCCGCAACCAGTTCGGGGGCCATGCCGTACGCCGATGAGCCGTTCTCGCTCGTCATCTTCGGCGCCTCGGGCGACCTGACCCAGCGCAAGCTCATCCCCGCCCTGTGGAGCCTCTACGCGGGGCGCACGCTGCCGGAGCCCTTCGCCATCATCGGCACCGCGCGCAGCGCGATGAGCGACGAGGCGTTCCGCGCCAAGATGCGGGAGAGCGTGGGCGAGTTCGCGCGCGTGAAGATCCCCTCGCAGCAGGTGTGGGACCGCTTCGCGCGCAGCATGCATTACGTCGCGGGCGATCCCAAGAGCGGCGATCTCTACGCGCGGCTGCGCGCCCGGCTGGAGGAGATCGAGAACGCGCGCGGCGGCGGGCCGCGCAACCGGCTCTTCTACTGCGCGACGCCGCCGAGCCTGTACCACGACATCGTGGCCAACCTGGGCTCGGCCGGGCTCGCCCGGAATCCCGACGGCTGGACCCGCATCATCATCGAGAAGCCGTTCGGCCGGGACCTGGACTCCGCGCGCGCGCTGAACCGGCAGCTCACCTCCGTCTTCGACGAGGAGCAGGTCTACCGGATCGATCACTACCTCGGCAAGGAAACCGTGCAGAACATCATGGTCTTCCGGTTCGCCAACGGCATCTTCGAGCCGCTGTGGAACCGCAACCACGTGGCCGAGGTGCAGATGACGGTGGCCGAGTCCATCGGCGTGGAGGGACGCGGCTCCTACTACGAGGAGTCGGGCGCGCTGCGCGACATGATCCAGAACCACATGCTCCAGCTCTTCTGCCTGGTGGCCATGGAGCCGCCCGTGACCTTCGACGCGCGGCCCGTGCACGACGAGAAGAGCAAGGTCATGCAGGCCGTGCGCCCCCTCGATCCCGCCAAGGTGGACGAGGCGGCGCTGCGCGCGCAGTACGCGGCGGGCTACGTCAACGGCAAGCGCGTCCCCGGCTATCGCGAGGAGAAGGGCGTGAAGCCGGACTCGACGACGGAGACGTACGCGGCGCTGCGCCTGACCATCGACAGCTGGCGCTGGGCCGGCGTGCCCTTTTACCTCCGGACGGGCAAGCGGCTGGCCAAGCGCGTGAGCGAGATCGTGATCCGCTTCCGCCGCACGCCGCACATGATCTTCCGCCGGAGCGACACGGGGCTCGTGCCGAATCTCCTGATCATCCGCATCCAGCCCGACGAAGGCATCTCGCTCACCGTGGTCGCCAAGGAGCCGGGCCCGGATCTGAAGCTGAGCCCGGTGACGCTCGACTTCAAGTACGGCGAGGTTTTCGGCGCCGAGGCGCCGGAGGCGTACGAGCGGCTGCTGCTCGACGCCCTGCACGGCGACGCCACCCTCTACGCGCGCGGGGACTGGGTCGAGCAGGCGTGGACGTTGCTCCAGCCCGTCCTCGAGGCGTGGAGCCGGCCGACGGCGGCGCTGCCGACGTACGAAGCGGGATCGTGGGAGCCGCCGGAGGCCGACGCGTTCATCGCCCGCGACGGCGGTGCCTGGCACAATCCGTAGACCAGGGGGGCGAGCCTCCGGCCGCGACCCGCGCGCCACGCGCGTGCCGCAGTTCTCGGACTATCCCGCCGGACCCGTCTACCGTGGCGCGCCGGCGGCCCTCGACTTCAAGCGGAGTCCCGCGGTGGGACGATTCACGGCCGCGGATCCGCCGTCAGGCGTGCCGATCGCGAGGTACTACGTCTGGCGCAACGACCGCTTCGATCTGGTGGACACGCGGGCGATCCGGAAGGCCCCGCCCGCGCCCCGCTGGAGGCTAGCGCTTCTTGCCGTCGTTGGGGGCGTAGTAGCTCTGGTAATAGCGGTAGTAATCGTAGTAATAGCCATCGCGCTTGAGGTTCACGCTGTTCATCACGACGCCGAGGATGCGGCCCTTGACCGCCTCGATCTGCGCCGCGGCGCGGCGGATCACGTCGTGCGGCACCTTGCCGGCCTGGATCACGAGCACGACCCCGTCGGTGAACGCCGCCAGCGCGATGGCGTCGGACACGGACACCACGGGCGGCGAATCCAGCATGACGAGGTCGAATTCCCCGCCCGCCGCCTCCAGCGACTCGCGCATGCGGTTGGAGCCGACGAGCTCGGCCGGGTTCGGCGGCAGCGGCCCGCTGGTGAGGACGAAGAGGTTTGGCACGGCGGTGGTCTGCGCCATCTCCGCGAACGGCACGCCCTCGAGCAGCGCCGTGGTGAGGCCGCGCGCGTTGCCGAGGCCGAAGATGCGGTGCAGCGTCGGGCGCCGCAGGTCGGAATCCACCAGGCACACGCGCGCGCCCGTCTGCGCGGTGACCACGCCGAAGTTCGCGACGGTGGTGGACTTGCCCTCCCCGGGACTCGAGGAGGTGACCACGATGGAGCGGCACTTGTGGTCGAGGCCGGCGAACTGGATCGAGGTGCGCAGGCTGCGGTAGGACTCCGCGGCCGGCGATTTCGGGTCGTAGTGGGCGACGAGGCTGCCGGCCGGCCCCTGCGGCACCTTGCGTGGCTGCTCGGCCATTATGTGCGCCTCCCTGCGAACATCGGGACGATCCCGATCACGGGCAGCCCGAGGTAGCGCTCCACGTCGTCGGGGGTCTTCACGGTGGTGTCGAAGTACTCGATCCCGAGCGCGACGCCGACGCCGACGAAGAGGCCGACGAGGACGGACACGATCAGGTTGATCGTCTTGCGCGGCTTGATGGGGGCGCGCGGCATCGTGGCGTCCTCGATGACGCTCACGTTGTTGGTCTCGAGGCCTCCCGTGACGCCCGTCTCCTTCAGCCGCTTGAGGACGGCCTCGTAGAGCTGCTGGTTGGAGTCCGACTCGCGCTGGAGGGCGAGGTACTGGATCTCCTTCTCGTTCAGCTCCTGGCCTTCCTTGCGCAGCTGGTTGACGTTGCCGAGCAGCGTCTCCTCGCGGGCCTTGGCCACGCGGTACTCGGTCTGCACGGCGCGGAGCATGGTCTTCATCTCGGCGTCGATCTTCAGGGCGACCTGGTCCATCTGCGCCTGGATCTTCAAGACCTCGGGGTGCTTGTCCTTGTAGACCTTGAGGGCCTTGGACTTCTGGACCTCGAGGTCCGAGGCCTCGTTCTTGAGCTTCTGGATGAGCACGTTGTCGGCCACGGTGAAGATGGTCTGCGAGCCGGCGCGATCGTTGGCGATCCGCGTGAGCTCGTTCATCTTCGCCTCGATCGACAACCGCTGCGCCTGCGACTCGAGGTACGCCTTGTTGAAGTCCATGATCTTCTGGGCGGTGATCTGGCGCTGCTCCTGGAGGCCCATGATCCCGGACTTCACGCGATAGTTCTGCAGGGCGACCGACGACTCCTGCACCTTGCTCTTGAGCCCGCTCATCTGCTCCGTGAGCCAGGCCAGCGCGTCCTGGGCGCCCTTGAGCTTGATGTCGAGGTTGTGCTTGGCGTACTGCCGCGCGACGGCGTTGGCCACCTCGGCGGCCACTCCGGGATCGCGGTGCTCGTACTTGACCAGCACCAGCCGCGTATTGCGCTTCGGCTCGATCGTCACGCCGCCCATGAGCGCGCGGGCGGGATCAGCGGCCCGGGCCAGCTCCGGCAGGCGCTGCTTGAGGTTCAGGTTCTCGACCACCTTCTCGAGGATCGGGCGGCTCGTGATGAGCTCGTACTGGGTCCGGTAGTAGTCCTGCGAGGGCCCGCCCATCGGCGAGACGTCCTGGATGTTCAGCACCTTCGGCGGCTCGGGCTCGATGAGAACGGTGGCCGTGGCCTGGTAGATCGGCGTCTGGATGAACGTCCAGATGGCCACCGTCAGCACCGTCAGCATGAACAGACCGGTCACGAGCCAGCGGTGCTTGCGCAGGACGCGCCAGTAGTCCTTCAGATGGGCTTCGCGCTGATGCTCGAGGTTCTCGGGTGAAATCAAAAGAAGCTCTCCGGGACGACGATGACGTCGTTTTCGATGATGCGGATGGCCTTGTCGCGCTGGCCGCGGCGAATCACGTCGTTCATGTCGATGTTGAGCGTCTGCTGGCCCTTGATGGTGGTGCGGATGACGCGGGTCCGACCGGGCGCGGCCTTGTCGGTGAAGCCACCCGCGATGGTGATGCCCTCCAGCACGTTGGTGTCCTTGTCGAGCTGGTAGGCCCCCGGCTTCTTGACCTCGCCGAAGACGAAGAAGGTGTTGCCCTTCGGCACCAGGACGGTGTCGCCGTCCTCGAGACGGTAGTCCTTGTCCTTCGGCACGGCCCCGGCGAGATCGAGGGAGATGGTTTCTTGCTTCCCCGAGGCCGTGCGGCGGAGGATCTTGACGCCCCCAGGCGCCGCGGCGTTGCTGAAGCCGCCGGCAAGCGTGACCGCCTCCAGCACACTGGTTTCCTTGTCGAGCGGGAACGTTCCCGCTCGCGTGACCTCGCCCAATACGAAGATGGCCGACGCCTTCGGGACGAACATCATGTCGCCGTTCTCGACGAAGATGTTGTCCTTCGTGTCCCCCGCGTGCACCTTTCGCAGGTCGATGCGGAGGATCGTATTGCCGCCCGTCGCGATGGGCCGCACGATCAGGACGTCCTTACCCGCCGTCTTCGACAGCCCGCCCGCCTTCGAGAGCACCTCGAGCAGCGTGGTGGGGCCCGTGAGGTAGACGAGACCCGGCTTCTCGGCATCGCCCAGCACCTGAACCTTGTGCGACAAGTACTCCTTCACGGCCACGATGACCTGGGGGTTGACCAGGTAGTCCTTCTCCAGGAGGTCGTGCAGCCGCTTGGCGAATTGCGTGGTGGTCAAGCCGACGGCGGCCACGCTGCCGATGAGCGGGAACGGCACGCGGCCGTCCAGGGTGACCGGGTACTCCTTGGAGAGATCGTCGTGACCCCACACCGTGATCTTGAGCACGTCGCCGGGACCAATGGTGTATTCCTGCGCCGCGATGGACCGCACGGAGGCGGCCGACACGGCCAGGAGCAGTAAGACGGCGAGGACACGCACCAGACGATTCACACGCATGCTAGGACTCTCGCGGTCGGGACGACAGGGACAGCCGATCTACCGCCACGACTAAAAGGAGAGGGTGACCTTGGCCCCGACGATATCGTTCTTGAATTGGAATTGGTTGAAGTTGGAGTACCGCCGGGTGTGGGTGTAGTCCGCGCCGATCCCGAGCCAGCGCTGGATCTGATAGTCGATGCCGAGGGTGGCGCCGAGGATCTCGTCGTACCGCCACGCCTGGACGCTGTTGAGCTTCGCGGCCTTGTCCGGATACTCGTTCGTTCCGCCGAAGACTCGCGCCAGCGCCGTCAGCTTCGGCGTGAGCTTCTGCTCCGCCGAGAGGGTGACCATGTTGGCGAGGAACCAGAAGTTGGTCCCGAACACCGACTCCGCCACGAACCGCTCCGTGACGAGGGTCAGCCGCGTGCGATCGGTAGGCGTCCAGACCCAGTCACCGCTCGCGATGAGACCGTGGTACGCCGTCTTGTCGTCGTCACGCGGCTCGCGCGCCTCGTAGCCGATGCGGAAGGTCGAGGTGAGGCGGGGCGTGATCTGGCCGCGCACGCCGACGACGCCGAAGAGGCGGTCCACGTTGCGGTCGCTGTCCTTGTCGAAATCCTTGTAGCCGTACCCGGCGTTCGCCAGCAGGTCGGTCTTGGGCGCCACCTTCCAGAAGCCGGTCAGGCCCCACGTGTGCTCGTCGCGGTCGAGCGCTTCCACGCTCTTCTCGAAATCGACGTGGGTCCATGTGTAGTCGGCGCCGATCGCGAAGCGCCGGGCGATCGCGTACTCGACCGAGGGCGCCAGCGTGTTGGTGGTGGACCGGATCCGGCCCGTCAGCTCGCTGCCGGGCGGGTCCGTCGTGTAGATGAAGTCTTCCTTGACCGCCATCGACAGCCCGCCCGGGAAGTGCAGCGCGAGATTGCCGAGCAGGAAGAAGTGCGTGGCGTTCTGGTCGCTGAGGTCGACGAAGTTCAGGATCTCGGCGCGCATGCCGAGGTCCAGGCGATGCGGACCGATGGGCAGCTCCAGGAGGAGGCCCGGGATCGTCTTGAAGATGATGTCGTCCTTGGCGCGGCTGGGCGCCTGGAAGACGTTGGACTCGTACTCGACGCGCTCGGTGATGAACGGGGTGAGCTTGAAGCCCGGAAGGTCGAGG
This sequence comes from Candidatus Methylomirabilota bacterium, assembly GCA_036002345.1. Lineage (GTDB taxonomy): Bacteria > Methylomirabilota > Methylomirabilia > Rokubacteriales > CSP1-6 > AR12. The sequence continues at coordinate 3,681 of DASYTM010000195.1, read as the reverse complement.
TCCGGGAAGACGGCGTTCATGTCGACGGCTCGTGCGGGCGAGACGGACAGCCCGACCAGCAGCACCGACAGGCTTACGAGCAACAGCGACCGTAGCGCGATACCGGCCCGGTGCCGACGCATCATGTCTTGGCGCCCCCGTCCCCGACGAACAAACCTACCGGCCCCCGCGTTTGATCCGACCTGAGGGAAAATCCTTGCCCTGCCGAGCCCCTGGATGACAGCAACTCCGGGATCATACGGAACCCGGGCGGGTCCCGTCAATGATGATTACTTGGGGGCTTGCAGGACACGAGCCGTGGTGTACTCCGCATATGTATAGATCAACCCCTCCCATAGGAGAACCTGGAGGGATGTCCCCTGTTTTTCGAAGACCTGGTTGATCCCGTGCTGCGCCGTCTTGGTGGTGCTGACGTGGCGCCAGCCGTTGGCTTCGAGCGTGGTGCGGGTGGCCGTGGCCAGGCTCTCGAGCTCGATGCGGCCGCGATAGACCTCGCGGGCGGCGTGCACCGTAGGCGTTTCGATGACGGTCGAATCACCCGGGCGATAGCTCATGCCCTTGGCGACGGGGATGTCCTCGAACTGACTCTTGACGGTCCGCGGCGGATTGCTGGCGCACGCGGCCAGCGTGAGGGCCGCGGCGACGACGGCGGCGAGGCGCGTGGAACTCATGGAGCGATCGTAACAAGCCGGACCGCCGGCCGCCAAGGAAAAGGGGTCAGCGCAGCCGGATCAGACGGGCGAAATCGGCCTCCACGGCCCGCGCGACCTCGGCGACCTGCTCCGTCGTGAGGTCCTCGTCGAGCAGCAGCACCACGATCGCGCGCCCGCGCTTGGTCTTGCGGCCGACGTGCATGGACGCGATGTTCACGTTGAGCGCGCCCAGGATGGAGCCGATGCGGCCGACCATGCCCGGGCGGTCTTCGTACGAGAGCACGAGGATGTAGCCCTCCGGCGTGAACTCGATGTCGAGATCGCGCAGGCGCACGATGCGGGGCTGGCCGTCGAAGACGGTCCCCGCGATCACCTTCCGGCCCTCCGCGGTCTGGGTGCTGACGGTCAGCACGCTCTTGTAGGCCCCCGTCGACTCCGTCCGCTCGATGGCCACCTCCACCCCGCGCTCGCGGGCGACGAGGTGCGCGTTCACGAGGTTGACGGGGCCGGCCGTGACGGGATCGAGGAGGCCCGCCAGCACCGCCCGCGCGAGCAGCTCGGGATCCGTCTCGGCGATGGCGCCGGCCAGCGTGACCTCGACCCGGGCCAGGTGCTCGGGGTCGAGCTGCACGCAGAACCGTCCCAGCACCTCCGCGAGCGCGACGTAGGGCCGCACCTCGGCCACCGTGGTGGCGTCGGCCACGGGGATGTTGACGGCGTGCTCGACGAGCGCGCCGTCGCGGAAGGCCACGAGCTGCCGCGCCACGTCCACGGCGACGTTCACCTGCGCCTCCACCGAGTTGGCGCCGAGGTGCGGCGTGACGACGACGCGCGGGTGCGCGATCAGCCGGCGCAGCGTCTCGGCCCGCGGCGGCTCCTCGCTCCACACGTCGATGGCCGCGCCCGCCACGTGCCCGCTCTCCAGCGCCGCGAGGAGCGCGGCCTCGTCCACGATCCCGCCGCGCGCGCAGTTCACGACGCGCGCGCCGGGGCGGAGCAGCGCGAGCTCGCGGGCCCCGATCATGCCCTCCGTCTCGGGCGTGAGCGGCACGTGCACGGTGACCACGTCGGCCTCGCGCAGGAGCGCCTCCAGGTCGGGCGAAAGCCGCGCGCCCACGTCGCGCGCGCGGGCCTCGGGGATGTAGGGATCGTAGACGAGCAGGCGCGCCGGCTCGAAGCCGCGCAGCCGCGCGGCCACCCGCGAGCCCACCTTGCCCAGGCCCACCACGCCCAGCACCTTGCGGTGCAGCTCGGCGCCATAGATCGAGCGGTCCCACTCCAGCGCCTTGAGGCGCGCGTGGGCCTCGGGGAGCCGGCGCACGAGGGCCAGCAGCATGCCCACGGTGTGCTCGGCGGCGGAGACCACGTTGCCGTGCGGGGCGTTGACGACGACCACGCCGCGGCGCGAGCAGGCGTCGACGTCGATGTTGTCGATGCCCACCCCCGCGCGCCCGATGATGCGCAGGTGCTCCGCCTGGTCCAGGAGGGCGGCCGTCACCGCCGTCGACGAGCGCGTGACGAGGGCCTCGCAGTCGGCGAGGGCCTCCGCCAGCGCCTCGGGCGACGGCTTCATGAGCTGGCGCACGTCGAAGCCGTGCTCGCGGAGGACGGCGAGGCCCTCGGCGGCGATGGCGTCGATGACGACCGTGCGCAAGGTCAGCCCTGGATGGAGTAGCCGCCGTCCACGGGAATGGCGGTGCCCGTCACGAAGTCCGAGGCCGCGCCGGCGAGGAACACCGCGACGCCCGACATGTCGTCGATCGTGCCCCAGCGCTTGGCGGGCGTGCGTCGCAGCACGTTGTCGTTCAGCCCCGGCACCTCGCGCCGCGCGGCCTGCGTGAGGTCGGTGTCGATCCAGCCCGGGAGCACGGCGTTGACCTGGATGTTGTCGGCGGCCCAGGCGCTGGCCATGGATCGCGTGAGCTGGACGATGCCGCCCTTGGAGGCCGCGTAGGCGGGCGCGAACGACGCGCCGAAGATCGACATCATCGAGCCGATGTTGATGACCTTGCCGGCGCCCGCCTGCTTGAAGAGCGGATAGGCGGCGTGCGAGCAGAGGAACGCGGAGGTGAGGTTGGTGTCGAGCACGCGGTGCCACTCCGCGAGCGTGTACTCGTGGATCGGCTTGCGGATGTTGGTGCCCGCGTTGTTGACGAGGACGTCGAGGCGGCCGAACCGCTCGCGCGTCGCGGTCATCAGCTGCGCCACCGCGGCCTCGTCCGTCACGTCCACGGCGACGGCAAGGGCCCCGGCGCCGAGACGCTCGAGCTCGGCCACCGCCTTCTTCGACTTCTCGGCGTTGCGCGCCGCCACCACGATGCTGGCGCCCGCCGCGGCCAGCCCGCGCGCCATGCCGAGCCCGATGCCGCCGTTGCCGCCCGTGACGATCGCCACCCGTCCCTTGAGGTCGAACACGCTGGCCTCCCCTTCGCTGTAAGAGTTACACGCGTCCCGGTCGTCTTGTACTTCTTGCAACGCGCTCCCTACCGTCCGGCTGATCTGACGCGCGGTTACGAGGCTTTCTGCCGTGGCACGCGTGGTGCACCACAGCCTCGCACCGCGCGTAGCCGGAGGGTACCTCAATGATCGCCGACGTTCGACTCTTTCGACATGGTGCCAGCGTTGGCTCGCGCGTCACCCCGCAGGTCTGGACGTTCGTCCTCGCCGGCACGACACCCCGCCGCGGTCCGGCGGCGGTGAAGCGCGCGCTGGATCGCGCGACGCGCCTGGCGCCCCCGCACCGGGTGGTCGCCGTGATGTCGCGCGAGTCGGTCGGCCAGTGCGCCGGGCTCCTCGCGGAGACCCCGGGCATCGCCACCATCGTGCAGCCGACGTATCGCGGCAGCGCCGCCGAGCTGTTCCTGCCGGCGCTCCTCGTGGCGCGGCGTGACCCCGACGCGGTCATCGTCGCCCTGCGCGCGGACGAGACCCACGACGGCCCCGTGGCGCCCTGCCTGGGCCGGGCCATCCGCGCGGTCGGCGTGCGCCCCGACCTCACGGTGCTGGTGGGCGCGCGCCCGCGCACGAC
>DASYTM010000194.1:0-7667 GCA_036002345.1 Candidatus Methylomirabilota bacterium | reverse complement strand
GGCGCCGGCGCGGATCATCGCCGGCGAGGCGCCGTGCGGGCTGTGGGGCGCGGCGTGGACGTCCACCGTCGGGTCGTGGCGGTGCGCGGCCACGAGCTCGCGCACGCGGCGGGCGGCCTCGGCCGGGCTCTCGCGATAACGCTTGGGCGCGCCCTCCCAGTCGTACATGGTGCGCGCGAGCACGAGCCGGATGCCGACGGCGCGCGCGGCGGCGATCACGGCCTCGGCGTTCTCGTGGCCGCCGTCGTTCAGGTAGAAGAAGTCCACGCACGTCGTGACGCCGTGCCGCAGCATCTCCGTGAAGGCGAAGGCGGCGCCGAGCCCGATGCCGTCGCGATCGAGCCGCTCGGAGAACGGGTAGAGCACGCGGTCGCGCCAGCCCGCGAAGTCGAGGTCGTCGCCGAGCCCGCGCAGCAGCGACTGGAAGGTGTGGCAGTGCGCGTTCACGGTCCCGGGCAGCAGCGCGCGCCCCGGCAGGCGCACGTCGTCCGGGCGCGCCGCGCCGGCGGCGCCGACCTGCGCGATGCGGCCGTCGGTCACCGCCACCGCCGTGTCGCGGCGCCAGCCGTCCGGCGTGAGCACGGCGGCGGGGAGGAGCCTCATCGCCGGCATCATACCGGAGGCGGCGCGCTATACTGCCGAGCCATGAGCCCGTTGACGTGGTGGGCCCCGACATGGCCCCCCAAATTTTTAAGCGAAGGGGCTAACGCCCCCTCGGACTCCCCGGCCGCATGTTCGGCGCACCCCGGCGGAGCCGTGGCGCGCCTCTGAAACCGTGAGCGTCCGCTGACCCGTCTCGGCTTCGTCCTCGCCGGCGCGGCCGCGCTGCCCGCCGCCGAGTTCACGGACGTCGTGCGCGAGACGGAGGCGCGCGGCTACCATACCGCGTGGACCGGCGAGACCGCCGGCTACGACGCGCTCACCGTGATGACCGCCATGGCCGCGCACAGCACGACGCTCCACGTCGGCTCGGCCGTGGTCCCCGTGCAGACGCGCACGCCGGTGCTGCTCGGCATGAGCGCGGCGGCGCTCGGCCACCTGGCCCCCGGGCGCGTGGCGCTCGGCATCGGGCTCTCGAGCCGGATCATCGTCGAGCAGTGGCACGGGCTCACATTCTCCGCGGCGCTCGCCCAGATCCGCGAGGCCGTGCAGATCATCCGCCTCGTGACCTCCGGCGAGCGCGTGAACTTCGAGGGGACGTTCTACCGCGTGAAGAACTTCCGGCTGACGGCGCCGGCGGCGCCCGTGCGCATCGTGCTTGCCGCCCTCGGCCCCGAGATGCTCGAGCTGGCCGGCGAGATCGCCGACGGTGTCGTGCTCAACTGGATCCCGCCCGAGGCCGTGCCCGCCTCCATCGCCCACCTCGAGGCGGGCGCGCGGAAGGCCGGCCGCACCCTCGAGCACTTCGAGATCGCCTCGTTCATCCGCACGTGCGTGACCGACGACGCCAAGACCGCGCGCGCGGCGCTGGCCCGCGACATCACGGGCTACACGATCGTGGACGTGTATGCGTCGTTCTTCCGCACCTCCGGCTTCGCCGCGGAGGTCGACGCCGTCAACGCGCGCTGGCAGGCCGGCGACCGCGCGGGCGCCGTGGGCCAGGTCTCGCCGCGCTTCCTCGACGGCCTGGGGGTGATCGGCGACGAGGCGTTCTGTCGCGCGCGGATCGCGGAATTCGCCAAGGCCGGCCTCACCATGCCGGTGGTGCTGCCCTTCAACCCGGCGGCGGCCGCCGGCGGCGACCCCCGCCCGACCCTCTTGCGCACGCTGCGCGCCTTCGGGGGATGAGCCTCACCGTCCTCGGGGTGATCCCCGCGCGGCTCGCGTCCACGCGGCTGCCGCGCAAGCTCCTGCGCGAGATCGCGGGCCGTCCGCTGATCTGCTGGACGTTCGAGGCCGCGCGGCGGGCCCCGGCGCTGTCCGACGTGCTGGTGGCCACCGACGCCCAGGAGATCGTCGACGCCTGCGCGAGCCACGGCATCCCCGCCGTGCTCACCTCGCCCGCCCACCCTTCGGGCACGGACCGCGTGTGGGAGGTCGCGCAGGGCCGCGCCGCCGACGTGTACGTGAACGTCCAGGGCGACGAGCCGCTCGTGACCCCCGGCCACATCGCGGGGCTGGTGGCGCCGTTCGTCACGCATCCCGACACGCAGGTGAGCACGCTGAAGATCCGCGCCACCGACGCCGAGAAGCTGCTGCCGAGCGTGAACAAGGTGGTCGTGGACGCCGACGGCCGCGCGCTCTACTTCTCGAAGTTCCCGATCCCCTACGACCGCGACGGCCTCGGCACGCCCGTGTACAAGCACATCGGCCTCTACGCCTACCGCCGCGCCGCCCTCGAGCTCTTCCATCGCCTGCCCCCCTCCACGCTCGAGCAGACCGAAAAGCTGGAGCAGCTGCGCTTCCTCGAGAACGGCGTGCCCATCACGGTGGTGGAGACGACGGAGCCCACGGTCGGCGTCGACACGGAGGAGGACCTCCGCGCGGTGGAGTCCCGGCTCGCCGCCCGGAAACGGTGACGCCCAAGCCCTGGGTGATTCTCGCCGTCATCGTCACGGCGCAGACCGTCGCCAACATCGGCCCGCTCGGCATCCCGGCCATCGCCTCGCTGATCCGCGACGACCTCGGCCTCACGCTCACGCAGGCGGGCTCGTTCTTGTCGGTGTACTACGTCGGCCCGGTGGCGATGTCGTTCTTCGCGGGCATGCTCGCCGACCGCTGGGGCACCGCCAAGACGCTCGTGCTCGGCCAGGCGCTCATCGCGGGCGGCCTGCTCGCCGCGAGCGCGGCGGGCTCCTATGGCCTCCTGCTCCTCCTGCTGGGCGTGGCCGGCGTCGGCTACGGCACGCTCAATCCCGCCTCCACCACGGCGGCGATGTCGTGGTTCCCGCCGCACCGGCGCGCGACCGTGGTCGGGCTCAAGCAGGTCGGCCTGCCCGCGGGCGGTATGCTCGGCGCCGCGCTCATGCCCGTGCTCGCGCTGCGGGTGGGCTGGCGGTGGGCGATCGTCGCCGCCGCCCTCGCCATCGCGGCGTGCGCCGTGCTCTCGGCCACCGTCTATCGCGACCCGCCGGGCGAGGCGCCGCAGCGCCGCGCCGGCGCGCGCGGCGCCGCCGGCGAGGTGCTGCGCTCGCGCGACCTGTGGCTGGTGGCCCTCGCCACGCTCGTGTTCGCGGGCATGCAGACGGTGTGGATGGCGTTCCTCTCGCTCTATCTGCAAGAACAGGTCGGGCTCGCGCTGATCGTCGCGAGCGGCTACCTGGCCCTGGCCCAGGGCGGTGGCGTGCTCGGCCGCATCGCCTTCGGCGTGCTCTCCGACCGCGCCTTCGGCGGCCGGCGGCGCGCGCCCCTCGTCCTGGCCGGCTGCGGCTCCGCGGTGTGCTCGGTCGCCATCGCGTTCGTCGGCCCGGGCGCGGGACCGCTCCTGCTCACGCCGCTCGCCCTCGTGTTCGGCTTCTTCGGCATCGGCTGGAACGGCGTGCAGCACACGCTCATGGCGGAGCTCGCGGGTCCGCGCTCGGCGGGGACGGCGGTGGGGCTCGGGCTGGCGATCTCCTCCGCGGGCGTGATGCTCGGGCCGCCCGTCTTCGGCGCGTGCGTGACGGCGGCGGGCGGCTATCGCGGCCCGTGGATCGGGCTCGCGCTCGTGATGCTGGCGGGGCTCGGCCTCCTCGGCCTCGTCCGCGAGCGTTCGCGCTACTGATTCCGTGCGGGGCCCCGAAATGGCCCCCCACACCCCCAACGTTCGGCGCACCCCGGCGCAGCCGTGGCGCGCCTCTAGCTCCGGGTGACCGTCACCGTGGTGGGCAGCGGCATCGTGATGCCTTCGGCGCGGAGCCGCTTGAGCAGCCGCTTGCGGAGCTCGTGCTGGACCAGGAACTGGTCCACGAAGGTCGCGACGTGGCAGGCGAGCGTGAACTCGAGCGCGTAGTCGCCGAACCCGGGGATGAGCCGCGCGCTCGGCGCGGGATCGGCGAGGAGCCCCGCCACCTGCCCGACCGCGCGCGCCGCCTCGTCTTCGAGCACGCGCTCCACGCGGTCGGCATCCGCCTCGTAGCCGACGCGGACGCGGATCGGCAGCGCCATGCGCTTCTCGCCGAGGTCGTAGTTGGTGATGATGGACTCCGCCACCCGCTTGTTGGGCACGACCACCACGTTGTTCTGGAGCATGCGGATGCGCGTGGACCGCCAGCCCACGTCCACCACGTAGCCCTCGACGTTCTCGGCCGAGAGCTTGACGTAGTCGCCCACGCGGATGGGCTTGTCGGCGAGCAGGTGCACGCCCGCGAACAGGTTCGAGAGCGTGTCCTGGAGCGCGAGGGCCACCGCGAGACCGCCCACGCCGAGGGCGGTGAGGATCGGCGTGATCGCGATGCCCAGCGAGGAGAGCAGCACGAGGCCGCCGACGATGAGGACGACCATGTAGACCGACGTGCGGAACAGGCCGGTCACGCCCACGGCGAGGGCGCGGCGCGCGCTCGCCGTCTCGACCAGCGAGCCGAGCACGCCCGCCACCGTCATGGTGACGGACAGGATGATGGCGGCCTCGAGCACGACGTGGATCTGGGCGGCGAGGCGCGGCGGCAGGTCGGCCATCTCGAGCGCGACGAAGAGGCCGAACACGAGGCACCACAGCATCGACGGCACGCGGATGGCCTGGAGGAAGCGGCTGTCGTCCGCGCGCTGGCCCGTCCAGCGCCGGACGCCGAGGAGCAACGCGTGGCGGAACACGAGCGCGGCGACGGTGACCATCAGCAACGCGACGGCGGGCCAGAAGAGCCGGGGCCACATGGGCCGCATGCTATCGTAGGTCCCACCCATGCGCCGCGTCTTCTACGGCTGGATCGTCGTGGCCTCGTCCGCGGCGATCGTGTGCATCGGGATGGGCTGCCTCTTCGCGCTCGGCGTCTTCCTCGCCCCCATCGAGCGCGCGATGGGATGGAGCCGCGGCGCCATCAGCAGCGTCGCGCTGCTGAACTGGATGGCGATGGGGCTCGGCTCCTTCGTCTGGGGCGCGCTCTCCGATCGCATCGGCGGGCGCGGCGTCGCCCTCGGCGGCGGCTTCCTGCTCGGCCTCGGCCTCGTGCTCGCGAGCCAGGCCCAGGTCCTCTGGCACTTCTACGCGACGTTCGGCTTCCTGGTCGGCTTCGCGGCCGGCGCCTTCTACGCGCCGCTCACCTCCACGGCCTCCAAGTGGTTCACGGCGCGCCGCGGCCTCGCCGTCGCGCTCGTGTCGTCGGGCATCGGCGTGGGCATCCTGATCGTCGCGCCGCTCGCGCGCGCGCTCACGAGCGCCTGGGACTGGCGCGTGGCCATGCTGGTCCTCGGCGACCTCGCCTGGCTCGTCACCATCCCCGTGGCGCTGCTGCTCCGCGAGCCGCCGCCGTCGCCCGCGGCCCCCGCCGCCGTGGCCGCGGGCCGCGAGTACACGACGGGCGAGGTGCTGGCCACGCCGCAGTTCTGGGCGATCGCGCTGACGCACTTCGCGTGCTGCGCCGCTCACTCGGGCCCGATCTTCCACATGGTGACCCACGCCACCGACCAGGGCGTGGCGGCGATGGCGGCGGCCACGGCCTTCGGCGTCTCCGGCCTCTCCTCCATCGCCGGGCGCGTGGGGGGCGGCCTCCTCGCCGATCGGTTCGGCGCCAAGCCCACGCTGATCGCCGGCCTCGCCATCCAGGCCGTGATGATCTTCGCCTACCTGTTCGCGCGCGATGTCGGCTCCTTCTACGCGCTGGCCCTGGTGTTCGGCGTCGCGTACGGCGGCGTGATGCCCCTCTACGCGCTCGTGACGCGCGAGTACTTCGGCGAGAAGGTGATGGGCAGCGCGTACGGCGCGGTGTTCCTCGTCTCGACGCTGGGCATGGGGTTCGGCTCGTTCGCGGGTGGCGCGATCTACGACCGCCTCGGCTCCTACGCGTGGCTCTTCATCGGCTCGTCCGCCATCGGGGCGATGGCCATCGTGCTCGCCTTCACCTTCCGCCGGCCCACCGTGCCGGCCCTCAGCCTGGCCCAGGCGCGTCCCGCCCCCTAGCCCGGCGCCGGTTCACGCGCTGCGGCATTGACACCTCGGACGCAGGGTGGTATCACTGCGACACTTTTCCGTCACGTTTCCCGGAGGTTAGAGCCCCGTCACGTCCCACGGAAACCGGCGCCACCGGCGCGTGTTGAAGAGGTCATGGAGGATTCATGGATCGCAGGGAGTTCATCAAGGTCACGGGCGCCGCGGCGGCCATCGCCGGCGGCGGTATCGAAGGCATTCTCGCCGCGCGCCGGGCGCCGGCGTTCGCGCAGGGCACCAAGCTCCACTGGGTGCGCTGGAACGACTTCATCCCGGAGTCCGACGTCGAGCTGAAGCGCCAGATGCCGGAGGCCTCGAAGGCCCTGGGCGCCGAGGTGACCCTGGAGACGATCAACGCCAACGACCTGCAGCCGCGCATCACGGCGGCCATCCAGTCCGGGTCGGGCGCCGACATCTTCAACTTCCAGTACAACTGGCCGCACCTCTACCAGAACGGCGTGGTGGACGTCAGCGACGTCGTCAACGAAGTCGGGAAGGCCGAGGCCGGTCTCTACGACGTCTGGCAGCCCTCGTGCCAGGTGAACGGCAAGTGGCTCTCGGTGCCGCACTCGATCGTCGGCAACGCCGTCGCCTACCGCCGCTCCTGGCTCAAGGAGGCGGGCGCCTCGCAATATCCGAAGACGTGGGACGACGCGCGCAAGCTCTTCGCCATCATGAAGAAGAAGGGCAAGCCCTACGGCCAGACGCTCGGCCACACCTTCGGTGACGCACCCGTCTTCACCTACACGATGCTGTGGGCGTTCGGCGGCGCCGAGACGGACAAGACCGGCAAGAAGGTCGTGCTCAGCAGCAAGGGCGCGCTGGAGTCGGTCAAGTTCATGCAGGCGTTCTGGAAGGAGTGCTGCGACGAAGGCGGGCTGGCCTGGGACGACACCAACAACAACCGGGCCTTCCACGCCGGCGAGATCTCGGCCACGCTCAACGGCGCGTCGATCTACATCGTCGCCAAGCGCCAGAAGGACAAGATCAAGGACGAGCGCGGCGAGCCGATGTGGCAGGACATCGACCACGCGCCGCTGCCCGCCGGGCCCGCGGGCGCGTACCTGCTCTTCCTCAACCAGTCGCACGCCATCATGAAGCACAGCAAGAACCAGAAGCTCGCGAAGGACCTCCTGCGCTGGGTCCACAAGCCCGAGAACTACGGCAAGTGGTTCACGACCCAGGAAGGCTACTCGATCGGCGCCACCAAGAAGTGGGAGAACGACCCGATGTGGGGCAAGCTCGACGATCCGCTGAAGATGTTCCGCACCGCCGCGCGCAGCACGCGGTTGTTCGGCTACGCGGGCCCGTCGACGGCCAAGGCGACGGAGGTCTTCACGAAGTACATCGTGACCGACATGTATGCCAAGGCCGTCCAGGGCATGAAGGCCGAGGATGCCGTGAAGTGGGCGGAAGGCGAGCTCAAGAAGACTTACGAGAGCTAAACTCGGAGGGGGGCTCTGACGGGCTCGGAGGGGGGCCTCGCCCCCCTACCGAAACCTCCCCCCAGGATTGGATTGCGCCGGCGGAGCCGGCGCTCGAACGCGGACCAGTCCATAGCGCCGCGAGGCGAGGAGGGTCGATGGAGACTCCAAAGCGAGAGAGA
>DASYTM010000193.1:0-9890 GCA_036002345.1 Candidatus Methylomirabilota bacterium | reverse complement strand
CGTTCGCGCGCTGAGCCGGCCGTGAGCGAAAACCGCCTCGCCCGCGAGACCAGCCCGTACCTGTTGCAGCACGCGCACAACCCCGTCGACTGGTATCCGTGGGGCGAGGAGGCCTTCGCGCGCGCGAAGGCCGAGGACAAGCCGATCCTGCTTTCCGTCGGCTACTCCGCCTGCCACTGGTGTCACGTCATGGAGCGCGAGTCGTTCGAGAATCCCGACATCGCCGCGGTGATGAACCGCCACTTCGTGAGCGTCAAGGTGGACCGCGAGGAGCGGCCCGACGTGGATCACATCTACATGCAGGCCGTGCAGTCGATGACGGGGCAGGGCGGCTGGCCGATGACCGTCTTCCTCACGCCCGACGGCACGCCGTTCTACGGCGGGACGTACTTTCCGCCCGCGGACCGCCACGGCCTGCCCGGCTTTCCGCGGCTGCTCGAGGCGCTGGCGGACGCGTGGAAGAGCCGCCGCGGGGAGGTGGCGGAGAGCGGCCGCCAGCTCGCCGGCTCCCTCGGCCAGGAGGCGCGGCTGCGTGGGGCGGGCACGCTCCTCACCGACGAGATACTGTTCTCCGCGTTCCAGGGCGTCTCGGCGCAGTTCGACGAGGAGCATGGCGGCCTGGGCGGCGCGCCCAAGTTCCCGCAGGCGATGATCTGGGAGTTCGTGCTGCGCTTCGCGCGCCGGAACAACAACCCCTACGCGCGGCGCATGGTGCACACCACGCTCGTGCGGATGGCCCGCGGCGGCATTTACGACCAGCTCGGCGGCGGCTTCGCGCGCTACTCCGTGGATCCCGTGTGGCTGGTGCCGCACTTCGAGAAGATGCTCTACGACAACGCCCAGCTCGCCTCGCTCTATCTCCACGCGTGGCTCGCCTTCGGCGACCCGGAGATGCGGCGCATCGCCGAGGAAACGCTCGACTACGTGCTGCGCGAGATGACGGACCCCGCCGGCGGCTTCTACTCGGCGCAGGACGCGGACTCCGAGGGCCACGAGGGCAAGTTCTTCGTGTGGACGGCCGACGAGATCCGCGCTGTGCTCGGTGATGACGCCGACGCGGCGCTGGCCTACTGGGGGGTCGATCGCGGCTCGAACTTCGAGGGCAAGAACATCCTGTGGCTGCCCGGCGAGCCGGATCCCGAGCGCGCGCGCGAGTGGCGCCGCAAGCTGTTCGAGGCGCGCGAGCGCCGCGTGAAGCCCGGCCGCGACGACAAGGTGCTGGCCGCCTGGAACGGGCTCATGGCGCGCGCCTTCGCCGAGGCGGGACGCGCGCTCGGCCGCGCCGACTACCTCGCGGCGGCGCGGCGCAATGCCGAGTTCGTGCTGGGCTCGATGCGGGTGGACGGGCGCCTGCTCCGCACCTGGAAGGGGGGCCAGGCCAAGCTCAAGGGCTACCTCGAGGACTACGCGATGGTGGCCGCCGCGCTGCTCGAGCTCTACGAGGCGACGTTCGACCGGCTCTGGCTCGACGAGGCGCGCGGGCTCGGCGACGAGATGCTGCGCCTCTTCTGGGACGAGAGCGCCGGCGGCTTCTTCGACACCGGCGCCGATCACGAGCGGCTGATCGTCCGCCCGCGCAACCTCTACGACAACGCCGTGCCCTGCGGCTCGTCGGTGGCCGTCGAGGCGCTGCTGCGGCTGGCCGCGCTGACGGGTGAGGAGCGCTACGAGAAGCACGCGGTGGCCGCGCTGCGCCCGATGGGGGATCTCCTGGGCCGGCACCCGACGGCCTTCGGCCGCTTCCTCTGCGCGCTCGACTTCCATCTCGGCCCGCGCGTCGAGGTCGCGCTGATCGCGCCGCGGGCCCACGACGAGACGGCGCCGCTGGCGGAAGAAGTCTTTGGTCGCTTCCTTCCCAATCTCGTCGCGGCAGGCATGGTGAGCGGGCGCGCCGCGGAGGCGGCCGGCGTGCCATTGCTGGAAGGCCGCGCGGCGATCGACGGCAAGCCGACCGCCTACGTCTGCCGGAACTACGCGTGCGAGCTTCCCGTCACCGACCGCGCGGCGCTCGCCAAGCAGCTCGACGCGCTGTCATGAGCCTCACGCGGCGCGGCTTCGTCGCGCTGCTCGGGATCGCCCTGGCGCCGCGGGCCGCCGGCGCGCAGCTCGACGAGCTGCTCAAGCAGCTGCCCCAGCTCCCCGGCGGCACGCAGCTCCCCATTCCCCAGGGCGGGCTCGGCGAGGTGAAGATCGGCCAGGCCCTCAAGGAAGCGCTCCAGGTCGGCACCGCCAACGCCGTGAAGCTCACCGGCAAGACGGACGGCTACTTCAAGAACGCGGCGATCAAGATCCTGATGCCGGAGAAGCTCCGCACGCTCGAGCGCGGTTTGCGCACCGTGGGCTACGACCGTCAGCTGGACGACTTCGTGCTCAAGATGAACCGCGCCGCGGAGCGCGCCGCCCCCGCCGCCAAGCAGATCTTCTGGAACGCCATCGGCGACATGACCATCGACGACGCGCGGAAGATCCTCGACGGCGCCCCCACGGCGGCCACCGATTACTTCAAGGGCAAGACGACCGAGAAGCTGACCGCCTCCTTCTCGCCCGTCGTCCACAAGACCATGGGCGAGGTCGGGGTGACCCGCCAGTACCAGGATCTGTTCGGCCGCGCCCAGGGCATCCCCTTCCTCAACGTCGAGGCGTTCGACCTCGACCATTACGTGGTCGGCAAGGCGCTGGACGGCCTCTTCCACGTGGTCGGCGACGAGGAGAAGAAGATCCGCACGAACCCCTCGGCCCGCGTCACCGACCTGCTCCGCGAGGTGTTCGGCCGCCGCTGATCGGGGTGCACGCTACCCAAAGGGGCGAAACGCTTACCCCTTGCGGCGCTGCGCCGGCCGCGCGCGGCCGCCGTCGACCGCGTCAATTACTGGTACCGGGCTCGCCGGCGGTGCGGCACGTTCGTTGCTGAGACGTAAGGCGTCCGAGACTGCCCGCCGGAGGATTCAATGATCGCGCGCCGCCCGTTCCCGCTCATCCTGGTGGTGGTCGTGCTGACGCTGACCGCCGCCTGCATCAGCTCGATGGACGTCCGGAAGTTCGAGGCGAACAGCCCGACGACGGCACCGGCGAAATCGCGCTCGATCCTGTTCGCCAAGGTCGCCAGCGGGATGCCCGCGGGGGAGCAGATCGGCACCGTGGCGCACGGGTACCTCTGCCAGAACGACGGCGTGATCCGGTGGACGCAAGGGACGTACGCCGAGACCGCGGGGATGATCGCGCGCGCGTTCCAGGCCGAGGCCGGCAAGGCGGGCTACAAGGTCATGCGGAAGGAGGGCGAGTCGCTCTTCGAGGGCCCGAGCCCGTGGGATGCGGACGTGCTCATCGCCGCCGTCGTGAAGGACGTCAAGCTCAACACGTGCGTCGCCGGCTTCGGCCGCGCGCTCACCAGCACGGGCGAAGCGTCGGTCGAGATCGAGTGGCACGTGTTCGAGGTTCGCTCGCGCCGGATCGTCGCGAGCGTCATGACCGGCGGCAGCGCCAAGACGCGCCGCCAGCCCGAGGGCGGCGTCAAGGCCATCTCCGAGGCCGTGGCCTCCGCCGCGCGCAACGTGCTGGCGCGGGAGCAATTCGTCCACGCGCTCGCCGTGGAGCAGAAGAGCGCGACGGCCGAGCCCGAGCTGACGCCCCTCGTCGTCGACGTCGTCGCCCTCGGGGACGAGACCGCGTCGGCTCCCGACGTCATCGAGGGCGTTCAGCGGAGCGTGGTCAGCATCAAGACCGAGGGCGGCCTGGGCAGCGGCTTCATCGTGTCGTCCCCGGGCCTCGTCGTGACCAACGCGCACGTCGTGGAGCAGGCGCCGCGCGTGAAGGTGATTCTCGCGACGGGCCGGGAAGTTTCCGCCACCGTTCTGCGACGCAACGCCGTGACCGACGTCGCCCTCCTCCAGCTCGAGGAGGGGGTCTACCCCGCCGCTCCGCTCGGCGTCTCCGTCTCGCTCAAGCCCGGGGCGCCGGTGTTCGCGGTCGGCTCGCCGCTGGGTCACAAGGGGACGGTCACGCGGGGCATCGTGAGCGCGGTGCGCGTCGAGGAGGACCGGCGGGTCATCCAGAGCGACGTCACCGTTCACGCCGGCAGCAGCGGCGGGCCGCTGCTCGACGAGCGCGGCCGCGTGATCGGAATCACCCGCTCCGGCAAAACGACGCTGTTCGGGACGATCGGTGTCGGCCTCAACGACTTCATCCCGATCGAGGAGGCCTGGCGAGGTCTCCGCGTGCGGACGCAGGTCGTGGACCCGTCGCCGTCGGCGCTTCCGCAGCGCTGAGCGGCTCCGCGCCCGGCCGCGCGTACCAGCGGCCGAGCGTGAAGAGGTACGCGGCCAGCACCCAGTGGAAGACGATGGGGATCACGTGCAGGCCGCCCGTGAGCACGAAGCGCACCACCATGCCGAGCGCGTAGACGTAGCTGACCGCCCGCAGCACCCGGCCCGCGCGCGGCCGCGACCGCGCGAAGAAGCCGGCGCGCCGCCACACCTGCCAGTCGATCGTCGCCATGACGCCGAGGATCAGCACCTGGATCGGCAGCAGCACCGGGTACGGCAGATAGCCGGAGAACCACGCGTCCATCGGCGGCAGCCACGTCACCCCCGCGAACGCGACGAGCGCCTGGCCCGCGACGCGCCCGAAGAACAGCGCGGTGAGCACGGTGAGCACGAGTGCGGTCATGACGGCACCTCCATCGGATGTTCGAGCGCTTGCAAGATCTCCGCGCGACTCGCGGCGTCCCACTCGGGCACGATCGGACTCCACTTGTGCTGCGCCTCGCGGCGGCCCCGGGCGAAATCGGCGCCGCAGAGCCGCTCGGACCAGCCCGGGCGCATGACGAAGAGCCGCGGCGGGTGCAGGCGCCCGGAGGCACGCTTGGACGCGTACTCGACGTTGACCTGGCCGAGGCCGCGGTCGAACGCGGCGAGGAAGCCGGCGAGCGCCGGCGTGTCGGCGGCCGGTCGCGGCAGCTCCACGAGCAGGTCGTAGCGCGTCGCCTCGACGTCGGGCACGAGGCGGAACTGCCACACGCCGAGCCCGGTCGCCCGCTCGGCGGCGCGCACGGCGTGGAGCGCGTGGTTCAGGTGGAGCTTCTCGCCGGTGATGTTGACCATGTCACGCCCCTTGCGCACGAACGCGACCTCGGGCGTGCCGTGGTGGAAGCCCCGGACCTCGACGATGTCGTTGAGATCGTAGCGGTAGAGGCCGTTGCCGCCGGTGAGGATCACGTAGTAGCGGCGGCCGGCCTCGAGCTCGTGGGCGAGCCGCGCGCGCGGCGCGGGCTCGTCGATCGCCTCCTCGGGGACGAACTCGAAGAACGTCTCGTGGATGGCGAGCACGCCGGCCGCGGAGTGGTCGTCCACCGGGATCGTCAGCCGGCCTTCGCTCGCCACCAGCCCGAGGTCGCGCCGCGGGATGCCCGGGCCGAAGTGCGCGTCGAGGTGGCGCGCCTGGATGCCGGCGCTGCCGCCGAGCCAGCATGCGACCAGGGCCAGGTCGGGCCAGCACTCGCCGAGCACCGGCCGGCCGTGACGCTCGACGACGCGCGCCAGCGCCGCGGCGCGCCCCGGGTCGGGGGCGAGGCCGGCGGCGAGCAGCGCGCGCAATTCCCGGGCTCCGACGGCGGCGTGAGCCGTGGGCTCCACGGCCTCCACACCGAGCGTGCCGTCGTGTACCGCGCGGACGATCGTCTCCGCGTGGCGCGCGGCGACGTCCGCGAGCCGGAGCAGCGTGCTCGGGTTCGGCACGCCCACCGACGAGACGGAGCGTCCGAGCGCCAGGCGCGCGGCCACGAGGTAGCGCGTCTCGTGGTCGCGGACGAGCGCCGCCGCGTACGGCACCGCCTGACGCCGGCGGATCGGCCGGGGGAGGCGCTGGAACGCGAGGCCCGTCATCGCGCCGTGCGGCAGGCCGCCCGCGGTGACGCCCTCCACGGCGGGGCTCACGAGGGCCAGCACGCGTTGATCGAGCATCGCCGGATGGTCGGCGAGCGCGTGCGCCGTCCACAGGCGCATGAGCGCGGCGGTGGACGCCGCCCACGACTCGGTGACCGGGACGAGCTTCGGCTCGCCGGTGGTGCCGCTCGTGGAGGTGAACATGAACGGCGCCTCCGCGGTGAGCACGCGCGGCTCGCCGGCGACGGCCCGCGTCACCCACGGCCGCAGCGCCTCGTAGTCCCGGATCGGAACGCGGCGGGCGTAGTCGGCGGGCGTCGCCGTGGCCGCGAAGCCGTGCTCGCGGCCGAAGGCGGTCTCGGCGTTGGCGGCGAGCAGCCGCCGCAGCACGCGCGCCTGGGCGGCGGCGGGGTCGGCGGTCGCCGCCTCGAACGCTCGCCGGTGACGCCACTCGTGGGCCGCGATCGCGTAGCGGAGCCAGCCTCCCATGTCATCCCTCCGTGTCGAGGTTCTTGACGCTGACGGCGCGCCGGCGGAGGCGCTCCTCCACCACGCGGATGCCGAGTCCGGGGCCGGTGAGGAGCGGCGCCTCGCCGCGGTGGCCGAAGCTCACGCTCTCCACGGCCACGTCCTCGACCAGCAGGAGCCGTCCGAACGAGCCCTCGACGAACGCGACGTCGGGCAACGCGGCGGCGAGGTGGCGGCCGGCGGCGGCGAGGATCGCCGTCTCGCCGACCTGGCTGCCCACCTGGACGCCGATGCCCATGGCGGCCGCGCGCGCGGCGATGGCGAGCGAGCGGGCGAGGCCGCCGCACTTGGAGACGCGGACGTTGAACAGGTCGGCGGCCTTGGCCTCGATCAGCGCCTCCGCGTCGGCCTCCGTCACGAGCGACTCATCCACCATCACGGGCACCGGCGTCGCGGAGCGCAGGCGGGCGAGGTCCTCGACCGGCCCGCGGGGCAGGGGCTGCTCCACCGACGCGATCCCGAGCGGCGCCAGCGCGTTGAGCACGTCGACGGCGCGCTCGAGCGTCCACGCGCCGTTGGCGTCGAGCCGCAGCGAGACCTCCGGGCCCAGCGCCTCGCGCACGGCCGTCACGCGCGCCACGTCGTCGTCGAAGCCGACCTTGATCTTCACGTGGCTCAGGCCGATGGCCCGCATGCGGCGCGCGTGCTGGACGGCGCGCTCGATCGGGCCGGCGGTCACGACACCGCTGTAGACGACGCGGCGGCGAACGGGCGGCAGCACGGCGGCCATCGGCAGGTCCACCGCCCGCAGGGCGCAGTCGAGGATGGCCAGCTCCAGCGCCGCGAGGGCGGCATTGGGCGCGAGCGCGCCGGCCAGGTGCGTCGCCGGAAGGAACGCGGCGAGGCCGGCGAGGTGGCCGGCCGGCGGCAGCTCGCGGCCGGCCACGCGGGGCCAGAGCGCGCGCTCGAGGTGGTCCAGCATCGTCTCGACGGTCTCGCCGGTGACGTAGGGGCGCGGCGTGCCCTCGCCGAACCCCTCGACGCCTGCCTCGTCGCGGACGCGGACCACGACCGAGTCGGACCAGCGCCGGTCGGTCGCGCTGTGGCTGAAGCCCTCGACGAACGGGATGCGCAGGGCGTAGAGCGTGGCGCCGGCGAGCCTCATCGCGCGCCCGCCACGAAGTCCCGGAAGTAGCGCCGCGCGAACACGTTCTCGCGCAGCGTCATCTCCACGATCGTCAGCGCCTCGTCGTCGGCGAAGGCGTAGTAGGCGCAGTAGGCGCCGAGGTCGGCCAGCCCCTGCTCGGCGTGGCGCACGTCCACCTCCGAGTGGTGGGTGAACCACTCGAGGGCCGGCGCCGGCAGGCCCCGGTGCGCGGCGAGCGCGCGCCCGATCCGGCCCGAGACCCGCGAGAGCATGAACTCGAAGGCGACGATCTCGGTGAGCGCGGCGAGCCCGACCTCGCGGAGCGTCCCGTAGAGGAGGGGATCCGTGACCACCCGGCGGATGTCGTCCTCCGCCTCCGCCTGGATCGTGGGCAGCCGGTGCCCGAGCCCGGCCGCCCGCAGCAGGTCCTCCAGCAGGGCGGGGTGGGGGCGCTCGGAGTCGGCCTCGAGCCCCAGCTCCTCGAGGAGGTTTCCGAGCAGGGTGGGGGCCGCCGCGGGCGGCGCGAGCGCGTAGAGGAACGCCACGAGCTGGGGCGACTTCAGATGCGCGCGCGCGACGTTCTCGACGAACGCGTCGTAATCGGCGCGTCCGCTTTCGAGCGCCGCGAACTCCCGCGACGCGGTGAAGGCCTCGACCTGGCGCTCGAACAGCTCTCGGATCCTCGTCGTGTCCATGCCGCCCTCCTTGCTGACGGGCCGGCATACTCCACGAGCTGTGCCACGGCCGAATGGCCTGAAAATCGGTCTTTTTCAGACGGCAGAAGCGAAAACATGGACACTGAACGTGCAGGCCGTGTACATTGACCGCCGGGTGTACATCCGATGCCCGGGGTAGCCTTCTTGACCGGCGGCGACCGCGCGCTCGCCCAGGCGATCTCGCGGCTGGCCTACTGCAACCCGTTCCTGCCCGAGCGGATCGAGTGCGAGCGCGCCGCGCTGGGCGCCGACTTCGTCGCGGGCGGCACGCTCTGGCACGCCTCGGGCGAGACCACGCCGGCCCCCAACCTCCAGGCGCTGCAGGCGCGCACCGAGGCGCTCGTCGAGCGCCTGGCCGGGCGGCTGGGGGAGGGCGTGAAGCCCAGCGCGGAGGAGCTCCAGCTCTACGAGGACGCCGTCGTCTACCTGCTGTTCAGCCGCCACGAGGAGGACTTCTACGGCCTGCTGATGGACCAGCGCGCGGCCACCGCGCCCGTGGCGTTCTACCGGAAGTTCCGCCAGGCCGCCGAGCGGTTTCTCCAGATTCCCCGGGCCACGCTGATCGCCGACCGCGACGTGCCGCACCTCTTCGCCGGCTTCTTCCAGGTGCGCCGCGCGTTCCACTACATCTTCCGCAACATCATCGGCAACTCGGCCCCCGTCGTGCGGCTGCGCGCGGTGGTCTGGCAGTCGATCTTCACGCGCGACATGCGCCGCTATCGCCGCTCGCTCTACCAGCGCATGGGGGATGTCGCCACGCTCATCTGCGGGCCGTCGGGGACGGGCAAGGAGCTGGTGGCGCGGGCCAT
Organism: Candidatus Methylomirabilota bacterium; assembly: GCA_036002345.1. Taxonomy (GTDB): domain Bacteria; phylum Methylomirabilota; class Methylomirabilia; order Rokubacteriales; family CSP1-6; genus AR12. Next base: position 871 of record DASYTM010000193.1, on the reverse strand, counting down.
CGGCCTGGCGCGCTACGTTCCCTTCGACGGCGAGCGCCAGGCGTTCGCGGAAGACTACGCGGGCGCCTTCTACACGCTCAACCCGTCGGCGCTGTCACCCACGCTCATCGAGTCGGAGCTGTTCGGCCACCGGCGGGGCGCCTTCACCGGAGCCGTGCAGGACCGCACGGGCTGGCTGGAAGTGTGCCCGCCGCTGGGTGCCGTGTTCCTCGACGAGATCGGCGAGCTCGACCCGGCCATCCAGGTGAAGCTCCTGCGCGTGCTCCAGACGCGGACCTTCCAGCGGCTCGGCGACACGAAGGACCGGCGCTTCGAGGGCAAGCTGATCGCCGCCACCAACCGCGACCTGCCCCACGAGATGGAGGCGGGCCGCTTCCGCCAGGACTTCTACTACCGGCTCTGCTCGGATCTCATCGTGACGCCCTCGCTCGGCGAGCAGCTCCGCGCCGCGCCCGGCGAGCGCCACGCCCTGGTCGGCTTCATCGCGCGCCGGGTCGCGGGCGACGCGGAGGCGGAGAGCCTCGCCGAGGAGACCGAGCGCTGGATCGACGGGCACCTCGGGCCCGGCTACGCGTGGCCCGGCAACGTGCGCGAGCTCGAGCAGTGCGTGCGCAACGTGATGATCCGCGGCGAGTACCGGCCGCCGCGCTCCGGCAACCCCTCGGCCCGCCGCCGCGTCGCGGACGAGGTCATGGGCGGTGCGCTCAGCGCCGACGACGTGCTGCGCCGCTACTGCACCCTGGTCTACGCGGACACCGGCTCCTACCAGGAGACCGGCCGGCGCCTCGGGCTCGACCGCCGCACCGTGCGCGAGAAGATCGACGCCGCGCTGCTCGCCGAGCTTCGCGGCGGTTAGGTCTTCGAAGAACTA
>DASYTM010000192.1:0-11894 GCA_036002345.1 Candidatus Methylomirabilota bacterium | reverse complement strand
GGTCCGCGCCAGCTCGATGCGCCCGTTGGCGACGGCCAGCGCCGCCGGCGGCACCAGCGAGGGCACGAGCGCGGGCGCCGCGACGCTGTAGGCGACCGTGCCGCACGCGCCGAGGAAGCCGAGCACGGCGAGCAGCGGCAGCGTGAGGAGGCCCGCCTGCACCAGCATGAGGACTGCCGCCAGCGACAGCGCGCGCAGCGCCTCGGCCCCGACCATGACCGCGCGCCGTGACATGCGGTCGGCGAGGATGCCGGCCGGAATGGCGAGCAAGAGGTACGGCAGCGTCTGCGCAGTCTGGAGCAACCCCGTCTCGCCCGCGCCGGCGCCAAGGGCCAGCACCGCGACGATCGGCGCGGCCGCCAGCGCGATCTGCTCCGCCGACTGCGCCGCGAGATTCGACCACGCCAACCGACTGAACCCCCGCGGCAGCGATACGCGTTCGGCCATGAGACGAGCCTACGAAACGCGGCGTAGTCGGCGCACTCCGCCGCTTGCTCCCGAATCGCCGCCTCCGGGCTACCTCACATCTAGAATCTCGCGGAGGCCGTCGCCCACCAGGTTGATGGCGAGGACGGTCAGCGCGAGGAACAGGCCGGGGAAGAGGATGATCCAGAACGCGAGCTGCACGTACGTCTTGCCCTCGGCCATGATGTTGCCCCACGACGGGATGTGAGGCGGCGTGCCGGCGCCGAGGAACGACAGGTAGGCCTCGAAGAGGATGGCCGAGGCGCCGATGTAGGTGGCCTGCACGATGAGCGGCGCCACCAGGGCGGGCAGCATGTAGCGCAGGAGGATGCGCGGCGTGCGCGCGCCCAGCGCGCGCGCCCCTTCCACCATCGTGTGCTCGCGGAGCGAGAGCACGGAGGCGCGCACGACGCGGATCACGCGCGGGATCTCGGGGATCACCAGCGCGATGATCACGTTGCGTACGCTCGTCTTCATGAGGGCCATGAGGGCCAGGGCCAGGAGGATGGCGGGGATGGCCATGAGCCCGTCCATGACGCGCATCATGATGGCGTCGAGCCGGCGGTAGAAGCCGATCACGAGGCCGAGCGTGGTGCCGATCAACAAGCTGACGATGGACACGGTGGCGCCGACGATCAGCGAGACGCGCGTGCCGTAGATCGTCCGCGTGTAGACGTCGCGGCCGAAGTTGTCGGTGCCGAACCAGTGCGCGCCCACCGGGCTCGTGAGGCGCTCGGCGGGACTCATCGCGAGCGGATCGCCCGTCCACCACAGCGGCGCGAAGGCGCCGCCCGCCGAGATCAGCGCGAGCACGAGCAGGCCGAGCACGAGCGTGGGCTGCCGCCGCACGAAGCGCGCGAGCCGCGCGCCGGCGGAGAGCCGCTCGCCGGCGTCCGCGCCCTCGGCGACCACGGGCGGCGGGGCGCCCCCGAGCTTAGTACTTAATACGTGGGTCGAGGACGACATAGAGGAGGTCCACCACGAGGTTGATGAGCACGTAGACACCCGAGACGACCAGGATCACGCCCTGGATGACGGGGTAATCGCGCCGGATGATCGCGTCCACCGTGAGGCGGCCGAGCCCGGGCAGCGCGAACACGCTCTCGGTGACCACGGCGCCGCCGATGAGCAGCGCGAACCCGATGCCGATGATGGTGACGATGGGCAGCGAGGCGTTCTTCAGCGCGTGCCGCACGAGCACCCAGCGCGGGGCCAGGCCCTTGGCGAAGGCCGTGCGGATGTAGTCCTCGTTGAGGACGCCCAGCATCGAGGCCCGCGTCATCCGCGCGATGAGCGCCATGTACACGAGCGAGAGCGTCACGGCGGGCAGGATCAGGTGGCGCAGGAAGGGCCAGAACCCGCGCTCGATGGGCTGGAAGCCCTGCACGGGCAGCCAGTGGAACGACACCGCGAAGATGTAGACGAGCACGAAGCCCAGCCAGAAGGTCGGCATCGAGAAGCCCGACACCGCGAACACCATCACCGCGCGATCGACCAGCGAGCCCTTCTTCCACGCGGCGAGGACGCCCAGCGGCACGGCCACGCTCACGCTGATGATCATCGCGAACAGCGTGAGCGCGATGGTCGCCTCCGCGCGCTGGCCGATCAGCGTGGTCACGGGCAGCCCGGAGTAGATGGAGGTCCCGAGGTCGCCGCGCACGATGCGGCCGAGCCAGATGCCGACCTGGGTGACGAACGGCTGGTCGAGGCCGAGCTTGGCGCGGATCCTGGCGATGTCCTCCGTCGTCGCGTAATCGCCCGCGATGATGACGGCGGGATCCCCCGGCGTGACGTGCAGCAGCGCGAAGACGGCGATGGCCACCACCCCCATGACGGGAATGGTGGCCACCAGCCGCCGGACGATTTCCGGAAACACGGTCAGGCGATCGACACGTTCCAGAAGAGCGGGGCCGGGAACTGGAGCACGCCGCTCACCGCCTTGCGATACGCGGTGGGCAGCACCCACTGGCCGAAAGGCACGTACATCACCTCGTCGTAGGCGACCTTCTGGATCTCCTCGGCGAGCTGCTTCTGCTTCGCCTTGTCCGTCGCCCGCGCCCACTGCACCTTCAGCTCCTCGATCCGCCCGTTCTCCGGCCAGCCGAACCAGGCGCCGTCGCCCGCGCCCGAGATGCCGGCGTGGACGGCGGGGTTGATCACGTCGGACGCGATCCACCACGTGAAGAGCATGTTCCAGCCCTGCGGCGGCGGCTCCTTCTTCGAGCGCCGCGCCACCACCGACGACCAGTCCATGGCCTGGAGGTCGACGTTGAAGCCGATCGCGGTCAGGAGCTCGCGCGTCACCAGGGCCGCGCCGTGGGTGAGCGCGATGTCGCTCGGGTCGAGCACGACCACGGGACGCCCGTCGTAGCCGGATTCCTTCACGAGCGCCTTCGCCTTGTCGAGGTCCGGCTTGGCAGGCGCGCCGGCCGCGGACTCGAAGGGCCCGCCGCAGGTGAAGAGCGCCGGGCACGGCTTGTAGAACTTCTCGACGCCGATGGCGGCCTTCAGATATTTCGGCTGGTCCACGATGTAGAGGAGCGCCTGCCGCGCCTTCTTGTTGTTGAAGGGCGGGTGCTTGTGGTTCGGCCGGATCCAGCCCTGCGTCCCGCGCGGATCGGTGATGAACGTGGTCAGCGCGGAATTCGACTCGATCTTCGGCACGAAGTCGAGCGGCGGATTCTCCCACCAGTCCACCTCGCCCGCCTCCAGCGCCGCGTTGGCGGTGGCGTGATCGGGGATGTAGCGCCAGACGACCTTGTCGACGTTGACGACCTTGCCGCCCGTCGAGCCGCTCGGCTTCTCCTGGCGCGGCACGTAGTCGGGGTTCTTCACGTAGACGACCTGGTTGCCCGGCTGCCACTCGTCCTTCACGAACTTGAAGGGGCCCGAGCCGATCGTGTCCTTGATCTGCTCGTCGGGAGACGTGGCGGCGATGCGCGCGGGCATGATGAACGGGACGTTGGACGACGGCTTGCCGAGCGCGTCCAGCACGAGCCCGAACGGCTGCGAGAGCTCGAGGGTGAAGGTCTTCTTGTCCACGGGCGCGATCTTGGCGGTGTGGGCCTTGAGCAGCCGGCCGAGCGGGTCCTTGTTCGACCAGCGCTTGATCGACTCCGCCGCGTCCTCGGCGGTGACGGGCGCGCCGTCGTGGAACTTGAGCCCGTCGCGCAGCGTGAACGACCACTTGAGCCCTTTGTTCGTGGAGCCGAACTTGTCCACCATCTGCGGCTTGATGGCGAGGTTCGCGTCGGTCCCGAACAGCGTGTCGTAGATGAAGTACGAGTGGTTGCGCGTGATGTAGGCGGTGGTCGCGACCGGGTCCAGGACCTTGAGGTCGGCGTGCGGGACGAACCGGATCGTGCCGCCCTTCTTCTGCGCGTGGACGCGCGGCGCGCCCACGGTGGCGGCGGCCGCGGTGGCGGCGGCGCCCGCGAGGAATCCGCGCCGAGTCAGCCCGGCCATGGCTACTTCTTCTCCTGCGCCACCGCGGCCTCGGCGGCCTGGAATCCGATCTTGCTGTGGGTGCCGTCGCAGAACGGCTTCGTCACCGATCCGCCGCAGCGGCAGAGCGCGATCCGCGCCCCGCGGCTCGACGTGTCGATCTTCTGGCCGTTGACGTCGATGAGCTCCACTTCGCCTTCCACCAGGTACGGCCCGTTCGGGCGGATCGTGATCTTGACCGGCATCGCGGCGGTCCTCCTCGGAGTGGGAATTGCGCACAACGATAGCACGGCGTGGAACGTATGCACGGGCGGTAGACTGGGCTCGATGACCGGTCCGGGGGAGATCCTGTTGATCGCGTGCTACGAGCTGGGGCACCAGCCGCTCTCGGTGGCCTGGCCCGCGGCCTTCCTCGAGCGCGCCGGCTTCCAGCCGGCCGTGATGGACCTCGCCGTCGAGCCCTTCGACGCCGAGAAAGTCCGGCGCGCGCGCCTCGTCGCCTTCGCGGTGCCCATGCACACGGCCCTGCGGCTCGGCGTCGTGGCCGCCGCGCGCGTGCGCGCCGTGAATCCCGCGGCGCGCGTCGTCTTCTACGGCCTGTACGCCGCCCTCAACGCGGAGTACCTGACCTCGCGGGGCCACGCCGACTCCGTCCTCGCCGGCGAGCTGGAAGAGGCGCTCGTCGCGCTGGCGCGCCGGCTGGACGACGCGCGCGACACGCCGCGCGAGAGCCTCACCAAGCTCGACTTCCCCGTTCCCTCGCGCGCGGCGCTGCCCGCGCTCAAGAAGTACGCGCATCTGGCCCGGGCCGACGCGACGCACCTCGTCGGCTACACGGAGGCCAGCCGCGGCTGCAAGCACGGCTGCCGCCACTGCCCGATCCCGCCCGTCTACCAGCACCGCTTCTTCGTCGTCCCGCGCGACGTCGTGCTGGCCGACATCCGGCAGCAGGTCGCCGCGGGCGCCGCGCACGTGACGTTCGGCGACCCCGACTTCCTCAACGGCCCCGGGCACGCGCTGGCGGTGGCGCGCGCGCTCCACGCCGAGTTCCCGGCCCTGACCTTCGACTTCACCGCGAAGATCGAGCATCTCCTGCGGGAGCGCGCGCACCTCGGCGAGCTCGCGTCACTCGGCGCCCTCTTCGTGATCTCCGCCGCGGAGTCGCTCGACGACGCGGTCCTCGCCATCCTCGACAAGGGCCACACGCGCGCCGACATCGAGGCGGCCCTGGCCGTGGCGCGCGCGGCCGGGCTCGCGCTCCGGCCGACGTGGGTGGCCTTCACGCCGTGGACGACGCTCGAGGGCTACCGGGCGTGGCTCCAGTTCCTCGCCGACGAGGGGCTCGTGGACGCCACCGATCCCGTCCAGTACGGGCTGCGCCTCCTCGTGCCGCCGCGCTCCTGGCTGCTGGAGCAGCCGGCGATGCGCGCGCACCTCGGGCGGCTCGTGCCGGAGGGGTTCCACTACGCGTGGACGCATCCCGACCCGCGCGTGGACGCGCTGCAGGCCGCCGTCGCCGCGGCGGTGGCCGCGGCCGCCGACCTCCAGGAGGACGCGGCGCTCACGTTCGATCGCGTGCGCGGGCTGGCCGCGGCCGCCGCGGGCGCGCCGGCGCCGCCGCCGCTGGGCCTGGCGCCCGACCGCCGCCGCCCGCCGCGGCTCTCCGAGCCGTGGTTCTGCTGAGCGGAGCCGCGAGAGGGCCAGTTGGCCCTCGCCGGGAACGAGGGTACAGTACCTGTTTAGAGGTGATGACATGACGGAAGCGGCGACGCCCGATCTCAAGGCGCGGGTACAGGAGCTGATCGACACGAGCATCAACCCGGCCGTCGCGGGCCACGGAGGCTTCGTGGAGCTGCTCGACGTGCAGGACAACCGTGTCTATCTGACGATGGGCGGCGGCTGCCAGGGCTGTGGCGCGGCGGATGTCACGCTGAAGGCCGGGATCGAGCGCCTCATCAAGGAAGAGATCCCCGAGATCGTCGAGGTGCTCGACACGACCGATCACTCGCAGGGCAGCAACCCCTACTACACCGCCGGCAAGTCCTGATCGGGCCCCGTCGTTGAGTGCGGTGGGCGGGAGCGCGCGACTGCTGCTGCTCCTGCCCACGCGCACGTACCGCACCGAAGACTTCATCGACGCCGCGCAGACGCTCGGCGTCGATCTCGTCTGCGCCTCCGAGAAGCCCAGCACGCTCGAGTCGCTCGCGCCCGACAGCCTCCTGACCCTCGACTTCGCCGACGCGGACGCCGCCGCGGCCGCCGTCGCCGAGTGGAGCGCCGCGCGCCCGCTCGCGGCCGTGGTGGGCGTGGACGACGTCACCGCGGCCGCCGCCGCGGCCATCGCCAACCGGCTCGGCCTGCGCGCCAGCGCCCCCGCCGCCGTCGCCGCCGCGCGCGACAAGTTCCAGATGCGCCAGTGCCTGGCCGCGGCCGGCGTGCCGGTGCCGCGCTTCCGTCGCATCCGGCTCGACGAGAACCCCGTGCTGGCCGCCCGCGGCGTCGAGTTCCCCTGCGTGCTCAAGCCGCTCAGCCTCTCGGCGAGCCGCGGGGTCATCCGCGCCAACACCACCGAGCACTTCGTGGTGGCCTTCAAGCGGATCGGCGCGCTGCTGCGCCGCGACGACGTCAGCGTGAGCGGCGACGCCGCGAGCTATCTCCTGGCCGAGGAGTACGTGCCGGGCCTGGAGGTGGCCCTGGAAGGGTTGCTGGTCGGGGGCGTGCTGCACGTGCTCGCGCTGTTCGACAAGCCGGATCCGCTCGAGGGCCCGTTCTTCGAGGAGACGATCTACGTCACGCCGTCACGGCTGCCCGAGGGCGTCCAGGACGCGATCCGGGCCACCGCCGCGGCGGCCTGCGCCGCGCTGGGGCTGACCGAGGGGCCGGTGCACGCCGAGCTGCGGGTGAACGACGACGGGCCGTGGGTGCTGGAGGTGGCCGCGCGCTCGATCGGCGGGCTCTGCTCGCGCACGCTGCGGTTCGGGACGGGCATGACGCTGGAGGAGATCATCCTGCGCCACGCGCTGGGCTGGCCCATCGCCACCCTCGAGCGGGAGCGGCCCGCCGCCGGGGTGATGATGATCCCGATCCCGCGCGCCGGAATCTTGAAAAAGGTACACGGCGTCGAGGAAGCAAGATCCGCACGCTCTGTCGAGGACGTCGTGATCACCGCCCACGAGGGACAGGAGTTGATCCCGTTGCCGGAGGGTTGGCAGTATCTCGGATTCATCTTCGCCCGCGGCACTTCGCCGGCGGAGGTCGAAGATGCGCTCCGGATCGCGCACTCCCGCTTGCGCGTCGTCGTAGACACCGGCGCGTGAGCCGGCCCCGCGCGCCGGCCACTACGACAACGGGCTGAACTCCGCCGCCTGAGCGCCGCCGTCAGGCATGCGCGTGGGCGCCGTTGCCCGGCGCCGCGTGCACTGCCTGCAGACGCCGCTGCACCTCGGTCAGCGGCTTGTGAAGGTCGTTCAACTGCCCGAGCACGGCCGAGAAAGCCTCCGCCGTCGCCGCCTGCTCCGTCCGATGATGGTGGAGCTCCGCGAGAAGGCCCGCGATTTCGCGGCGCAGCCCGTCGGTTTCCAGGCGCAGCCGGTCGTTGTCGGCTTCGGCGCCGGCCAGCCGCGCCTTCAGGCGCTCCCGGTCGTCGAGGTACCCGGGGATCAGCCGTCCCAGCAGGTACTGGCTTTCTTCCAGCCAGCGGTCGACGCGTTGGCGATCCTCGAGGTCCGCGGTCATCTCCGCCATCGTTGGCCTCCTGATATCGGGTCGTGAGGGCGCGCTGCGGTCCGGGCGTACCACGGTGACCCCTTGCACGAGCACCACCGCGCGCGGGCAGGCCGAGCGCACGGTCTTCCGGCGGTCGACCAGCACCGAGACACCGGGATCACCCTTGAAGCGCTGCTCGAGATATTCGAAGAGGACAGGCTCGCCGGCGGGAACCACGACGAGGTATGTCATCGCCCACGTCGGACACGGCGCTCACTCTACCAACGCCGATGCGGCGGCTCCAAGAAATGCGTGACGGTCGGCCCTCGGCGGGCTCGAATGGCAGATTTGGGTGTGAGCCGACCGCGAGACGCGGGTAAGAATATTGCTGTATCCCTCCCCCCGGCAGACACCGAATGCTCTGCCGTGGAGGAGAGACAGATGAAGAAGACGCTCTCGCTGCTCTTGATCGGCATTATCTGTTTGGCCCCCGTCGTCGCCGCGGCCCAGGCCGCTGGTGGCAGCGGCAGCGGCACGACCGGCGCCGGCTCCGGCAGCACGCCCAGCAGCTCGGGCTCGGGCTCGACGTCGGGCTCAGGCTCCGGCTCGGGCACGATGTCGACGCCGTCCACCGGGTCGTCCTCGTCGCCAGCGGCAAGCCCGTCGTCCGGCGGGTCTTCGGCGGACAAGTTCTCCACCATCACCAGCAAGGCCGACTGCGAGAAGGCGGGCGGCGACTGGGCGGATTCCACCAGCACCTGCAAGGCGAAGAAGTAACCGGCCTCGTCACGCGCTCCGCGATGCGCCGGCCTCGCCGGCGGGTCGCGGGGCGTGTGGCGGACCGCGGCCGCGTCCGTCGCGCTGAGGCTCACTGCCAAGCCGTCGATCGTGCTCACGCAGGGACTGCCGGCGGCGCTGGCGCTGGCCGCCGTGCTCGCATCGAGGAGAATCAAGGCGCTCAGCTGACGGGCGCGGCGGCTCCGAGCGGGCAGTTCGGGGGGGCGGCGGCCACCTTCTTCTGGATGATGTCCGCGGCGTACTTCTCGAGGTAGTGCGTGATGGTCTCCACGCGGATCTTCACCGAGCCCGCGGGCTTGGTCGAATCCAGGTCCTGGAACGAGAAGAAGAGCGTGCCCGAGCGCTCGATGATCTGCTGGGTGGGCGTGTAGGTCGGCTGGTCCATGCCGCACTCGTAGGAGGACAGCCGGATCACGCAGGCGATCCACGGGATGCGCGCGGCGAACTTGGCGCCCCACAGGATCTCGTTGGTGTTCGACGAGTAGGACGAGGGCCACACGTCCTTGATGTCGAAGGCCGACTTGCTGATGCCGGCCCGGATGTCGTCGCCGAACGCCCACTGCATCAGGTCGTCGTCGATGGGCGCGTACTGCACCCACAGCACCGGATACCCGTAGGCCTGCAGGTCCACCTCGATCTCGTGGCCGATGCCGGGGTCCATGTGATACGGGCGCGCGATCACGAGCAGGCACGGGCGGTTCTCGCGCGCGCACCACTCGAGCACCTCGCGCGACTTCTTGCGCAGCCGCGCGTTGAAGTCGAAGAGCGCCTTGTAGCCGGCGTCCACGGCCTTCGCGGTCTCCTCGTAGGTCAGGCCGGGGATGACGTCACGCAGCCCCTCGAAGGTCTGATTGGGCACGAGCTTGGGCTCGTCGAGCGAGATGAAGGGCGCGGCGTAGGCCACGCCCGCCTCCGCGAAGGCGTCGCGCTCCTTGATGAAGCCCGCCTTGATGTTCTCGGGCGCCGCCATCACGCGCGGGCACGTCAGCGTCTTGGCCACGTGGCCGCTCATGAACGAGGGCAGCGTGTAGATCATCGGCGAGAAGAGGATGTCGAGCTTCTCGCGCTGGCCGAAGAGCAATTCGCCGTAGTGGCCGGACATGCACTTCACGGGATAGCAGCAGTCGACGGTGCCGCGGCCCTTGCCGAACTGGCGGCCCTGCTCTTCCGAGGTGTCCGACGAGAAGACGACGTTACGCGGGTCCACGCCGAGCGCCGTGAACAGGCCCATCCAGAACTGGTGGGTGGACCAGAGGTTCAGAACGCGCGGGACGCCGATGCGGAGCTTAGCGCGCGACGGCCCCGGCGCCGACTCGGCGGAACGCGTCCTTCCGAACCATCTCGGCAACGTTAGGGTAGTCACGCTTGACCTCCTCGAGCTTCGCCTTCACCACGCGCATCTCGTTGACGTCCTCCACCAGCCCCTTGGGGCACGAGTTGCCGCTGATGACGCGCTCGTAGCCCTCCGCGAGCGGCAGCTTGCTCCACGAGCGGCCCTTGCCGCCGGGAAGCTGGACGTCGATGAACGTGCGCGTGCAGTTGATCGGGCACCACTTGCAGACCGTCTCCGCGCTCGTCGTGCTGGAGTACTTCAGCCCCGCGATGGTGGCAAAGCCGAGGAACGTGGACGCCCCACCGCGCTTGGCCCAGTCGGCGGCGCACAGCGCGGCGCCGATGGCGCCCGCCTCGCCCGAATACGGATGGAGCACCACGTCGGCCTCCGGCACTTTCGTCCGGATGAAGTCCACCTGCGCCTTCACGACGGCCATGTTGCGATGCGTGCCGCCCTGCAGCACGAACTTGCGCCCGGCGGCTCTCAGATTTTGGAGCTGGCCCGCGTAGATCCACACGTTGATGGGGAGCACCGCGGCCAGGGCGGCCATGATCTCCTCGGCCGACCAGCCCTTGCGCTGCTGGTTGACGATGTCGGACTGCAGAAACACGCCGCAGCCCATGGCGAGCGTGGGCATGGCCTTGGCCTCGAAGGCGCGGTCGGCGTAGCTCTCCAGCGGGACGTTGTAGCGCTCGGCCACGCCCTGCAGGAAGGCCCCGTTGCCCGACGAGCACTGCGAGTTCAGCCGGAAGTCCGCCACCGTGCCCTGGCGCAGGATCATGATCTTCACGTCGGTGCCGCCCACGTCGCAGATCACGTCGGCGTCGGGATAGAAGTGCAGCGCGGCGGTGGCATGGGCCACCGTCTCCACCACGCCCACGTCGGCGCCCAGCACGTCCTTGAGCAGGTCCTTGCCGTAGCCGGTCAGGGCGAGGCCGCCGATGTCGGCGAAGCCCGCCTCCTCGACCTGGCGGAAGAGCGACTGCGCGTCCTCGATCGGGTTGCCCTTGGAGATCGCGTAGCAGGAGAAGAGCAGCTCGCGATCCTCGGAGAGAACGACGGCCTTGGCCGTCGTGCTGCCGAAGTCGCAGCCGATGAGCACGGTGCCCACGTGCTTGGCCCGCGCTTCGTCGCACGACGGAGCCGGCTTGACGTACTCGCTCACGAACGTCGCGAGATCACTCTGACCGGTGACGAGCCCGCGCGCGCCGTTCTTGGCCTTCTCCTGGTGCTGGCCTTCCTTCACCCACCATTCGATCTTTTCGCGGCCCTGGTAGACGCCGACCTCAGGCTTCTCCCCCTGGCCGATCTCGATGCAGCCGAGACAGGCGTAGTAGAGCGCCTCCTTCGGCACCACGATGCAGTCGTCGGCACTGCGGCCGGGAAGCAGCTCGACCTTCCGCTGCGACCACAGCTTGCCGAGGTGATACCGCCAGGCCTCCTGGAGCCCCTTGAAGAAGAGGTTGGGCCCGCCCAGCAGCAGCACCTCGGGGACCGGCGTGTTGCCCTTGGTCAACGTCGCGAGGTTCTGGTAGACCACCGCCTCGAAAAGACTCGCAATGATCTCTTCGACCGGCACCCCGGTTTTCACCAGCGTGTTGGCGTCGGTCTCGGCGAAGATCCCGCACTTGGACGAGACCTTGTGCAGGCTCATGTTGGCGTAGGGCATGTCGGCCAGCCGCTCGCTGGCCACCTGCAGCTTGCGCGCGGTCTTCTCGATGAAGGTGCCGGTGCCCCCGCTGCAGGCCGACTGCATGTACACCTGCTTGGACTTCCCCGTCCCCGTCGCCGTGAAGAAGATCGTCTTCATGTCCTCGCCGCCGATCTCGGACACGAAGCGCACGTCGGGGTGCTGCTGCTCGACGCAGGCGGCCACCGCCACGACTTCCTGGATCTGCTTGGCGCCGACCAGCGGCGCGAGAAAGCCCGCGCCGGAGCCCGTGAAGAAGACGCGGTCACGGCCGGGCGTGAACCCGGCCTCCGCCTCCATGCGGCCGAGGAACTCCACGACCTTCTCGGCCTGGCGCGTGTTGTGGCGCTGGTAGTCCTGCCAGCCCACCTTGCCGTCCTCGACGACCGTCGCCTTGACGGTGGTGGAGCCGACGTCCACCCCCAGCGTCTTCAACGGCCCAGCTTCTTGGCGACGCCC
>DASYTM010000191.1:0-17651 GCA_036002345.1 Candidatus Methylomirabilota bacterium | reverse complement strand
GTGTTCAAGCCGAGTGGAACCTGCGCCTCCAGCGTCGGGAAATCGTTGTTGACGTCACCCGACCACGTCGAGGCGCCGAAGCGCTGCATGCCGGCGGCGCCCGAGCGAATCAATAGAAAGACGCGCTGCTCGGGCCGCGCGGCGGCCTCGCCCTCGGCGAATGCCTCGTGGCGGAGGCGATCGTAGACATTGTGCAGCCGCTCGCCGTCACCGGCCGCGAGCGTGGCGGTGGCCGGCGGGCCCTCGCCGCCGTCGAGCCACCAGCCGCCGACCCCTAGCCGCACGAGCTCCGCGTGCGCCGCCCACCACCACGCGCGCACGGCCGGGTTGGAGAAATCGAGATGGCGCTGGCCCTGGCGGTAGTTGGCGACGCCCCCGGTCGCGCGCTCGTAGCCCGTCGCCAGCAGATACCCGCGCGCCTCGGCCTCCGCGAACAGCGGCGACGCCTCGTGGAGCACCGGGTACTCGTGGGTGATGACCTCGAAGTGCCGGCCGCGCATCTCTTCCAGCAGCGCGTCGGGCTTCGGCCACAGCGTGGGCTGGAACTCGAGATGCCCCACCCCGCGATTCCAGCCCATGGCCTCGCCGTAGCTCGACAGGAAGATGAGCGCGTCGCACGGAATGCGCTTGTCGCGGATCATGCGCGGCAGGCGGCGCAGCTCGTCGGTGTCGGCGAAGTGACGCGTGGACTGCAAGTAGCCGAGCGCCCAGCGCGGCGGCAGCGGCGCGCGTCCCAGCAATTCCGCGACCTCGCTCATGAGGGCGCGCAGATCCGGAGCGATCAGGAAATACCACGTCAGCCTATCCGCGCGCGCGGTGTAGTCGATGCGCACGCCGTCGTCGGAGCGGCCGACGGCGATGGCGGCATCGCAGGTGCTGTCGAAGAACAGCGCGTAGCCGCGGCTCGACACCAGCAGCGGGATGCCGATGTCCGAGCCGGGGCCGTGACCGAGATGGGAATTCCATAGCTGGCGCGTCTGCCCCAGCCGGTCGAGGCGCCCACCGCCCTGGCCGAGGCCGTAGAAGTGCTGCTCGCCGGCAAACGTGAAGCGCGCGTGCACACGGCCCTGCTCCACCGCCATCCCGCCGCCATCGGGCTCGCGCAGCAACCACTCGCCCGCGGCGTTCGCGAAGGTCAGGCGCAGCGGGCGCGTCTCGATCTCGAGACGCAGATCGCTCGTGGCCAGCGGGACCGGCTCGCCCTCGGTGACCTCGGACGGCGCGGACGCCCACGTCCGCGCAGCGACGTACGACAGATCGGGAGGCGGGCCGAGGGTGACGCGAACGATGCGGGGACTGCAGACGGTGATCTCGACCGGGCCGGCGGCGCCGGCGAAGCGCAGGCTAGCCGTGGAAGCTCCGGCGGCCTTCCTCGCGCGTCCAGAGGCGGATCATGTGGCGCTTCAGGTGGGGCTCGGGCGCGTCCTTGAAGTCGGTGCGCGCGTGGGCGAACTGGCGGTTGTTGATGAACTGCACCTGGCCGCGCTCGATGGTGAGTTGCACCCACAGCGCCGGTGAATCGAGCGCCTCCCGCATCGCGGCGAGCGCCTCGCGGCCTTCGGCGTCGAGCGTCTCGCCGGCCAGCTCGGCGCCGGTCTCGATCAGCTTCTCGTTGACGCACGCCATGAGCGCGCGGCCGTCGTACGAAAAGACCGGCCGTCGCGAGGTCTTGTCGTCGTCGGGGGCGTGCTCGGCCTGACGGTCCCACGGGAACGGCCGGTAGAGGCGCGCGAGCAGCCCGGGCCCACGCCGGCGCAATTCGTTGTGCACGCTGACCAGGCTGATGAACTTGCTGACCCCGCCCTCGGGCGCGCGGTTGATGCAGTACAGGCCGACCAGCTCCGGGGGCAGGTCGAGCCACGCCGCGTCGGTGTGGAGCACGAGGTCCAGGTTCGTCCACGAGCGGCGCACGCCGTATTCCAGCGCCTTGCCCGTGTCGCGCACGTCGTACAGCATCGTGCCGTCCCACTTCTGGGCGACGAGGCGGCCGAGCAGGCTGCCGAGGAGCCACGCGAGGGCGCGGTTCTCGTCGGGCGCGTAGCGCTCCACGGGCACGCGGTCGAGCACGGCGAGGCCGACGCCGGTGCGGAGCTTGTCGCGCACGCGGCCCATGACCTCCGCGCACGCGTCGAGCGCGAACTGCGCCGGCGTCAGGACGAGCGGCGGCAGCGGATCGCTCCGGATCGCGCGGGCGACGGTGTCCAGCTCGTCGAGGCAGCGCGGCGAGAGCGGCACCAGCCAGTCGCGCGGCGCCAGGTCGTCGCGCTTCCAGGCGCGGGCATCGCGGATCTCGTCGGCCAGCATCGGCGGCGCGGCGACGCGCGTGGTCACGGCGTGGCCTGGGCGATCCCGCCGCGCGGCGCGCCGGCAGCCGTCGTGCCCCACAGCACCTCGTGGCCGGGCGGCAGCGCGCGGCTGTTGCGCGGCGCCAGCCAGAGGCGCAGCAGCAGGCGGTCGCTGTCCGCGCCGGACGTGTCCTCGTAGGCGGTGCGCCCGTGATAGACGACGTGATTGTTGAGGAGCTGGAGGTCGCCGGATCGGAACTCCATCGTGAACGCCAGCTCCTCGCACACGGCGGCGTGGAGGTCGAGCGCCTCGTCCTGGGCGCGGCTCATGGGCGGCACGCCGGGCAGCTTCTGCGCGGCCTCCACGAACGTCCGCGAGTACTGCGTGGTGAACTTGCCCGCGTGCTCGGCGAAGATCGGCAGCGCGTAGGTGTGCGTCTCCCCGCCCGCTTCCTCGCCCTGGCGGCTGCGCCAGTAGTCCTGGTAGAGCAGCGCGTGCAGATCGGGCCGCCGCGCGCGGATCGTCTCCGCCACGCTCACCGCGCTCACGACCTTGGACAGCCCGCCCGCGCGCGCGGTGCGCACGACGAGCAGGCTCACCACGTCACAGCGGTCGGTGTGGAACCGCAGCGGCCCGCTGGAGCGCGCCTTGCTGCGCGACGAGCGGCCGAGGACCGCGTCCACGGCCGGGCCTTCCCGCACCTCGCCGTAGCGCGCGATCTCGTCGCGGACCTCGCCGATCAACTCGCCGCGCGCGTTCTGATACCGGATGTGACCGAGGTGGCTGCCGAGGCCCCAGTAGATGTCGCGCAGGTCTGGGGCCGCCCAGCGCTCCACGGGGAAGCCGCGCAGGAGGAGGACGCCGCGTCCGTTCTCGAGCTCGTCCAGCACGCTCTCGAGCTCGGGGCCGAAGGTCGGCAGCGCGAAGTCCTCGCGGCCGAAGCCGGGCCACGTGAGCCCGCGGCGCCGCAGCCCGGCCAGCGCCGCCACGCACTCCGCGATAGCGCCCGCGGAAACGGGACGGATCCAGTCGGTCGACGCGGCGAGGTCCGCGCCGACCCACGCGGGCGACGTCGTCGCGGCCCGCATCACGCCGTGGCGGCCGCCTTCTTGAAGTCGTCGTCCGTGAAGCCGTAGAGGTGGGCGCCGCCCGCGAAGATCTGCGCCGCGACCTCCTTCGGCACGTTCTTCATGAGGTTCGTCGAGACGTAGGGGAAGTTCGAGTCGAAGTGCGGGTAGTCGGTCGAGATGCACATGCGGTCGGCGCCGATGAGCCCCGCCGTGGCTTCGATCTCGGGCTCGCTGCCCTCCACGGCCGCCCAGCAGTTGCGCCGGAAGTACTCCTTCGGCGTGAGCGCGAGATACGGCGCGTGCGACTCGCGATATTGCGGGTAGTCCCACTCGATGCGCGACAGCACGCCGGGCACCCAGGAGTTCTGCGCCTCCAGGAAGCCCACGCGCAGCCGCGGATGGAACTCGAAGACACCGCCGATGATCATGGCGATCAGCGCCTGCTGCATCTCGATCCAGTGGCTGGCCACGTGCCGGTAGAAGCGGTTCTCGCCGTAGAGCACGTTCATGTGCGAGTACCAGGCGCCCGTGCCCTCGTGGAAGCCCCACGTCACGTTCAGCGACTCGTGGAGCGCGTAGAGCGGCTCCCAGTAGTTCGAGTGCCAGAAGTGGCCGTTGACGAGGTTCGGGCGCATGAACGAGCCGACCGCGCCCAGCTCGCGCACGCAGCGCAGCAGCTCGCGGCAGGCCAGGTGCACGTCGTGCGGCGGCAGCATGGCCACGAACTTGAGCTTCCGCGGATTGTGCGCGCAGAACTCGTGGATCCAGTTGTTGTAGGCCTCGCAGAGAGCGAGCGAGAGCCACGGGTCCATGTCGTTGCGCGCGAGCAGGCTGAGCCCGGTGGTGGGAAAGAGGACGGCGATGTCCACGCCCTCCATCTCCATGCCGATGATCTGCGCCTCGGGGTTGTACTTGCGCTCGATGGCGAAGTCGAGGCGGCCCGCGATGCGCGAGCCCGACAGCGGCTGCGTGCTGTTGGCGGTCTCGGCGGGCTTGCCCTTCTTCCGGTACTGCTGCAGCTCCGCGTCCATCGTGGTGGGCAGGCCGTCCACGATGATGGTGCCGCGCACGGGCCGGCCGTCGGCGCCGATGGGCAGGATCACCCGATCCCGGTACTTCTTGTCGAGATAGCGCTCGAACAGATCGGGCGGCTCCATGATGTGCATGTCGCAGTCGACGAACCGGAGCCCGTCCTTCATGGTGGCGTCCTCCTAGCTCTGGTACGAGGAATCGGTCCGGTCGAGCCGTCGCAGCAGTCCGGGCCACACGCGCGATCCCTGGCGCGTGCGCGTGACGGCCTGGTCGAGGACCGCCTGGGGCACGGGAATGAGCTCGCCGCCGCCCGCCTGGGCGCGCACCTGGATCGTGCACGACGCCTCCAGGTAGTACATGGCCACCCACGCGTCGGCCACCGTCTCGCCGACGGTGAGCAGGCCGTGGTTGCGCAGGATCAGCGACGTCTTGCCGCCCAGGTCGTTGACGAGCCGGGGCTTCTCGTCGTCGTTGAGGGCCGGGCCCTCGAAGTCGTGATAGGCCAGGCTCCCCAGCGAGAACATCGAGTGCTGGGAGATGGGCAAGAGCCCGCCGCGCTGCGCGGAGACGGCGACGCCGTTGAGCGTGTGCGTGTGGAGCACGCACTTCGCGTCGTGACGCGCGGCGTGGATCGCGCTGTGGATCACGAAGCCGGCCGGGTTCACCTCGAAGGGCGAGTTGTCGACCTTCTGGCCCTTGAGATCGATCTTCACGAGGCTCGAGGCCGTGATCTCGTCGAAGAACACGCCGTACGGGTTGATGAGGAACTCGTCCTCGTTGCCCGGCACGCGCAGCGAGATATGGGTGAAGACGAGGTCTTCCCATTTGTAGAGGGAGACCAGGCGGTAGGCGGCCGCGAGATCGACGCGGGCGGCCCACTCTTCGGACGAGACTTTCCCCTTCAGCGACGGGACGTTCAGGGCGGTCGAGGTCATGATTCCTCCCGGGAGCGGCGTTGGCTGAACGCTAGTGCGGCGCGGCGCCGGAGTCAAGCGCGGGGCGTCAAAGCACCGACCACCCCGGCAGCCGCGGCGCCGCGGCGCCGACGAGGGCCGGGGGCGCCGGAGTGTTCGGCTCACTGGCGGCGACGAGCTTGCGGATCGCCTGCCAGACGTGAGGCCCGAGACCGATCAGCGCGACGACAAGCAGGCCCTGCAACACGCCGGCCGTCCAGGACGACATCGCCGGAGGAACTGTGATTCCGCCGACGATGGTTTCACGGCCGAACTGCACCGTCAGGACCGACAGCGTCAGGATCTGGCCGATGACACCCCAGAGGGTCACGATCGTCGCGCCGACGCCCGTCCATACGCGGCCGCGGTAGTCCACGGTGTGTTCCTTCTTGGCCGTCGTCGTCGCCCAGCGCAGGGCGTTGACGAGGAACGGCGCGCGCTGATGATACGCGGCCCTGCGGCGCGTTGTACCGCGCGATGTAAGGCCTGCAAAACGCGCATGCAAGGGCATGTGGGTTGCAGCAGCTAGCGGGAATGCAGGCGACCGAGTTCCTGACCGGATTCCTGGTCGATTACGGCGTGCGCCTTGCGGGGGCCGTCGCCATCGCCATCATCGGCTTCGTGGCGATGCGCTGGGTCGGCGCCATCGTGGCCCGCGCCGTGAATCGCCGCGTGCTCGATCCGCCCGTGCGTCACCTCGCCGTGGGCGTCGTGCGCGGCGGCATCTTCACGCTCACGCTCATCGCCGTGCTCGACAAGCTCGGCGTGCAGATCGCCCCGCTCATCGCCGGCCTGGGCATCGCGGGGCTCGGCCTCGGCTTCGCGCTCCAGGGCATCCTCGGCGATCTCGTCGCGGGCCTCTACATCACCGCGATGAAGCCCTTCCACGTCGGCGAATACCTGGAGCTGCTCGGCGTGCAGGGCGAAGTCGTGGACATCGGGCTCCTCGCCACCACGCTGGTGCCGCCCGACGCCTCGCAGATCGTGATCCCGAACAAGAAGATCATCGGCGAGGTGCTCCACCGCTACGGCACCGCGCGCCAGCTCGTCCTGCGCGCGACGATCAAGGCCACCGAGGACGTGGACCGCGCGCTGGCCGCCGTGCGCGAGGTCGTGAGCGCCAGCCGGCGCGTGCTGCGCTCGCCGGCGCCGGTGACGGCGGTGGAGGCGGCCGGCGACACGATCACGATCGTGGCCAAGGCGTGGGTGAGCATCGGCGAGTGGGAGACGGCGCAGGCCGAGCTCTATCCGGCGATCGTGGAGCGACTGCGACGCGAGGCCATCGCGCCCTTCGGCAGGCCCCGCGCGGCCTGAGCGGCTAGGCGAAGCGCTGAGCCCACTCCATGAGGAGCTGCGCGACGGCGTCGGCCATCGCGGAGGAGAACGGGACGACCGTCCCTGCCTCGTCGCGCGCGTTGATGAGCTGGAGCACGCCGATGACGTCGCCGCGCGCGCTGCGGATGGGCTGGGCGAGCACCGAGCGCGTCCAGTAGTCGTTCAGGCGGTCCCACTCGGGGTTGAAGACGTACGGAAGGTCCACGGCGATCTCGTACGCGTTCGGCATGCTGACCGTGGTGTGCGTGAACAGCACGTAGCTGGCGATGCTGCGCTCGTCGAGCGGCAGCGACGCGCTGGTGAGCCGGCGCCGGGCGTCCACCCAGCCGTGGCGCCGCTCGAGGGCCTCGTTGTGCGAGGCGGCGAAGCGCAGCCGCACGGCCTCGCGGAGAAAGGCGGTGCCCGCCTCCGCGCGCGTGAGCCCGCGGGCCTCGCCGAGCAGGATGTCGAGCGCCTCGTCGGAGACGACGCCCTCGCGCGGCCCCGTCACGGGGCGCGTGTCGGCGCTGCCGTCGTACCGCTCGAACTCGCCGCGGTGCGCGCGCAGCCAGTCGACGGTCGGCCCGCGCCGGTAGGCGAGATCGTCGAGGGCGACGACGCCCGCGGCGCGCGGCGTGAACGGGCCGCAGCACGCGAGCACGCTCTCGTCGCGCCCGCTCACTTCCACCGCCCACAGGTTCTTCGACGACCCGTGTCGCCAGAACTCCCGACGAAGCTGATCCATGCCGGCGTCCCTCCCATGGACGCCATCCCCCGGCCCAGGATGCCGCAAAGGGCGCGCCAGACGTGCGTCCTTTGTAAAAACGCCGGGTTCAGGGGCGCCACCGCGACCGGGGCGGGTGGTTCCTGGCCAGCAGTGGTAGCATCGGGGCCACCAACGACACGGAGGCAGACATGGCCTTGCCGCTCGAGCCGTACACGGTGATCGATCTCACGCGGGCCCGCTCCGGACCCACCTGCGTCCGGCAGCTCGCGGAGATGGGCGCGAACGTCATCAAGGTGGAGAACAAGAACGAGGACGACTTCGCGCGCGACGGGTTCGACTTCCAGAACCTGCATCGCAACAAGCGCTCGATCACCCTCGATCTCAAGAGCCCGCGCGGCGTCGACGTGCTCAAGCGCCTGGTCGCCAAGGCCGACGTCCTCGTCGAGAACTACCGGCCGGACGTCAAGCACCGGCTCGGCATCGACTACGAGACGCTGAGCACGATCAACCCGCGGCTCGTGTACGCGAGCATCTCGGGCTTCGGGCAGTCGGGCCCGTACCGCGACCGTCCCGGCTACGATCAAATCGCGCAGGGCATGGGCGGGCTGATGTCGATCACGGGCCTGCCGGGCCAGGGCCCCGTGCGCGTCGGCATTCCCGTGGCCGACCTCACGGCCGGCATGTTCCTCGCGCACGGCATCCTCGTCGCGCTGCTCGAGCGCGAGCGCTCGGGCCGCGGCCAGTGGGTGCACACGTCGCTGCTCGAGGCGATGGTGCGCATGCTCGACTTCCAGGCGGCGCGCTGGACGCTCGGCAAGGAGATTCCGCCGCAGGCGGGCAACGACCATCCGACGGGGATTCCCACCGGCGTGTTCAAGACCGCCGACGGCCACATGAACATCGCGGCCTCCGGCCAGGTGATGTACCGCCGCCTCTGCGAGGCCATCGGCGCGCCCGCCCTCATCGAGGACTCGCGCTTCGTGAAGCCCTCCGATCGCTCGAAGAACCGCAAGGCGATGAACGAGGAGCTCGACAAGGTCCTCATGCACAAGCCCACCGCGCACTGGGTGGACGTGCTCAACAAGGCCGGCGTGCCGTGCGGTCCGATCTACAACGTGCAGGAGGTCTTCGAGGACCCACACGTGCAGGCCCTCAAGCTCGCCGTCACCATCGAGCACCCGCGGCTCGGCACGCAGGCCGTGCAAAATCTGCCGGTCACGCTCTCACGCACGCCGGGCGCGGTGCGAAGCGCCTCGCCCGACATGGGCCAGCACACCGACGAGATCCTCGCCGACATCGGCTACGGCAAGGACGAGATCGCCGCGCTCCGCCGCGACAACGTCGTCTAGCCTTCGAGCGGTCGGCGCCGCGCGGGCGGGCCGCCGAGGGGCGTCCCCTGGCACCCCGGTTGCACGATTTTCACGCCTATGAATACCCAGGCCCGCCCCCTGACCGTCGCGCTCGTGCTCTCGCTCGTTCTGGCGCTGGTTTCTCCCGTGTTCGCCGGGGCTCCCACGGAGGCCCTCAAGGAGCGGGTTGACCTGGTGGTCAAGTCGCTTGCCGAACAGGCACCCAACACGGAGGAACGCCGTGCCCGGATCCGGAAGATCGCTGACTCGATCTTCGACTACCCGGACACCGCCCGGCGCGCGCTCGGCCCGCACTGGAACTCCCGCAGTCCCAAGGAGCGCGAGGAGTTCGTGAAGCTCTTCGGTGACCTCCTCGATCGCGCCTACATGTCGAAGATCGAGCTCTACCAGGGCGAGCGGGTGCAGTACACCGCCGAGCAGATCGACGGCAACGAGGCGACGGTCAAGACGGTGATCGCGACCAAGAAGGGCAGCGAGGTGCCGGTCGACTACCGCATGCACCTGAAGGACGGGCGCTGGCTCGTCTACGACGTGATCATCGAGGGCGTGAGCCTCGTCTCGAACTACCGCACGCAGTTCAACAAGATCGTGCAGACGGAAGGCTACGACAAGCTCGTGCAGCGGCTGCGCAGCAAGGACACGGCGCCCGACCCGGCGGCCAGCCCGGGGCGCTCGCGCACCGACCGCTAGTCGCTTACCAGCCCGACTCCTCCTCGGAGGGCGGCTCTTTCGGCTCCTTCGGCTCCTTTGGCTCGTCCAGGCCCTCGTCGCGCAAGTAGCACGCGCGATGCACCGGCACGCCGAGCTGAGGCGGGCGCGTGGTGTCCTCTCCCCCAAAGATGAAGGAGCCGCAGATCAGGCAGCGGTCTCGGCCCATGCCGGCCGAAGCCCGCAATACTAAGGCCATCGACCGCGCTTGTAGCGATCCCGCTCAGCGGCGCGTCCGGGGCTCGGCCACCCGGGGATCGACGAATCCCATGGCCTTGAACCGCATCTCGGGCACCCCGTAGACCTTCACCGGCATGCCCGGTCTGACCATGCGGTCGAGGACGCTCTCGCTGACACCCGAGACGTCGATGCTCACGCGACCGTCTTCGGTGCGGATCACCAGCGTGCGACCCACCAGCGACTCGACGATGCCGTTGATCTCGGTCCAGCGCCGTTCGTCGCCCGGGCTCGCGACCGTCGAGCGCGTCACCGGCGCCGCGACGATGGTCGGCGGCGCGGGGCTGACGGTCGGAGGCGGCGTCACCGGCGCCGCGGGCGTCGGCGCGACCGCGGCCGCGCCGGTCGCGCGTGGCGCAGGGGTGGGTGCGGTAGCGGCAGGCGCCGTCGGAGCCACCGCGGGAGCAGCCGGCGCCGCCGCGGGCGCGGTCGGAGCGACAGCGGGCGCGGCCGGCCCGGCAGCAGCGGGAGCAACAGCGGGGGCAGTCGGCGCAGCGGGCGCGGTGGCCGCCGCCGCGGGTGCGGCAGGAACCGCAGCGGGCGCGGTGGCCGCCGCCGCGGGTGCGGCCGCAGCCGGCGCAGCGGGAGCGACAGCCGGCGCGAGCGGAGCAACCGCGGGAGCGGGCGCCGCAACGACAGCCGGAGTTGGCGTCGCGGGAGCGGGCGTCGCAGCGGCAGCCGGACGGCCGCCCAGATTCGCGAGCGCGGCCTCGCGCGTGTCGCCCGCGCCGACGCCGAGGGCCGTGACCTCGTTCTTCGCGCCGCCCTCGAGGCCCAGCACCGAAACGCGCGCGCCGGCGGCGAACGCGCCCTCGCGTCGCGCGGTCGCGATGGCGACATAGTAGACCACGCCGTCGTCGCCGCGCACGACGAGGAACGGCTCGGTGGTCACTGCGCG
This sequence comes from Candidatus Methylomirabilota bacterium, assembly GCA_036002345.1. Lineage (GTDB taxonomy): Bacteria > Methylomirabilota > Methylomirabilia > Rokubacteriales > CSP1-6 > AR12. The sequence continues at coordinate 7,056 of DASYTM010000191.1, read as the reverse complement.
CGGCCACTCGAGGACGCCGGTGACGAGACGAGGATCGCCGGGGCCGGCGATGGCAGTCGCGGGAGCAGCGAGGGCGAGCGCGAGGGCGACGAGGGTGGCGGGCTTCATGGCAGGCACCTCCGCTCGGGGCCATCGCAAAGGAAGTGCCAGACCCGTTTGGCGCGGTCCGTGAAGCGAGGCGGCGAAGGCCGAGGGTCGCCGCGTGCTCATTTCTCCTCGGGTCCACATTTTGTAGAGAAAAAATTTTCCCTACCGCATCGGGCGCGCGCGGCGCGTGATGCGTCTTTACGAAGCATCCGCAATGGTGTAGAAAAGCGCGACATGGACCATCTACGCGGTGTGCGTGTGCTCGTCGTCGAGGACGACGACGACACGCGGGACGTGCTGCGGGTCATGCTCGAGATGTGCGGGGCCACCGTGCTCGTGGCGGAGTCGGCGAAGGGCGGCCTGGAAACCTTTCTCCGTGCGCAGCCCGACGCGATCGTGAGCGATATCTCGATGCCGGGCGAGGACGGCTACTGGCTCGTGCGCGAGGTGACGCGGCACGCGAACGCGCGCGTGCCCGCGGTGGCCGTGACGGCGCACAGCGGCGTCCATCCGCGCAGCGCCGCCCTCGCCGCCGGCTTCAAGGCGCACCTCGCCAAGCCCGTCGATCCCGACGTCCTCTGCCGGACGGTCGTCGAGGTGCTGGCGAGCGCCTGAGCGCTCAGCCCTTGAGCCGGCGCTCGAGCCGCGCGACCAGCCGATCGAGCTCGCGGCGGTCCTCGGCCGTGAGCGCGGCGCCCGGCGCGCGCAGCGCCGGCGAGGCGAGCGCGCCGCGGCGGAACAGCAGCTCTTTGCGGACGGCGAGCCCGATGCCGGGTTGCGCTTCGTAGCGGAGGAGCGGCAGGTAGTCGTCGAAGACGTCCTCGGCCCCCTCCGCGTCGCCGGCGACGAAGCGCTCGTAGACCTCCACCAGCATCTCGGGGTACGCGAAGCCCGTCATCGCGCCGTCGGCGCCGCGCGCCAGCTCCTGCGGGTAGTACATCGCGTAGTTGCCGACGAGCACGCTCACGCGCCGCCGGCCGTCGCGCGCCGCCTCGGCGCGGATCCGGCCGAGCTTGGCGAGCCCCGGGCAGTCCTCGTGCTTGAGCATCACGAGCCGCGGGAACGCGTCCACCATCCGATGGAAGGCTTCGACGGTCAGCGTCACGCCGGTGGCCTGCGGGTAGTCCTGGTACACGACGGGCGTCGCGGGGCCCAGCGCCTCGAAGACCGACGCCATGTAGTCGAGCAGCGCCGCATCGCCGACGATCCCCGCCTTCGGCGCCACCATCACGCCCGCGGCGCCCGCGGCCATCGACTCGTCCGCGAGCGCGGCGAGCCCGCGGAGATCCGCGCTGGACACGCCGACCACGACGGGAACGCGGCCCGCCACGCGGCCGAGCGCGCGGCGCACCACCGCGCGCGACTCCTCCGGCGTGAGCTTCTGCGCCTCGCCGGCGATGCCGAGCAGCGTGAGGCCATGGACGCGACGCGCGAGATAGAAGTCCATGAGCCGGTCGAGGCTCTGGAGATCGAGGGCGCCGTCGGGCGCGAAGGGCGTCGCGGAGATCGGAAAGACGCCGCGCGCCGTTTCGTCGAGACGGGGCGCGCTCATCGTGCGCGTCAGCGGATGACCCAGCCGTCGCCGCGGCCCTGGATGCGCTCGTACGCCCACACCGTCACGCGGTAATGTTCGGCCTTCGGCATTTTCGGGATCTCGAAGTAGGCGCGGCCGAAGCCCGGCACGACGCCGGAGAGCCACTCGACCTTCTGCCCCACCACCTGGCCCGAGCCGTCGAGGGCCTGGGCGAGCAGCTGCACCTTGCTCGCCGCTTCGCCGTAGGTGTTCTCGACGTAGCCGCGCACGCGCTGGTGCGCGCCGTCGCGCTCCGGCACCGCCTCCCAGGACAGCTTGAACCACCGCTCGCTGTCCGGCATCAGCGTCGTGACCGACGCCGACGGCGTGACCGCCGCCGTCGAGCAGCCCGCCAGCATGGCCAGCACGAGCGCCACCGCCGCCCCCCGCACCTTCGCTGTCGATCGCATTCCGCGTCTCCTTGGTCCTGCCCTTGCGTCTATCGTACCTCCGTGAGCGCCGTCGAGCCGTTCGAGGAGCCCGCGGGCGAAACCGTCGTGCGCGGCGCCCTGCACCACCCGGCCGCGCCCACCGGCGACGGCGTGGTGCTCGCCCACGGCGCCGGCTCGAACTGCGAGTCGCCGGTGCTGCGCGCGGTGGCGAGCGCGTTCGCGGCCCGCGGCGTCACGGCTCTGCGCATCGATCTGCCGTTCCGCCAGGCACGCCCGAAGGGACCGCCCTCGCCCGCGTGGGCGGCCCGCGATCGCGAGGGGCTGCGTCACGCGCTGGCCGCGCTCGCCCGGCGCTGCCCGGGGCGGCTCGTGCTCGGCGGTCATTCGTACGGCGGCCGCCAGGCCAGCATGCTGGTCGCCGCCGCGCCGGAGCCGGCGCGCGCCCTGCTCTTGCTCGCCTACCCGCTGCATCCGCCCGGGCGGCCGGAGCGGCGGCGGACCGAGCACCTCACGACGCTGGGCGTGCCGACGCTCTTCGTGCACGGCACCCGCGACGCGTTCGGCACGCCGGACGAGGTGGAGGCGGCGCGGGCGCTCGTGCCGGCGCCGACGCGGCTGCTCATCGTGCCGGAGGCCGGTCACGATCTCGGCGCGCGTACGAGCGGGGCATTCGCCGAGACCGCGGCCGACGCGGTCCTGGCGCTGCTCGCCTAGTCAGTTCGCGACGGTCACGCTCACGCTCGCGGCGCCGGTCTTGCCCGCGGCATCGCGCACCGTGACGCGGATCTCCTGCGCGCCGTTCGGCGTGCCCGTGGTGAGCCAGGGCAGCGAGACGGGCCCCGTCGAAGCCGTTGTTTGTGTGGCCACCGCCTGACCGTTGACGCTCACCGTGTAGACGTTGGCGCCGCCCGCGGCGCCGTCGAGCCACACCACGATCCACGCGGTGCCCCGCACGGTCGTGGCGCTCCGCGGCTGGGTCACGAACACCTCGAGGCTGCCGGTCGGCGGCGGCGGCGTGACGTTGGAGACCGTGACCGCGCGGGAGGCCGTGGCCGTGGCGCCGGCGGCGTCGCGCACCGTGAGCGTCAGCGTGTGCGCCGCGTCGCTCGTCGCGGCGGTGTTCCACGCGTAGGTCACGCCGCCGCCCGAGACGAGCGTGGCGCCGTCGAGCGCCAGCGTGTACGTGTAGGGCGCCACGCCGCCGCTGGCCGCCATCGTCACGGTGGTGGTGCCGCCGACGGTGGCGTTCGCCGCGGGCGCCGTGATGGACGCGATCAGCGCCGCGGGTGGGGGTGGCGGCGGGGGCGGCGCCGTCGTGCCGTTCGCCACGACGATGCTCACGCCTCCCGTGCCGGTGTTGCCGCCGGCATCGCGCGCGGAGACCGCGAGCGTCTGGGCGCCGTCCGCCGCGAGCCGCGTGTCGTACGGCAGCGAGATGGGGCCGGGCGACGCGCTCGTCGTGGTCCCGACCGTATGGCCGCCGAGCGTCAGCGTCACGCTGTTCGCGCTCCCCGTGGCGCCGCTGATCCACACGACCGCCCACGCGCTGCCGCTCACCGTCGCCCCGCTGGTCGGCTGAGTGACCGCCACGCGCAGCGTCCCCACCGGCGCCGTCCCGTTGAGCACCGTCACCGTCCGCGTGGCCGTCGCCGTCTGGCCGTTGGCGTCGCGCACGGTGGCCGTGAGCGTATGCGCGGCGTTCGAGGCCGCCGCCGTGTTCCACGCGAAGGTCGCCGCCCCGCCCGAGACCAGCGTCGTGCCGTCGAGCGCCAGCGTGTACGTGTACGGCGGCGTGCCGCCCGCGGCCGCCAGCGTCACCGTGGTGGTCGCGCTCACCGTGGCACCCGCGGCCGGAGTGACGATGCTCGCCGTGAGCGCGGCGGGCGGCGGGGGCGGAGGCAGCGGCGCCGTGCCGTTGCCGACGACGATGCTCACGCCCGCCGTGCCCGTGTTGCCGCCGGCGTCGCGCGCGGAGACCGTGAGCGTCTGCGCGCCGTCGGAGGTGAGCCGCGTGTCGTAGGGCAGCGAGATCGGACCGGGCGACGCGCTCGTGGTCGTGCCGACCGTGCGGCCGCCAAGGGTGAGCGTCACATCATTGGCGGCGCCGGCCGCGCCGCTGAGCCAGACGACGGCCCACGCGGTCCCGCTCACCGTCGTGCCGGCGCTCGGCTGAGTGACGGCCACTTGCAGCGTGCCCCCTGGAGGCGGTGGTGGAGGCGGCGCCCCGACGCCGCCCCGCCAGCGCACGTAGTCGAACGACCACGCGTAGTTCTGATTGAACTGCTTGCCGGCGCCGAGGAAGGCGCGCAGGACACCGCCCGCGAAGACGAGATCACCGCGCTCGCGATACGTGACGTCGCCGGTCTGCGCGTACACCCAGGCGAAGGCGGGCGCGATCAAGAGGTTCAGGTCGGGCGCCGCGCTCCGGCTCACGTTGTCGTACCAGAACGCCTGCTCGGCGCCGATCCAGGCGTTGGCCCACAGCCAGTCGAGCGCGGTCTTGATGGCCGGCAGGATCCGCGCGTCGCCGGTCTTGTCGAAGTACATGATCAGCGCTTCCGCGGTCAGCCCGGCCATGAACGGCTGGACGTAGAAGCGGCCGACGGCCTCCGGCGGGTCGCACTCGCTCGGGCAGAGGGCCGTCCCCGAGACGAACCACTGATCGAGATGGCCGAGCGCCTGGTCGACGAGCAGCGGCAGGCGCGCGCGCGCGGGCGCGCCGACCTTCTCGGCGTTGAGGTAGCTCATGATCGCGTAGGCCACCTCGCGGCTGTAATAGGCCGGCTGCGTCCACTCGAGCGGGACTGTGTCGCCCGCGTACGAGGCGTTCTGCGACAGCGCGATCACCGCGTTCTTCGAGGCCGCGTCGCCGGTCTGGAGCCAGTCGAGGGTGAGCCCGTGCGTGAAGTTCCAGTAGCCGGGGACGTTGCCGTTCTGCGGCAGAACGTACTGGTCGCGGAAGATGGCCTCGGCCCGGCGCGCGCACGCCTCCCACGACGCGTCCCCCGTGTCGCCCGCGATCTGGTAGAAGACCCGCTCGGCGTCGTAGTACACGCGCACGAGCGCCTCGTCGAGCGATGGCGGCTGCGCGAGCGCGTCGCAGGCGGCGCGCCCGAAGCTCAGCATCTGGGCGCGCCACAGGGTGAGCTCCGGAATGGGCGTTTCGGCCGCGGCGGGAACGGCGAGCACCGCGGCCACGAACGTTGCGACGACGGCCAGCCACCGGGTGCGGCGCGGGGAGTCGGTCGTCACGCTGATGGAGGCATGCAGCGGAAATGCCGCCGACTCGCGATGCACGCGAGCGAGCCACGCAAAATTTGCATGGCCTCGGGTACAGTCCAGCGCATGACCTATCCCGGATTCGATCTCGGCGTCAAGGTCGCGCTCGTCACCTGCCCGCTGTCTCGGCCCCGGCCAGGAATCGGTGCGCGGTGGCAGGCGCAACGCAGCGTCGGGTCGCGTGGTCGAACGAGGCCGCGCTTGCCCGCGCTCGCGCCCGTGCCGGGCGTCAGCGACCCTTGAACACCGGCTCCCGCTTCTCGACGAAGGCTTTCGCCGCTTCCTTGTGATCCTCGGTGAACCCGGTGAGCGTGTGGTGCACGGCTTCGAGGTCCAGGCACTGGGCGAGGGTCTGGGTCTCGGCGGCGTTCATGTTGCGCTTCATGTAGCGCAGCGCGACGCGCGGGCCCTGGGCGAGCTTCCGGGCCAGCGTCATCGCCTCGTCCTCGAGCTTCTCGTCGGGCACGACGCGGTTGACGATCCCGAGCGCCAGAGCCTGCCGGGCGTCCACGATGTCCGCGGTGTAGTAGAGCTCGCGCGCCTTGGCGGTGCCGACCAGCTGCGTGAGGAACCACGAGCCGCCGAAGTCGCCGGAGTAGCCGACGCGCGCGAAGGCCGTCGCGAACTTCGCGCTCTCCCCCGCGACGCGCAGGTCGCAGGCGAGGGCCATGGACAGGCCGGCGCCCGCGGCGGCCCCGCGCACCATGGCCAGGGTCGGCTTGGGCATCTCGTGCAGCAGCCGCGAGACCTCCATCTTGCTGCGCAGGCCGTGGGTCTTCTCCTCCAGGCCCGTCTCGCCGAACTCGCGGCCCTCGGCCATGGCCTTCACATCACCGCCCGCGCAGAAGCCCCGCCCGGCGCCGGTCAGCACGACGGCGCCGACCGCGGCGTCGGCGGCCAGGCGCGGCAGGGCCTCCAGCAGCGCGTCGAGCATCGGCCCCGACAGGGCGTTGAGCCGATCGGGCCGATTGAGGGTGAGCACCGCGACGCCGTCCTTGACGCTCTCGAGCAGGTCGTTGGTCATCGTCGCCTCCGGGAAGTGCCGGCTATCGTACTCGCCCGTGACGATCCTCGACAGCGGTCGCGCGCGGTCTGGCACGGACGATGTCAGCGCGCCGACACGGCTGACGCGCGCCATCTTTCCAACTCCCCGATTTGATTGATCCGAGGCGTGGCATTCAACTTGCCCCAGGAAGGGTGCGCGCAGATTCAGGAGGAAACGACAGGATGATGGCACTTCTCACCCCGACGACCTGGCGGCTGCCGCACTGGCTGATCGCCGGCAGCTTCGCGGTTTTCTTCTCCGTCTACTCCGGTCTCGTGCAGCCGCGCGAGATCGTGCTGTGGTTCGCGGCCCGGCCGGAAGTCTCGCAGGCCTTCGCCGATCCTCACTTCGGGCGGGCGGACGCGCTGATCCTCGTCTTCTCGACGCTGTTCCTGGCGCCGTTCGCGCTGTTCGTGGGGATGGTGCTGCTCATCTTCGCGGTCGCGATGCTGGGCGGCTTCGTGCTCCCCGTGGTGCGCTGGTTCAGCATGCCGGACTGGATGGCGACGGCGCTGGTGATCGCGGTCGTCAGCATCACGGCGTGGGCGCAGAGCGAGCTCTGGCTGCCGCGCTCACTCTGGTTCATCGGCCTGCTGGCGCGGGCCTGGAAGATCATCCTGACCTGAGCCGTCCGGACGGGCGGCTACTCGCGCTTCGGTGACTTCGAGGCTTCGCGCTCC
>DASYTM010000190.1:0-15551 GCA_036002345.1 Candidatus Methylomirabilota bacterium | reverse complement strand
GCCTCGCCGAGATCGTCAAGCACGGCGTCGTCCTCGACGCCGGCTACTTCGACGACGTCGAGCGCTCGGCGGCGGCGCTCGCGGCGCGCGATCTCCCCACCCTCACGCGGATCATCTCGGGCTCGTGCGCGCTGAAGGCCGGGGTGATCCAGCGCGACCCCGAGGAGAAGGGCGAGTGGCGCTTCGCGCTGAACTACGGCCACACCATCGGCCACGCCCTGGAGGCCTCGACGCGCTACGAGGCGTGGACGCACGGCGAGGCCGTCGCGCTCGGCATGGTGGCCGAGGCGCGGCTCGCGGAGCGCCTGGGCGTCGCGGACGCGGCCACGACGCGGCGCCAGGAGAGCCTGCTGCGCGCGCTCGCCCTGCCCGTGAGGGCGGCGAGCGTGGACGGGGACGCGGTGATGGCCGCCATCACGCACGACAAGAAGGCCCGCGACGGCCGCGTCCCGTTCGTGCTCGCGCCCGCCATCGGCGCCTTCCGCGTGGTCTACGACGTGCCGCCCGCCGAGGCCCGGGCGGCCCTGGCCTCGCTGGTGGAGGCGCGGCCGTGACGGACGACGCGGTCCTCGCCGCCGCCATCCGGCGCTACGAGGAGCGCCTGGCCAAGGACCCGGCCTCGCTGGGGTTCGCGCTGCTCGCCGACCTCTACCGGAAGGCGGGCCGGGTGGACGACGCGGTGGCGGTCTGCCGTGACGGCCTCATCCGCCACCCGCACTACGCCACGGCGCGGCTCATCCTCGCCAAGGCGCTGGTCACGCGCCAGGATTTCGCGGGGGCCCTCACGGAGATCGAGGCCATTCTGCGCGTGAACCCGAAGGACGTACAATGTCATCGCCTCGCCGCGGAGGTCCATCGACGGCTCGGACGCCTCGACGACGCCGTGCGACACCTCGAGAGAGCGGCGGGCCTCGATCCAGGCGACCGCGAGTCGCGCGCCCTGCTCGGGCTCTTGCGGGCCGGCCCGGCGGCCGGCGATTCAGGGGTGGCGCGGCTGCTCGCCGACGGCACCTTCGTCACCGCCGCCTTCGGCACGCTGTGCCTGGAGCAGGGGCTGGCCGACGAGGCGGCCATCGTGTTCACGCGGCTCGTGCGAGAGAACCCAGACGACGCCGGCGCGCGGGATCGGTTGGAGACCGCGCTGCGCGCCCGCTCCCGACGGAAAGGCTGAGAACGTCCCATGCAGGTTTCGACGGCCGAGTTCAAGAAGGGCTTGCGCATCGTGTTCGACGGGCAGCCGTACGCCATCGTCGACTTCCAGCACGTGAAGCCGGGCAAGGGCGGCGCCTTCGTGCGCACCAAGCTCAAGCACATGCGGCTGGGCAAGGTGATCGACAACACGTTCCGCGCGGGCGAGAAGATGGAGCTCGTCGAGTACGACGAGAAGCACATGCAGTACCTCTACAAGGACGACCGCTACCACTTCATGGACACCGAGACCTACGAGCAGGTCTCGCTGTCCGCGAACGAGGTCGGGGAGGCGCGCGACTACCTCAAGGAGAACACCGAGGTCGACGTCCTCTACATCGACGGCGTTCCGACCACGGTGGACGTGCCGAACTTCGTCGAGCTGGCCATCGCGCAGACGGACCCCGGCCTGCGCGGCGACACCGCCCAGGGCGGCACCAAGCGCGCCACGCTCGAGACGGGCGCCGTGGTGCAGGTGCCGCTCTTCCTGAACGAAGGCGACGTCGTGAAGGTGGACACGCGCACGGGCGAGTACCTCGGCCGCGTGGCGGTGGCGGGCTGATGGCCAAGCGGGCCCCGGCCGGTGCCGCCGGCGGTGACGACGATCGGCTCATCGAGCTGACGCGGCGCCTGGCCGCGGTCGCCGCCGAGCTCGGGCTGTCCGAGATCGAGGTGGAGTCCGCCGGCACCCGGCTGCGCGTGCAGCGCGGCGGCGGGGCGGGCGCGCCGGTGGTCACCGCGGCGCCGGTGGCGAGCGGGCCGTCGCCCGTGATCGAGCCCGCGGTGGTGGCCGACGTCGCGGCGCCCACGACGGTCACCGTCGAGGCGCCCATGGTCGGCACCTTCTACCGCGCCTCGGGGCCCACCGCCGAGCCGTACGTCCGCGAAGGCGACGTGGTGAAGCAGGGACAGATCATCTGCATCATCGAAGCGATGAAGCTGATGAACGAGATCGAGTCCAAGGCGGCCGGCCGCGTCGTGAAGATCCTCGTCGAGAACGGCCAGCCCGTGGAGTACGGCCAGCCGCTCTTCGTCCTCGAGCCGCCGCGCTGAGGCCTCCGGCCGTGTGGCCACCCGCCGCCCGTCGCGCGCTGCCGTTCCTGGTCCTGGCCGTGGTCATCGCGGGCGGGACCGCGTGGTGGGCCCGACACCGCGGCCCCGCGCCCGAGCCGGCCGGCATGGCCGCGCGCCGCGCCGACCCGACCGCCCTCACCGACGACGCGATCCGCCTCTACGCCGCCGGCCAGCTCGCGCGCGCGTGCGACCGCTTCAGCGAGGCCGCCGGCGCGCGCCCCGGCAGCACCGCGCGCCGCGAGGACGTCGGCCGCTGCTTCGAGACGTGGGGCTGGCGCACGCTCGCCCAGGGACGTCCCGACGAGGCGGCGCTCCTCTTCGGCCAGGGGCTCGCGGCCCTTCCGGACGACCCGGCGCTCCTCAAGGGCGCGGGCGTGGCCGCCGTCCACGCCGGGCGCGCGGGCGACGCGCTGGGCCCCCTGGAGGCCGCGGCGCGGCACGGTCACGACGCGCAGGTGCACGTGCTGCTCGCCCGCCTCTACGACCATCGCGACGACCCCGAGCGCGCCGTCGCCCACCTGCGCGCGCTGCTGGCGACCGATCCCGGGCACGCCGAGGCGCGCGCCCTGCTCGACAAGCTCGAGCGCGAGCAGCGCACCGAGTCGGCCTTCGTGCGCGAGCCGTTCGGCGCGTTCGTCCTGCGCTACCGCCCCGCCGCCGACCCCGAGTCGCGGCGCGCGGTGAAGGCCGCCCTCGAGCAGGCCCGGCGGCGCGTCGTGGCGCAGCTCGGGGACGCGGGCCCCGAGCGGGTCGCCGTGGTCCTCTACGATCGCGGCCAGTTCAGCGACGTCACGCGCACGCACGCCTGGGTCAGCGGGCTCTTCGACGGCCGCATCCGGCTGCCCCTGGGCGCCGCGCTGCCGCCGCGCGCGGAGCTCGAGCGGCTGCTGACGCACGAGTACGCGCACGCCGTGATCCATCGCCAGGCGCGCGGGCGCGCGCCCCGCTGGCTGCAGGAAGGGCTGGCCCAGGCGCTGGAGGGCCGCCTGCCCGACCCCGCACTGGGCGCCGCGGGCGGCCTCACGCTCCAGGGGCTGGAGGCGCTGGTGACGGATCCCGATCCGCGTCGGGCCCACGCGGGCTACGAGCTGGCGCTCTTCGTCGTCGCGGACCTGCTGGACCGCGGCGACATGGAGGCGATGCGCGCGCTGCTCGCGCGCCTGGGCGCCGGCGAGACCATGGCCGAGGCGGCGCCGCGCGTGTACGGCTGGCGCCTCGTCGAGCTGGAGTCGCAGTGGCGGCGGCTCCTGGGGGGATGAACATGCTCACGCGCCGAATCGGAATCCTCGTGCTCGCGACAACGGCCGTCGTCCTCACCGCGGGCGGCGCGGCCGCGCAGGTGAGCCCGACCGCGCCCCCGCATCCGAACATGCCGTGGAACCCCTACAACCCGACGGGCCAGTTCATCCGCTACATCCAGGTCCCGCCGCAGCAGGTGGCCATCGACGTGCCGGCGCCGCCCGCCCCCACGAGCGCGCCGACCGACGAGGAGAAGAAGGACGGGGACAAGCCCGCGGAGACGCCGAAGCCGCCGGCCACGCAGCAGCAGGTCCTCGAGATCCCCGGCTACGTCGTCACCGAGACCACGGCGGGCTACATCTATCCGGAACGCTGGACCCTGCAGCGCACCGCCACGGGCGGGCTGCAGTGGGTGCGGCTGCCCCAGCAGTTCCAGCGGAAGTAGCGTGTTCCACAAGATCCTCATCGCCAACCGCGGCGAGATCGCGCTGCGGATCATGCGCACCTGTCGCGAGATGGGGATCCGCACGGTCATCGCCCACTCGACCGCGGACGCGCAGTCGCTGCCGGTGCGGCTGGCCGACGAGACCATCTGCATCGGACCCGACTCCGCGCGCGCGAGCTACCTGAACATGGCCGCGGTCATCTCCGCCGCCGTCGTGACGGACAGCGAGGCCATCCATCCCGGCTACGGCTTTCTCGCGGAGAACCCGACGTTCGCGGACATCTGCCGCGCCTCCGGCCTCACCTTCATCGGCCCGAGCCCCGAGGCCATCCGCCTCATGGGCGACAAGGCGCAGGCGCGCGTCATCGCGCGGCAGGCGGGGGTCCCGGTGGTGCCGGGCAGCGAATTGCCGCTGAAGAGCGAGGCCGAGGCGCTGGACGTCGCCGACGAGGCGGGCTACCCGGTGATCTTCAAGGCCGCCGCGGGCGGCGGCGGCCGGGGCATGCGCATCGTGCGCGAGCGCGCCGGCGCCGCGCAGGCCTTCGCGGCCTGCCAGGCGGAGGCGGGGGCGGCCTTCGGCTCCTCGGAGATCTACTGCGAGAAGTTCATCGAGGCGGCGCGGCACGTCGAGGTGCAGGTGCTCGGCGATCGCAACGGGATGCGCGTGCACCTGGGCGAGCGCGACTGCTCCGTCCAGCGGCGGCACCAGAAGCTGATCGAGGAGTCGCCGGCGCCGTCGCTGCCCGCGGAGACGCGCGCGGGGCTTCACCGCGCGGCGCTCGTGGCGGCGGCCGCCGTGAACTACGTGAGCGCGGGCACCGTCGAGTTCCTCGTGGACGGCGAGGGCGGCTACTACTTCATCGAGATGAACACGCGCATCCAGGTGGAGCACCCGGTGACCGAGTCGATCACGGGGATCGATCTGATCCGCGAGCAGATCCGCATCGCCGCCGGCGAGCCGCTGGGCTACCGGCAGGACGGCGTGCGCTTCGAGGGCCACGCCATCGAGTGCCGCGTGAACGCCGAAGACCCGGAGACGTTCACGCCGAGCGCGGGCCGCGTGACGGCCTGGGTCCCGCCCGGCGGCTTCGGCGTCCGCGTGGACAGCCACCTCATGGCGCCGTACGCGGTGCCGCCGTTCTACGACTCGCTCCTCGGCAAGATCATCGTCCGCGGGCACGACCGCGGCGAGGCCATCGACCGGATGCGGCGCGCGCTGGCGGAGACGGTGATCGAGGGGGTGAAGACGACCATCCCCTTCCACCTCAAGGTCCTGAACGATCCCGCCTTCGTCGAGGGCCGCTTCACCAGCGCCGACAGCGTCCGCCTGCATCCCTGATGGACCCGACGCTCTACGTCGTCCTCGACCGGACGGCGGCGCGCGGGCGCGACCTGGACGACCTCCTCGCCGCCGTCATCGACGGCGGCTGCCGCATGGTCCAGCTCCGCGAGAAGTCGTGGCCGTCCGGCCGCCTGCTGCCGCTGGCGCGCCGGCTGCGCGAGCGCTGCGGCCGCGCGGGCGTGGCCTTCGTGATCAACGATCGCGTGGACCTCGCGGTGGCCGTGGAGGCCGACGGCGTCCACGTGGGCCAGGAGGACCTGCCGGCCCGGGCCGCCCGCCCGCTGCTGCGGCCCGGGATGTTCCTGGGCGTCTCCACCCACGGCGTCGAGCAGGCGCGCGCCGCGCGCGACGACGGCGCCGACTACGTGGCCGTCGGCTCGATGTATCCCACCGCGACCAAGCCGGACTTCGAGCTGGTCGGGCCGGCGCTCGTGCGGAAACTCCGCGGCGAGATCCGTGTTCCCCTCATAGGGATCGGCGGCATCACGCACGACAACGTGGCCGAGGTCGTGCGCGCCGGCGCCGACGGGGTGGCGGTCATCTCGGCGGTGTGCGCGGCGCCGGACCCCGCCGGGGCAACGCGGCGCTTTCTCGAGCTGATCCGAAGCGCACGGGCGGCTTGACCGCCCGGGAACGGCCGCTATAATTGGCGGCGCGTAACCCCTCGATTCATCAACGCTCAAGGAGGGACATCCATGAAGCCCACACGCATCCGCACGGTCGTCGCCGTGACTGCCGCGGCGCTGGCCATCGCCCTCCTGCCGCTGGGGTCGGAGCTTTCGGCCCAGGGGAAGGGCACGATCAAGATCGCGACCCAGAGTCCCCTCAGCGGCGGCCAGGCGGCGCTCGGCGAGGGCATCAAGCTCGGCGCGCAGCTCGCCATCGAGAAGTTCAAGGGCAACCTCGAGAAGGCGGGCTTCAAGGTCGAGCTGGTGCCGTACGACGACCAGGCCAAGCCCGACGTCGGCGTCTCCAACGCGAAGAACATCATCGCGGACAAGGCCATCATGGTGGTCATCGGCCACCTGAACTCCGGCGTGGCCATCCCGTCGTCGGAGGTCTACAAGGAAGACAAGCTGGCGATGGTCTCGCCGGCCAATACCAACGAGAAGGTCACCGACCGCGGCTACCCGAACGTCAACCGCGTGTGCGGGCGTGACGACGTGCAGGGACCGGTCGGCGCCGAGTTCGCGGTCGGCACGCTGAAGATCAAGACGGCCTACATCGTCCACGACAAGACCACGTACGGCCAGGGCGTCGCCGAGGCCTTCAAGAACGATCTCGAGAAGAAGGGCGTGAAGGTCATCGGCTTCGAGGGCACGGAGGAGAAGTCGAACTTCGACCCGCTGATCACACCCATCAAGGCCAAGAACCCCGACCTCGTCTACTTCGGCGGCATCTACGACCAGGGCGCGCCGTTCTTCAAGCAGGCGCGGGAGAAGGGCGTGAAGTCGAAGTTCCTCGGCCCGGACGGCATGGACTCCTCGGACTTCGTGAAGATCGGTGGCAAGACGGTGGTGGGCACCTACTACACCACGGCGGCGGCGCCGGCGACGAGCGCGCAGGCCAAGGCGTTCGGCGACGAGTACAAGTCGAAGTTCAAGAAGAATCCGGAGCCGTACGCGGCCGAGTCGTACGTGGCCACGGCCATCGCCATCAAGGCCCTCGAAGAGGCCACCAAGGGCGGCAAGGCCCCCTCGCGTGAGGCGGTGGCCGCGGCGATCCGCAAGGTCAAGTACAGCGGCATGACGGGCGTCATCGAGTTCGACGACAAGGGCGACCCGAAGAAGGCCTCCTACTACATCATGCAGGTCAGCACCGACAATCCCGACAAGTGGGGCGAGAACAAGGAAGCGAAGCGGCTCGCCATCGCCGCTCCGGCGCTGAAGAAGTAAGCGTTCTCCGCGGCGGCGCCCTCGGGCGACCCGGGGCGCCGCCGCCGACCCATGGATTTCCCACTCCTCATCGGGATCTTCCCCCAAGTCCTGCTCGACGGCCTGCTGCTCGGCTTCATGTACGCGCTGATCGCGCTCGGCTACACGATGGTGTACGGCGTGCTGGAGTTCATCAACTTCGCCCACTCCGAGATCTTCATCGTGGGCGCCTTCGTGGGCGTCGAGATCCTCCTCGGGCTCAAGAGCGCGGGGCTGCTGGAGACGCTGCCGTGGCCGCTCGTGCTCCTGGGCGTGATGCTCGCGGGCATGCTCGCCAGCGCGGCCCTGGCCGTCTCCATCGAGCGCGTGGCGTACCGGCCGCTGCGCGCGGCCCCGCGGCTCATTCCGCTGATCTCGGCCATCGGGATGTCGTTCTTCCTGCAGGACGTGATCCGCCTCGTGGAGTCGCTCTGGCGCAACGCCTTCAACCTCGTCTATCCGACGCTGGAGCCGCTCAACGAGCGCTACGAGCTGACCTCCACCATCGACGTCTCGGCGAAATCGCTCGTGGTGATCGTGGTCGCGCTGCTCATGCTCTGGGGCCTCCACGCCCTCGTGAACCGGACGAAGATCGGCACGGCCATTCGCGCGGTGGCCGAGGACCAGGCGGCGGCGAGCCTCATGGGCATCGACGTGAACCGGATCATCTCGCTCACGTTCCTGATCGGCGGCGCGATGGGCGGCGCCGCGGGGGTGTTGTTCGGCGTGCAGTACAGCCTGATCAATCCCTACACGGGGTTCATTCCAGGGCTCAAGGCCTTCACCGCCGCCGTGCTCGGCGGCATCGGCAACATTCCGGGCGCCATGCTGGGCGGGATCGTGCTCGGGCTCCTGGAGGCGTTCGCGGCGTCCTACCTGTCGCTGCTCACGGGCGGGGCCTTCGGCGCCGAGTACAAGGACATCTTCGCGTTCTCGGTGCTGATCCTGATCCTGATCTTCCGGCCCAAGGGCCTGCTCGGCGAAGTGGTGCGGGAGCGCGCGTGAGCCGGATGCTCGCGGCCGTGGCCGGGGTCGCGCTCACGAGCGGCGCCGTCGCCCTCTTCCCGCGCTCGATCCTGGTGTTCCTCCTGTTCCAGGGCAGCCTCCTCTACGCCTACGTGGCGCCCATCCCCGGCCGGCTGCGCGCGGCGCTGATCGGCGTCTCGCTGCTGGTCCTCATGCCGGTGATCGGCACGTACAACGGCTACTACATGGAAGTCGCCACACAGGTGGGGATCTTCGTCGCGCTGGCGCTCGGGCTGAACATCGTCGTCGGCCTCGCCGGGCTGCTCGATCTCGGCTACGTCGCCTTCTTCGCCGTGGGCGCCTACTCGTGGGCGATCTTCGGCTCGCCGCACGGCAACGTGCTCTTCGGCGGCGGCTTTCCCCTCCCCGCGTGGTGGTTCTATCCGTTCCTGGTCGTCGGCCTCGTGGTGGCGGCCGGCACCGGCATCCTCCTCGGCCTGCCCGTGCTGCGATTGCGAGGCGATTACCTCGCCATCGTGACCCTGGGCTTCGGCGAGGTCATCCGCGTCCTCGCCAACAACCTCGACAAACCGATCAACGTCACCAACGGCCCGCGCGGCATCACCCCGATCTCGCGCCCGCCGCTGCCGCTCGAGGTCTCCTACTCGATCGGCTTCTACTTCCTCGTCTTGCTGATCGTCGTCGTCGTGATCCTCGTGAACCGGCGGTTGGAGGACTCGCACATCGGGCGCGCCTGGGAGGCCATGCGGGAGGACCAGCTGGCCGCCCAGGTCATGGGGGTGCCCCTCGTCCGCGCCAAGCTCCTGGCCTTCGCCTGCGGCGCGTCGTTCGCCGGCGTGATGGGCGTGGTCTTCTCCGCCAAGCAGGTGTTCATCAACCCGGAGTCCTTCACCTTCCTCGAGTCGATCGGCGTGCTGGCCATGGTGATCCTGGGCGGCATGGGCTCCATCCCCGGGGCCATCGTGGGCGCCACGGTGGTGACGGTGTTGAACCTCCAGGTGCTCAAGGGCCTGTCGCTCTGGCTCAACGAGCTGAAGAACGCCGGCGTGACGATCCTGGGCTACAACCTGGCCGGGCTGCCCACGCAGCTCGAGCCCGCCAAGTACGAGCGGATGATCTTCGGCCTCATCCTGGTCCTCATGATGATCTTCCGGCCCCAGGGCATCTTCCCCGCGCGCCGGCGGCAGCGCGAGCTGGGCGACCGATGACGGCGCTCTTCGCCGCCGAGAGCGTGACCAAACACTTCGGCGGCCTCACCGCCGTGAACAAGGTGACGTTCACCCTCGACGACGGGATCGCCTCGATCATCGGGCCCAACGGCGCCGGCAAGACGACGCTGTTCAACGTGTTCACCGGCCTCTACCGCCCCGACGAGGGGTCCGTGAGCTTCCGCGGGCAGCCGCTCGTGGGCCTGCGCCCGGACGAGATCACCGCACTCGGGATCTGCCGCACGTTCCAGAACATCCGCCTCTTCGCCAACATGACCGCTGCCGAGAACGTGCTGGTCGGCATGCACGCCCGCATCCGGCTGGGGCTCTACGACGTGCTGACGCGCGGGCCGCGCTTCACCGCCGCCGAGCACGGGCTGTGGCAGCGCGCCGCCGCCCTGCTGGAGCGCGTCGGGCTCCGCGGCAAGGCCAACGACGTCGCGCGCAACCTGCCGTACGGCGAGCAGCGGCGCCTGGAGCTCGCGCGCGCGCTGGCCTCCGAGCCCTCGCTCCTGCTCCTCGACGAGCCGACCGCGGGCATGACCCAGGCGGAAGCCGTCACGCTGATGGCGCTGCTCCGGCGGCTCGTGGGCGAGCTCCAGCTCGCCATCGTCCTCATCGAGCACAACATGCGCGTGGTCATGGAGGTCTCGGACCGCGTCACCGTGCTCGATCACGGCGAGAAGATCGCCGAGGGCCCGCCGCGCGACGTGCAGGCCGACGCGCGCGTCATCGAGGCATACCTGGGGCGGCGGGCCTCGTCGGCCCCGCGCGCGGGAGCCTAGCGTGCTGCGCCTCGACGGCCTCGACGTCTACTACGGCGAGATCCACGCGCTGCGCGGCGTGGCGCTGGACGTCCGGGAGGGCGAGATCGTGACCCTCCTCGGCAACAACGGCGCCGGCAAGTCGACGACCCTCAAGACGATCTCGGGGCTCCTGGTCCCCCGCGGGGGCGCCGTGGTGTTCGAGGGGCGGCCGCTCTCCGGCGTGCCCGCTCACGAGGTCGTCGCGCGCGGCATCGCGCACGTCCCCGAGGGCCGCCGGATCTTCAACCGCCTGAGCGTGCGGGAGAACCTGACCATGGGCGCCTACCTGAGGACCGACGCCGACGTCGGGGCCGACCTGGAGCGCGCCTTCACGCTGTTCCCGCGCTTGAAGGAGCGGGTGATGCAGGTGGCGGGCACGCTCTCGGGCGGCGAGCAGCAGATGCTGGCCATCGCCCGGGCCCTCATGGCCCGGCCGCGCCTCCTCCTGCTCGACGAGCCGTCCATGGGCCTGGCCCCCGTGCTCGTGGAGCAGATCTTCGCGACCATCGATTCCATCAACCGGCAGGGCACGACGATCCTCCTCGTCGAGCAGAACGCCGCCATGGCCCTGTCGATCGCGCACCGGGGCTACGTGCTCGAGACGGGCGCGGTGGTGCTCTCGGGCACCGCGGCCCAGCTCGGAGAGAACGCGGACGTCCGGCGCGCTTACCTGGGAGAGTGACGTCATGGAGACGAGCGGGCTGAACTTCGAGGGGCACAAGGTCGGAGCGGTCTACCAGACGCGCGCGCGCACGGTGTCCGAGACCGACATCGTGAGCTTCGTGAACCAGTGCGGCTTCATCGAGCCGTTGTTCCTGGACATGGAGTACGTGAAGAAGGAGTCGCTGTTCGGGCGGCGCGCCGCGCCCGGCGCGCTCACCTTCGCGCTCTCCGAGGGCCTCATCATCCAGACGGGCCTGATCCACGGCACCGGCATGGCCTGGCTCGGCGGGGAGCTGCGCATCGTCGCGCCCGTCCTGGAGGGCGACACCATCCGTGTCGAGGTCGAGGTCGTCGACAAGCGCGAGACGAAGAAGCCCGATCGTGGAATTGTGACGTATCGCCACCGCGTGCTCAACCAGCGCGACGAGGTCGTGCTGGAAGCGCGCGTGCAACGCATGATCCGTCGCGCCGGCGGCTGACCCGTGGGCGCCCCGGGCCACATCGTCCAGCTCAGCGTCTCGAACGGCGGCGTCCCCAAACGCGCGGTGGAGACGGCGCGCGTCACCGCGCTCGGTCTCGAGGGCGACGCCCATCGCGACCGCGAGCACCACGGCGGCCCCGAGCGCGCCGTGTGCCTCTTCGCGGTGGAGCTGATCCGCGAGCTGCAGGCCGAAGGGCATTCGCTCGTGCCCGGCACGCTCGGCGAGAACGTCACGCTGGAGGGTGTCGAGTGGGCGGCCGTGCAGCCCGGTGCGCGCCTCTCCCTGGGCGACGAGGTGGTGCTCGAGGTCACGCGCTACACCTCACCGTGCTTCAACCTCCGCCCGGCGTTCCGCGGCGGCGACTATTCGCTGGTCTCCCAGAAGCGCCATCCCGGACGCAGCCGCGTCTACGCGCGCGTCGTGACGGAGGGAACGCTGCGCCGCGGCGACCCGGCGCGCCTGCTCGCGCGCTGATCCCGCAACGGAAGTTCCACGCCGTGTCAGCGCGGCGCGCACGGCGGTGCGCGCATGGCACGCGTGCTGATCCGCGTTGCGCCGCAAGCGTTCGCTCGAATTGACGACGCGAGCGCCCACCACGCGGGTCTGCCTCGCGGGCGCGCGCTGGAAATCCGCGGGCTTCTCGCGTGGTACCCGCCTTGCTCCCGTTGGACGGCGTGATCGAGGACACCCCGGGAGCGCGGATGTCGCTGCTGGCCCCGCCGGGGCCGCGCGAAGCGTGGCGCTATCTACGCCACAACGGGCCGCGGCGCGCGCTCGCCAAGCTCCTCGCCGGTTACGTCGCGGGCCGCCAGCGCTGGCACGTCACCCTCGAGAGCCTCACGCGCATCGCCGATGCGCCGCGGCGCACCGACGGCCTCGAGCTGCGCTTCGCCCGCGTCGAGGACCTGCCGCGGATGGAGCGCTTCGCCGCGCGGGTGCCGCGCGCCGTCCTGAGGCGCTGGTGCGAGCCGGCCTTCATGTTCTTCCTGGCCCTGGCAGGCGGCGAGCCCGTCTCCTACCGCTGCCTCTCCACGCGGGTGCATCCGGGCGTGGCCGGCTTCATCCGGCTCGGGAGCGGGCAGGTGTTCATGGTGGACGAGTACACGGATCCGGCCTTCCGGCGGCGCGGGATCACGCGCCGGATGACGGAGGCGATGGCGCCGTGGCTGATCGCGGGCGGCGTGCGCGAAGTGGTGGGCGTGCACCGCGTGGACAACCACGAGACGATCGCCGCGGCGCGCGCGAAAGGGATCCCCCGCGTGGGGACCGTGACGCGCACGCGGCTCCTATGGAAGGTCTGGTTCGAGTGGTGCGGGGCGGACGCCCTGGATCAGGCGCGCGGCGCGTCGCCGCGCGGCGAGTCGCCGATCGCGACCACCACGAGCGCGCCCGGGGCGGCCATGGGCTGGACGCCACGGCCGTACGCCGCCACGTCGTCCACCAGCCAGCCCGCGCACGGCGTCCCTTCCTCGAGCTGACCGCGGATCGCCATCCATTCCTCGTGGGCGGCACGGCCGAGGCGCGCGTGGCGCGCGGCCGTCTCCACCACCAGCACGAGCCGCGCGGGCCGGCCGTCGAGCCGCTTCACCGCCGTCAGCGTCGCGTCGGCGGCGCCGTGGACGAGAGCCTCGTCCGTCGGCTCGCCGCTGGCGTCGCTCCAGCCGAGGCCGGTCGCGTACGACGCTTCGAGACAGCCCACGCTCACGCGGGGCTCGGCGTTCGCGTGCCCGCCGTAGAGGACCGGCGAGCCCATCACGCCACACACGGTGCGCATCTTGGGCCCCATGAAATCACGCCAGGAATCGAGGAACCGCAGGGCGGAATCACCCGCTTCCGGACGCGCGAAGGCGATGCCGAGGCCGCGCGGATACCGCGCGCGGAACGGCCAACCCGACAGAACGAGCCGGGCCGCCGCCTGGCCGGCGTCAGCGAGATCGCGACCAGCCGTGGCCGCCACTCCGCTCGCCGCGCCGTCCGCGTTCGCCACGCAGACCACCAGCGCGCCGGACTTCATGGGACCGTCATCCGTCAGCAACGAGGCGGACGCGCCGCCCGCGACCTGGATCCGCCCAAGCACGCCCCGGACCTCCGCCATCGCGTCGCCGGCCGGAGCGGCCGTGACCACGAGGGCGAGGTGCGGCGTCACGCCGTTGAGGCGCGCCGCCGCGGCGGCGGCCGCGCGCGTCACCGCGTCGCGCCCGCCGGAGGCGAACCCGAGACCGATTTCCAGGGTCGAGGTCGTGGGCCCGCTGAGTGTCATCGACATGGGAATGGTTCATTGCACCGGGGGTGCCAAAGCCCAAGTACCTGAAAATATGACCATTTCAGCCGTTTGAAAAACTGCCTGTGTCGGCACGGCACGGGCACGGTGACAGCTTTCGGCACCGGGTTGACGGTGGGTTACGCTACCGGGCGATGAGCGAGGGGTTTCGGGCGGTCGAGACGCTCTATCACGATTACCTGACCGGGCTGATCCTCACGGCCGTGACGCGGCGGAGCCCGGCCGATGCCGCCGACCTCGTGTTCCGGGTCTTCCGCCATCAGCACCACGAGAAGTTCCTGCCCGGTCTCGCCAAGCTCGGCCTCGATCGCCTGCCCCACGCGGTGGCCTGCGCGCGCTATCACTACCTCTCCAACCATCTGGGCGGCGTCCGCGTCGAGTACATGGAGGAATCCGAGCGCAAGGCGTGGGTGCGCTACGTGCCGCCGCGATGGATCTGGCCCGGGCCGACCATCTGCGCCGTGCCGAGCGAGGTGACGCGCGCGATGCTGCGCGGCTGGCACGCGCACAACGGGGTCACGCTCGGCAATCCGCGCCTCGGCTTCGTGTGCACGGGCATGACGACGGACGGACGGCCCGGGCTCGAGGGGTATTACCTCGAAGGCGACCGGCCCCTGGCGCCCGACGAGCGATTGCGGTTCGCCCCCGACGAGGAGGCGCCGCCGTTCGATCCCGCCCGCGCCCCACGCCTCGACTCGGCGACGTGGCCGCCGGAGCGCCTGCGCAAGGCGGCGCGGAACTACACGATGGAGTACGTGCGCAGCGCACTCGTGCAGTCCACGCCCGAGGAGGCCCGGGCCCTCGGCGCCGTCACGGGACGGCTCGTCGGCATGCAGGACTACGCGGAGACGGCGGCGTGTCTCTCCGTCTCGGGCGACGGCCCGGACGACTTCGCCGAGTATCTGTGCCGGATCGGGCGCGCCCAGGGCGACCAGGTGGCGTGGGAGAAGGTCGACGGCGAGATCGCCGTGCGCCAGACCTCCTGGCGCCTGATGCGGGGTGTCGCCGACGGGCTCGATCCCGCGCGGTTCGAGGCCTGGAACGCGATCTGGGAGGGTGCGCTCTCGGTGCACAACCGGCGGCTGGAGCTCGCCGTCACATCGCTGCGCCTGGATGGAACGCCCGCGTTCGAATGGCGCGTGCGCCCGCGCCGGCGTCAGCGAGCGTAGGGGGTTTGGGGGCCATGTCGGGGCCCCCCATGTCCTAGAGGACTCCGTACTCCTTGAGGCGGCGGTAGATCGTGCGCCGGGAGATCCCGAGCGCCTTGGCGGCCGCCTCCTTGTCGTCCTTGAAGACGGCGAGCGCCTTGAGGATCAGCTCGCGCTCGACGTCACCCAGGGCCGGCACGCTCTCGGGCGACGTCACCGGCGTGGCGGTCACCGGCGTCTTGCTGAGGCTGGGCAGGTCCCCGATCGAGATCTGCTCGCGCGCGCCCATCGCGAACGCGCGCTCGATCAGGTTCTCCAGCTCGCGGACGTTGCCGGGGAACGTGTAGGCGGTGAGGGTGGCCATCGCCTCGGGCGCGACTCCGCGCACGTCGCGGTGGAAGCGCTTGTTGAACCGCCGGAGGAAATGATTGATCAGCGACGGGATGTCCTCGCGGCGCTCGCGCAGCGGCGGCAGCGTCACCCGCACGACGTTCAGCCGATAGAAGAGGTCCTGCCGGAACGAGCCCTCCGTCATGGCGCGCTCCAGATCGCGGTTGGTGGCCGCGATCACGCGCACGTCCACGGGGAAGGCCTTCGTCGAGCCGACGGGCCGGACCTGCATCTCCTGGAGGACGCGGAGGAGCTTCACCTGGAGCGCCGGCGAGAGCTCGGCGATCTCGTCCAGGAAGATCGTGCCCTCATCCGCCCCGCGGAACAGGCCGAGCGAGTCCGCCACCGCGCCCGAGAAGGCGCCGCGGACGTGACCGAAGAACTC
>DASYTM010000189.1:0-33980 GCA_036002345.1 Candidatus Methylomirabilota bacterium | reverse complement strand
ATGTTCTGTACCGACTGGTTGGTACAGAGATGACAACGACCAAGACCCCGGTTCCGGCCCCCAAGACGCGCGACGCCAAGGCGACGCGCGCCGCGATCCTCGCGGCCGCCATGCGCCTGATGCATGTGCACGGCTATCACGCCACGGCGCTGGACGACGTGCTGCGCGAGAGCGGGGTGGGCAAGGGGAACTTCTACTACCATTTCAAGAGCAAGGAAGACCTCGGCTACGCGATCCTCGACCAGATCATCGCGGGCTTCGTGGACCGCACGCTCGAGCCGTGCTTCGCCGATCCGGCCGGGGCGCCGCTCACCCAGATCCGCTGCTTCCTCGACCGGCTGGAGCAGGCGCAGCGCGACCGGCAGTGCCGCGGGGGCTGCGTGATGGGCAACCTCGCCTCCGAGCTCTCGGACGTGCACGAGGGATTTCGCAAACGGCTCGCATCGGTGTTTACGACGTGGCACAGCCGCTTCGCGGTGGCCCTGGGGGAGGCGAAGCGGCGCGGCGAGGTGACCGCGGCCTGCGAGCCGGAGGCGTCCGCGCGCTTCCTGGTGGCGTCGCTGGAGGGGGCGATCCTCCTGACCAAGGTGACCAAGGACATCGGGGTGATGGAGCAATGCGTGCGAGAGCTGAAGCGGTACCTGGCGGGCTTCGGGGTGGCGGCGTGACCGTCTCGCCGGGCGCCCGCGCCGACGTCGACGCCGACCTCGTCGAGGCCCTCCGCCGCGAGGAGCCCGAGGCCGCCGAGCAGCTCGTGGAGCGCTTCGGCGACCGGGTGTACCGGCTCGCCCAGCGGATCACGGGCGTGAAGGAAGACGCGGAGGAGGCCGCGCAGGACGCGCTCTGGACGGCCGCGCGCAAGATCGGCACGTTCAAGGGCGAGTCGGCGTTCGGCTCGTGGCTCTACCGCATCGCCGCCAACGCCGCGTACCAGAAGCTGCGCTCGCGGAAAGGCAAGGCGCGCGAGGTCGCGCTGGACGACGTGCTGCCGGCCTTCGACGGCGACGGCCGCCACTTCGAGCCCATGGCGGACTGGTCGGAGCGCGTGGACGAGCGCGCGCTGACGGGCGAGCTGCGGGAGATCCTGGAGCGCGCCATCGCCGGGCTGCCCGACGACTACCGGACCGCGCTCGTCATGCACGACGTGGAGGGGCTCTCGAACCCCGACATCGCCGAGACGCTCGGCATCAGCCTGCCCGCCGTGAAGTCGCGCGTGCACCGCTCGCGGCTGTGGGTGCGCAAGCAGCTCGCCGACTATCTCGACCCGCGCTGACCCCACTCAGGCTCGCCTCGCACGATCGGCGCCTGCGGACCTCACGCAGACTCGCCTCGCCTCTGGCTGCGGCTCGCACTACCATCGGCGTGCTGCGGCTCGCACCCCCAGAGTTGACGCCCGCCGGGGCCCCGTGGTTTCATAGGCGACTGTCACTCCAGCACCAGGGAAAGGTTGAACGCGCATGGAAGCGGTGATCGCGACGGGCGGCAAGCAGTACCGCGTGACGACCGGGCAGGTCATCGCCGTCGAGCGCCTCGCGGGCGACAAGGGCGCCAAGGTGGAGTTCGCCTCCGTGCTGCTCGTCAACAAGGACGGCGAGATCATCGCCAGCCGCGACGGCCTGGCCAAGGCGCGCGTGGCGGGCGAGGTGGTCAGGCAGGGCCGGGGCCGCAAGGTCCGGGTCGTGAAGTTCAAGCGGCGCAAGAACTATCGGCGGCACCGCGGCCATCGGCAGGCGGCCACCACCGTGCGCATCACCAACATCGAGGTCTAGGCTCATGGCTCACAAGAAGGGCGTCGGCAGCTCCCGCAACGGCCGCGACTCCAATCCGCAGATGCTCGGCGTCAAGCGGTTCGGCGGGCAGTTCGTCACCGGCGGCAGCATCCTCGTCCGGCAGCGCGGAACGCGCTTCAAGCCCGGCCTCAACGTCGGGCTCGGCCGGGACGACACGCTGTTCGCGAAGATCGATGGTTACGTACGGTTCGAGCGCCGAGGCGACAACCGCTACGTGAGCATCCTCACCAGCCAGCTGGCACCGGTTTCCTCTTCATAGGGTCGCCTCGGACGGCGGGGCGCCCGCCCCGCGACGTCCGCGGCTCCCACCGCGATGTTCGTCGACGAGATCGACATTTTCGTGAAGGGTGGCGACGGGGGCGCCGGCTGCATCTCCTTCCGGCGCGAGAAGTACGTCCCGCGCGGCGGCCCCGACGGCGGCGACGGCGGCGCGGGCGGCTCGGTCTTCCTGGAAGCGGATCCCGCCCTCACCACGCTGCTCGACTACCACTACCAGCGTCACTACCAGGCCGAGCGCGGCCAGCACGGGCAGGGCAGCGACTGCACCGGCGCGAGCGGCGACGACCTCGTGCTGCGCGTGCCCGTGGGCACGGTGGTGAGCGAGCGCGAGTCGGGCGAGCTCCTGGGCGACCTCGCCGGGCCCGGCCAGCGCGTGCTCGCCGTGCGCGGCTCCCGCGGCGGGCGCGGCAACGCGCGCTTCGCGTCGTCGACCAACAAGGCGCCGCGGCGCGCGGACCTCGGCCGTCCGGGGCCGGGACGCTGGCTGCACCTCGAGCTGAAGCTGCTCGCCGACGTGGGCGTGATCGGCTTTCCCAACGCGGGCAAGTCCACGCTCGTCTCGCGCCTGTCGGCCGCCAAGCCGAAGATCGCCGACTATCCGTTCACGACGCTGACGCCGACGCTCGGCATCGCGCGCGCCGACGCCGACCGCTCCTTCGTGATCGCCGACCTGCCCGGGCTGATCCCGGGCGCCGCGGAGGGCAAGGGGCTCGGCCACCAGTTCCTGCGGCACACGGAGCGCACGCGGCTGCTCGTGCACCTGCTCGATCCCGATCCGAACACGGGCCGCGACCTCC
This sequence comes from Candidatus Methylomirabilota bacterium, assembly GCA_036002345.1. Lineage (GTDB taxonomy): Bacteria > Methylomirabilota > Methylomirabilia > Rokubacteriales > CSP1-6 > AR12. Next base: position 31,114 of record DASYTM010000189.1, on the reverse strand, counting down.
TGGAGGACCTCGACGCCATCAACGCCGAGCTGGCCGCGTACTCGGCGGAGCTGGCCGCGCGCCCGCAGCTCGTCGTGGTCAACAAGGCCGACCTCCTCGAGGGCGAGGCCGCCGCCGAGCTGCGCGCCGCCGCCGAGCGCGTGAGCCGCCGCTGCGCGGAGACCGGCACGCCGTTCTTCCTGATCTCCGCGGCCACGGGCCGCGGGCTACCCGAGCTCGTACGCGCGATCGCCGCGCGCCTGGACGACACCGGATGGCTGCGCGCCGCCAGCTAGGCCGCGTCCGCCGCCTCGTCGTGAAGGTGGGCACCTCGCTCATCACCGAACCGGCCGCGGGACCGGATCCCGACCGCATCGCCGCGCTCGCCGCCGAGATCGCGGGCGTGCGCGAGGGGCGTGAAGCCGTGCTCGTGACCTCCGGCGCGATCGCCACCGGCATGGCCCGCCTGGCCCTGCCCGCGCGGCCGCGCTCGATGCCGGAGAAGCAGGCGGCGGCCGCCGTCGGGCAGTCGGCGCTCATGTGGCATTACGAAGCCGCCTTCAAGCGCCACGGCATCGCCGTCGGCCAGGTGCTCCTCACCGCGCAGGACATCGGCGACCGCGCGCGCTACCTGAACGCGCGCAACACGCTGCTGGCGCTGCTGCGCTTCGGCGTGCTGCCCATCGTGAACGAGAACGACACGGTCGCGGTGGAGGAGATCAAGGTCGGCGACAACGACAACCTGAGCGCGCTCGTCGCCTCGCTCATCGACGCCGACCTGCTCGTCCTTCTCACCGACATGGAGGGTCTCTACACCGGCGATCCCGCCCGCGACCGGAGCGCCCGCGTGATCGACACCGTCCCAGCCGTGACCGACGACGTGCTGCGGCTCGTCTGGGACGGCACCGGGGCGAACGCGGTCGGGGGCATGGTCACCAAGCTCCAGGCCGCGCAGAAGGCCGCGGCGGCCGGGGTGCCGATGGTGATCGCGACGGGCCGCAAGCAGGGGGTGCTGGCGCGGGTCCTCAAGGGCGAGCCCGTCGGCACCTACTTCACCCCCAAGGCCGACCGCCTGGGCGCCCGCAAGCGCTGGATCGCGTTCGCGGTCACGCCGCAGGGGCGGCTCACGGTTGACGCGGGGGCGCGCCAGGCATTAACTCAGCATGGAAAGAGCCTGCTACCCTCCGGCGTGGTGGACGTGGAGGGCGACTTCGCGGCGGGCGAGGTGGTGGCGCTGGTGGGAGAGGGCACGGAATTCGCGCGCGGGCTCGTCAACTTCGACGCGGGCGAGCTGCGCCGTATCCGTGGCGTCAAGACGCGCGACATCGCCGCGCGCCTCGGGTACAAGAGCTTCGACGAAGTCATCCACCGCGACAACCTCGTGATTCTGTGAAAATGGGGGGCCCCGAAATGGCCCCCCAAACCCCCCAGCGCTCGTCGCGCCCCGGGGGACCCGTGGCGCTCCTCGGTCACGGTCGGGAGATCATTCGGGAGATCATATGGACGTGAGGCAGCTGGTGGAGTCGAAGGCGCGGGCAGCGCGCCAGGCGGCGCACGCCCTGGCGGCGTGCGGCACGCGCGTGAAGGACGAGGCGCTCGGCCAGATGGCGCGCGCGCTGGAGGAGAAGACCGCCGCGCTGCTCGAGGCCAACCGCGCCGACCTCGAGCGCGCCCGCGCCAAGGGGCTCACGCGCGCCTTCCTCGACCGCCTCACCCTCACCGAGCCGCGCATCGAGGCGATGGCCACCGGCCTCCGCCAGATCGCCGCCCTCCCGGATCCGATCGGCACCGTGGTGGAGTCGTGGCGGCGGCCCAACGGCATCGAGATCTCCCGCGTGCGTGTGCCGCTGGGCGTCATCGGCTTCATCTACGAGTCGCGGCCCAACGTCACCGCCGACGCGGCGGGCCTCTGCGTGAAATCCGGCAACGCCGTGCTCCTGCGCGGCGGGAGCGAGGCCATCGAGTCCAACACGCTCATCGCGGCCGTGCTCGCCAAGGCGCTGGAGAAGACGGGCGCGCCGCCGGACGCGATCCAGTTCGTCGACGTCACCGACCGTGACGCGGTCGCGGCCATGCTCGAGCAGGATCGCTATCTCGACCTGGTCATCCCGCGCGGCGGCGAGGAGTTCGTGCGCTGGGTGGCGGAGCGCTCGCGCGTGCCCGTGCTCAAGCACGACAAGGGCGTCGTCCACGTCTTCGTGGACGAGGGCGCCGACCTCGAGATGGCCACGGCCATCGTGCTCAACGCCAAGATCCAGCGGCCGTCGGTGTGCAACGCGCTGGAGACGCTGCTCGTGGACCGCGCGGTCGCCGAGCGCTTCCTGCCCGCGGCGGCGGCCCGGCTCGCCGAGGCCGGGGTCGAGCTGCGTGGCTGTCCACGCACGCGGGCGCTCGTGCCCGCGGCGCGGCCCGCCACGGAGGCCGACTGGGACGAGGAGTACCTGGACCTCGTGCTGGCCATCCGCGTCGTCGACGGGCTCGATCAGGCCATCGAGCACATCCGCGCCCACGGCACGGGCCTCGCGGAGGCGATCGTCACGAGCGACCTGGCGCGCGCGCGGCGCTTCACGCGCGAGGTGGACGCGGCCGGCGTGCTCGTGAACGCGTCGCCGCGGCTCCTCGACGGCAACCAGTTCGGCATGGGCGCGGAGATGGGGATTTCCACGTCGCGCGTGCACGCGCGCGGACCCGTGGGCGTGCGCGAGCTGACGACGACCAAGTTCGTCGTGCAGGGCGACGGCCAGGTGCGGGAATAGCGGAGTGCCGCGCACCGCGGTCTTCGGCGGGTCGTTCAATCCGATCCACTATGGCCACCTGCTGCTCGCCGACGATCTCCTCGAGATCCTCGGCCTCGACCGCGTGCTGTTCGTCCCCGCCAAGCACCCACCCCACAAGGACCCCGCGCGGCTCGCGGCGCCCGAGCACCGGCTGGCCATGGTGCGGCTGGCCACCGCCGGCCACCGCGGCTTCGAGGTCTCGGACATGGAGCTCGCGCGCCCCGGCCCCTCGTACACCGTCGACACGCTGGCGGCGCTTGCCAAGCCCGGCGAGACCCTCTTCCTGGTCGTGGGCTCGGAGACCTTCCTCGACCTCCTGGCGTGGAAGGACGCGCGCCGCGTGGCGCGGCTGGCGCGGCTGGTGATCGTGCCGCGCGTCGGCAGCCCGTTCGACACGGGCAGCGAGGCCGCGCAGAAGGTGCTGCGCGAGATCGGCGTGGAGGGCGGGTTCACGACGGTGGACGGCGACCGCGTGCCCACGACCGGCGTGATCGTCTCGCGCGCGGCGTCGATGCCGATCTCCGCCTCCGAGCTGCGGCGCCGCGTGCGCGAGGGCAAGTCGCTGGCCTTCCGCCTGCCGCCGGCGGTGGCGGACTACATCCGCGCGCACGGCCTCTACGGGGAGCAGCCGGCCTGATGGCGGGCTCGCCCGCCGAGCGCAAGGTCCGGCGCGCCGCCCGCGTGGCGCTCGACAAGAAGGCGCTCGATCTCACCGTGCTCGACGTCCAGCACGTCTCCAGCGTCACCGACTACTTCCTCGTCTGCAGCGGCCGCTCCGCGCCGCACGTCAACACCATCACGGACGCCATCCGCGAGGAGCTCAAGACGGAGGGCATGCGCCCGCTCCACGCCGAGGGCAAGGCCGAGAGCGGGTGGGTCCTGCTCGACTACGGTGACGTGCTCGTGCACGTGTTCCTCGAGGACACGCGCGCGTACTACGCGCTGGAGCGCCTGTGGGGCGACGCGCCGTCGCTCTCGGTGTCGTCCGGAGAAGACGGTGGATAAGCGTGGATACGGTGGATAAGAAAAAGTCGCGCTCGTCCTTGCGCGCCGCCCGGACCGCATGCTAGCGTGGGACAATTCGCCGCGCGAGCGGTGTCGCGTGATGGAGGGGCGTCGATGAGAAAGGATCGACTGGCGCAATTCCGGAAGCGCTTGGTCGAGAAGCATCGCCAGCTGGCCGAAGAGGTGGGTCGCACTGCGCTCTACGGCAAGGACCAGGAAGACGACTCCATCAAGGACCTGGGCGACCAGGCCAACACCGCCTACACGCGCGAGTTCTTCTTCGAGCTGGGCAACGGCAACAATCGCCTCCTCCGCGACGTCGTCTCCGCGCTCCAGAAGATCGACGAAGGGTCGTTCGGCAACTGCGAGCGCTGTGGCGAGGCCATCGGTGACAAGCGCCTGGAGGCGTTGCCCTTCGCGCGCTACTGCATCGACTGCCAGCGCCTGAGCGAGCAGGAGGAGCGGATGGCGGCCGGATAGCCGCGCAGCGCCTCGCCCGCCGCCCGCCCCATGCCCGCACGAATCCCATGATCCCCGCCCGCGTCGCGTTCGGCTCGCTCACCGCCTTCGCCCATCGCGCCCTGCGCGCGTTCGGGCTGGAGCGCGCCCCCGCGAGCGGCGAGGGCGATCCCCAGGCCGCGGAGGCCGTGCGGCGCGCCGAGGCCGCGCGCGCGGCGGGCCGCGCCGAGGAGGCGCGCACGCTCTTCCGCTACGTGGTCCAGCGCTGGCCCGCGAACGCCGGCGCGCTCCACGCGCTCCGCGACCTCGCGGTGGAGGCGCGCGACTGGGACGACGCGATCGCCGTCCAGCAGAGCCTGCTGGACCTGGCGCCCTCGCGCGAGCGGCACGCGGAGGCGGAGTGGCTCGCCGTTGGCTACTACGAGCTCGGGCGCCTCGAGCTGGCCCGCGGCGAGGCCGTGGCCGCCGTCGGGCACTTCCGCGCCGCGCTGCGCGCCGATCGCGACTTCGTGCCCGCGTCGGTGGCGCTGGGCGACGCGCTGGAGGCCGCCGGCGACGCGCGCGAGGCGACGCGCACCTGGGAGCGCGCGGCCGAGACGCACCCCGTCCTGCCGCTCCTGGCCCGGCTCGAGCGCGCGTACCGCGAGCAGGACCGCCCGAGCCGCATGATCGCCCTCTACCGCGAGGCGGCCGAGCGCGCCCCCGACGACCTCGCCATCGGCGCCGCGCTGGGCCGCGTGTACTTCGAGCTCGAGATGCTCGACGAGGCCGCCGACCAGTTCGAGAAGCTCGAGGTGCGCGCGCCCGACCTGCCCGCCGTGCACGCCTTCCTCGGCGCCGTCTTCGAGCGCCGCGGCGACACCCGCGAGGCCTTCGAGGAGTACCGGCGCGCGCTCCGGCTCGGGCACGGCTTCGACTGGCCCCACCGGTGCACGGCCTGCGGCGCGGCAGCGCCACGCTGGCAGGACCGCTGCGACGGCTGCCGGCGGTGGAACACGCTGCGTCCCGCCCCCGCGCGCTGAGCGCCGCCGTGACCGCCTGGGCGGTGGCCGCGCTCGACCTCGTCTTTCCCGCGCGCTGTCCCGTGTGCGCGGCCACGCTCGGCGCCGGCCGCCGCGATCCGCTCTGCGGCGCCTGCTGGGACGCCATCCCGCGCATCGCGCCGCCGCTCTGTGTCCGCTGCGGACGGCTTGTGATCTGGTCGGGGCCCCCCGCTGTTGCAAGCTCTCAGAAAGAGATGGGGGGCCCCGACATGGCCCCCCAAACCCCCCAGCGCGTCGATCTCACGGTATGTGGCGCGTGCGCGGTGGAACCGCCGGCGTTCGACTGGGCGCGCGCGGCCGGGCTCTACGCGGGGCCGCTGCGCGACGCGGTCCAGCGGCTGAAGTTCGGCCGCCGCCCGGCGCTGGCGCGCCCCCTCGCCGCGCTCGTGCTCGAGCAGTGCGCGGCGGCCGTCCCCGCGGGCGCCACGCTGGTGCCGGTGCCGCTCGCGCGCGACCGTGAGCGCGAGCGTGGCTTCAACCAGGCCGGCCTCCTCGCCGAGCGCCTGGCGCGCGGGCTCGGGGCGCCGACGCGCCCGCGCTGGCTCGCGCGCACCCGCGCCACCGCGCCGCAAACCGCGCTCACCGCCGCCGAGCGGCAGGGGAACGTGCGGGGCGCCTTCGTCGCCTCCACGAGCGCCGCGGGCGCCGACGTGGTGCTCGTGGACGACGTGCTCACGACGGGCGCCACCGCGGGCGAGTGCGCCCGCGCGCTCCACGCCGCGGGCGCGCGCTCGGTCGGGGTGCTGACAGTTGCCCGTGTATCGTAAGCGGCCGTATAATTTGGGCTGCCGTCACGACTTCGTAACGACCTCCCCACAAGGAGCCCTTCCATGAGCATTCGAGTCGGCGTCAACGGATTCGGCCGCATCGGGCGCGTGTTCTTCCGGACCGCGCTCGAGGCGAGCGGCGAGATCGAGGTGGTCGGTGTCAACGACCTCGCCGATGCCAAGACCCTGGCGCACCTCCTGAAGCACGACTCCGTCCACGGCAACCTCAAGGCCGAGGTCACCGCCAAGGGCGAGGCGATCTTCGTCAACGGCCGCGAGATCCGGGTGTGCGCCATCAAGGATCCCGCCGCGCTGCCCTGGAAGGAATTGGGCGTGGACGTGGTGGTGGAGTCCACCGGCATCTTCCGGGACACCGCCACCGCCAGCAAGCACATCGCGGCCGGCGCCAAGAAGGTCATCATCACGGCCCCCGCCAAGGACCCGGACGTCACGGTGGTGCTGGGCGTCAACGAGAAGACCTACGACGCGGCCAAGCACCGGATCATCTCCAACGCCTCCTGTACGACGAACTGCCTGGCCACCACCGCGAAGGTCCTCGACGACAAGTTCGGCATCAAGCGGGGCTTCATGACGACGGTGCATTCCTACACGAACGACCAGCCCATCCACGACTTCCCGCACAAGGACCTGCGCCGCGCGCGCGCGGGCGCCGTCAGCATGATCCCGACCACGACCGGGGCCGCCACCGCGGTGGGCCTCGTGCTTCCGAAGCTCAAGGGCAAGCTCGACGGCATCGCCATCCGCGTGCCGACCGCGAACGTCTCGGTGGTGGACCTCGTGGCGGAGCTGGAGAAGCCCGCCTCGCCGCAGGCCGTGAACGACGCGTTCCGCGAGGCGGCGGCCGGCGCGCTGCGCGGCATCCTCGACGCCACCGACGAGGAGCTGGTGTCGTCCGACTTCAACGGCAACCCGCACTCGTCGGTCATCGACCTGCCGTCCACGGCGCTCGTCGACGGCAACCTGATCAAGGTGCTCGCCTGGTACGACAACGAGTGGGGGTACTCGTCCCGGGTGCGCGACCTGATCAAGTTCATCGGCAAGACGCTCTGACCTTGTCGAAGCTGACCATCGAGCAGCTGCCGCTGGCGGGCAAGCGCGTGTTCGTCCGCGCCGACCTCAACGCCCCCCTCGACGGGGGCGCGGTCTCCGACGACACGCGCCTGCGCGCGGTGGTGCCCACCCTGCGGTTCGCCCTCGACCATGGCGCCGCCGTGGTGCTGGCCTCGCACCTGGGCCGGCCCAAGGGCGGGCCGGATCCGAAGCTCTCGCTGGTACCCGTGGCCGAGCGTCTGGTCTCGCTCCTGGCCCTGCCGGTGCCCCTGGCGCCCGACTGCGTGGGGGATGCCACGCGCGCGCAGGCACAGGCGCTGAAGGCGGGCGAGCTGCTCCTGCTCGAGAACCTCCGCTTCCATCCCGAGGAGGAGAAGAACGACGACGGGTTCGCGCGGCGGCTCGCCGAGCTCGCCGAGTGCTACGTGAACGACGCGTTCGCGGCCGCGCATCGCGCCCACGCCTCGATCGAGGCCATCACGCGGCACCTGCAGCCCGCCGCGGCGGGGCTCCTGATGCAGCAGGAGCTGACGGCGCTCGGCCGGATCCTCGAGGCGCCGCAGCGTCCGCTCGTGGCCGTGCTCGGCGGCGCCAAGGTTTCGGACAAGGTCGCCCTCGTCGAGCACCTCGTCTCCAAGGTGGACGCGCTGCTCATCGGCGGAGGCATGGCCTTCACGTTCCTGCGCGCCCTCGGCCACGGGATCGGCCGCTCGCTGGTGGAGCCGGACCGGGTCGAGACCGCGCGCGCGGCCATGGAGGCCGCGCGCCGCCGCGGCGTCCAGCTCACGCTGCCCGTGGACGCCGTGGTCGCCGACGGTCTCGACAGCGCCTCCGGCCGCGCGGTGGGGATCCGGCAGATCCCCGACGCGCAGATGGGTCTCGACATCGGGCCGCGCACTGTCGAGCGCTTCGCGGCCGTGCTGGCCACGGCGAAGACGATCGTGTGGAACGGGCCGATGGGCGTTTTCGAGAAGCCGCCGTTCGCGGCGGGCACCCTCGCGGTCGGCAAAGCCGTCGTGGCGGGCTCCGCCTTCTCGGTGATCGGCGGCGGCGACACGATCGCGGCCGTGAACGCCGCCGGGGTGGCCGACCGCATCGGCTACATCTCGACGGCGGGCGGGGCCTTCCTGGAGTTCCTCGAGGGGCGCACGCTGCCGGGCGTGGCCGCGCTGACGGAGGCCGCCTGATGCGCGTGCCGCTCGTGATCGCCAACTGGAAGATGTTCGGCACCCTCGCCGAGGCGCGCCCGCTCGCCACCGGCGTGCGCGACGGGCTCAAGCGCCTCAAGGGCGTCGACGTCGTGTTGTGCCCGCCCTTCACGGTGCTGTCCGCGGTGGCCGAGATCCTCCAGGGCACGCCGATCGTCCTCGGCGCGCAGAACTGCCACTCCGAGGCCTCCGGCGCCCACACCGGCGAGATCGCCCCGCCCATGCTCGTCGAGCTCGGCTGCCAGAGCGTGCTGGTGGGCCATTCCGAGCGCCGGCGGGAGATGGGGGAGACCGACGCCCTGATCAACAAGAAGGTCGGCGGCGCCCTCGCGCACGGGCTCACCCCCGTGCTCTGCGTCGGCGAGACGGCCGAGGAGCGGCGCCAGGGGCTGACCTTCACCACCTTGGAGGGGCAGCTGCGCGCCGGGCTCGCGGGGCTGGAATCCGCGGCCCTGGGCCGCGTCGTACTCGCCTACGAGCCCGTGTGGGCGATCGGCACCGGCGTCAACGCCACCCCGGCCCAGGCCGCGGAGGTCCACGGCTACCTGCGCGGGCTCGTGTCCGAGCTGGCGTCCAAGGAGATCGCGCAGGGGTTGCGCGTGCTGTACGGCGGCAGCGTCAAGGCCGACAACGTGGACGTGCTCCTCGCCGAGAGCGAGATCGACGGCGCCCTGGTGGGCGGCGCCAGCCTCAACGCGCAAGGATTCGTCTCGATCGTGAAGAAGGCGGCGCGCGGCGCCGCGACCAGGGGAGAGTAGATGATCATCGCGCTCACCGTGATCCACGTGCTCATGTGCTTCGCCATCATCGCCATCGTCCTGCTCCAGGCCGGCAAGGGCGCCGACATCGGCTCCGCCTTCGGCGGCGCGGGCAGCCAGGCCGTCTTCGGCTCCATGGGCACGCCGACCGTGCTCGGGAAGATCACGGGGGTGATCGCGATCATCTTCACCATCACGTCGTTCTCGCTCGCGCTGCTCGGCGGTGAGCGCGCGGCGTCCGTGGTGCGGGAAGCGCCGCCCGCGTCGGCGCCCGCGGCCCCGTCCGCGCCCGCCCAGACACCGGCGGCGCCCACGCCGCCCCCCGCGTCGACGAAATAGGGGACCCGACGTGCGCGCCCCCTTTCCATGCCGGCCGCTGGCCGCGGTCGCCCTCCTGGCCCTGGCGGCGGCGGGCTGCTCGGCGGACGCGGGCGGCTCCGCCGAGCGCCTGAGCCAGCCCTCGGCGGCGCCCGCCACGCCCGCCTACGGCGACACGTTCATCGACTCGCTCCTCGGCAACATCTCGAGCCTCATCCCCACGATCACCAGCGACAGCGCCTCCCACGAAGTGGGGGGGCGCATCTACTCCGGCCTCGTCAACTTCGACAAGGACCTCAATCCCGTCGGTGACCTCGCGGAGTCGTGGGAGTACAGCGCCGACTGCCGCGAGCTCACGTTCAAGCTGCGGCCGGGCGTGAAGTGGCACGACGGCCGGCCGTTCACGGCCGACGACGTCGTCTTCACGTTCGAGACGATCGTCGACGCGCGCACGCCCAGCCCCTACAAGTCCGAGTACGGGCTCGTGGAGTTCGTGCGGGCCGAGGGCCCGGGCGTGGTGCGCGTGCGCTACACCCAGCCCTTCGCGAAGGCGCTCATGAACTGGGCGACGGCGATGCTGCCCAAGCACCTGCTCGAGAAGTACGTGCGCGAGGGCAAGATCCGCGAGGCGCCCCAGAACTGGTCGGCGCCCATCGGCACGGGTCCCTACAAGTTCAAGGAGCTGCGCTCGGGCGAGAAGGTCGTGCTCGTCTCGAACCCCGACTACTGGGACGGCCGGCCGTACATCTCGCGCATCGTGTACCGGATCATCCCGAGCCAGGCCACGACCTTCCTCGAGCTCAAAGCCAGGGGCGTGGACGCCACCGCGCTCACCGCGCTGCAGTACAAGCGGCAGACCAACTACCGCGCCTTCGAGCACGCCTATCGCAAGTTCAACCATCCCGGCAACGGCTACACGTACATCGGCTTCAACCTCAAGGACCCCCGCTTCGCCGATCGCCGCGTGCGCCAGGCCTTCGCCCACGCCATCAACAAGCGCGAGGTCATCGAGGGGGTGCGCCTCGGGCTCGCGCGCGAAGCGACGGGACCGTACAAGCCGGGCACGTGGGTCTACACCGACAAGGTGAAGACGTACCCGTTCGACATGGCGAAGGCCCGGCGCCTGCTCGCGGAGGCCGGCTGGAGGCCCGGCGAGGGCGGCCTGCTCATGAAGGACGGCAAGCCGTTCACGTTCGAGCTGCTCACCAACCAGGGCAACGACGAGCGCAAGAAGGTGGCCGAGATCGCCCAGGCCCAGCTGCGCGAGCTGGGCGTGACCGTGGAGATCCGCACGCTGGAGTGGGCGGCCCTGCTCAAGGAGCACATCAAGAAGCGCAACTTCGAGGCGATCGTGCTCGGCTGGGGCATCGGCATCGATCCCGACCAGTTCGTGGTCTGGCACTCGTCCCAGTCCGGCCCCGACCAGCTCAACCACATCTCGTACGCGAACCCGGAGGTCGACCAGATGCTGGAGGCCGGCCGCACCACGTGCGTGCGGGCCGACCGCCTGAAGTACTACCACCGGCTCCAGGAGATCCTCGCCGAGGATCAGCCGCTCCTCTTCCTCTACTTCTCCGACGCCCTGCCCGTCGTCTCCTCGCGCGTGTACGGTATCGACCCGGGGCCGAACGGCATCCGGTTCCGCTCGGAGAAATGGTTCGTGCCGCAGCCGCTGCAACGGTACACGGCGGGTTAGGCGCTGCTCGGTTACGCGGTCCGCCGCCTGCTGTTCGCCGTCCCGCTCCTGATCGGCATCACCTTCATCTCCTTCCTCGTGATCCACCTGGCACCCGGCGATCCGGTCCAGATCATCCAGGGCGACGTGCCGATGGAGCTGCAGCCGTTGAAGGAGTTCTACATCCTGTACGGGCTCGACCAGCCGCTCCACGTGCAGTACTGGAATTGGCTCAAGCGCATCGTGATGCTCGACTTCGGCCGCTCCTTCGCGCCCCACGGCCGTCCCGTGCTCACGATGATCGCCGAGCGCCTGCCCATCACGCTCACCCTCAACGTCATCGAGATGATCATCATCGTGGCGCTGGCCATCCCCGTCGGCGTCATGTCGGCCACGCGCCAGTACTCGACGTTCGACAAGTCCACCACCATCTTCGTGTTCGTCGGCTTCGCCACGCCCGACTTCTGGCTGGCCGTCATGCTCCAGATCTTCTTCGGCGTGCACCTCGGCTGGCTGCCCATCTCGGGGCTGCGCCTGCCCGTGTGGGAGTACCTGCCCTTCTGGCAGCAGCAGTGGGACTTCGCGAGCCACCTGATCTTGCCCATCACCGTCGCCACCTTCGGCGGGCTGGCGGGGTTCTCGCGCTACATGCGCCAGTCCATGCTCGAGGTCATCCGGCAGGACTACGTGCAGTCGGCGCGCGCCAAGGGGCTGGCGGAGTCGGTGGTCATCGGCAAGCACGCCCTCCGCAACGCGCTCCTGCCCATCGTCACCGTGCTCGGGCTCTCGCTGCCCGGGCTGATCGGGGGCAGCGTGATCGTGGAGACGATCTTCGCGATCCCCGGCATGGGCCAGCTCATGGTGCAGGCGGTGTTCGAGCGCGACTACCCGGTCATCATGGGCAACCTGGTCATCGTCGCCAGCCTGACCCTGCTCGCCAACCTGATCGCCGACCTGACCTACAGCCTCATCGATCCGCGCATCCGCGTGGGCCGGCGGGGCCGGCGGTGAAGGATTTCTGGCGCGCGCTCCGGCGCAACCGTCTCGCGCTCGTGGGCGGGGTGGTGGTGGCGATCCTCTTCGTGCTCGCCATCGCGGCCGGCGTGCTCTCGCCGCACGACCCGCACAAGCCCGACATCAAGCGCATCCTCGATCCGCCGTCGGCGCGCCACTGGCTCGGCACGGACCAGATCGGGCGCGACGTGCTCTCGCGCATGCTCTACGGTGCCCGCGTCTCGCTGGCCGTCGGCTTCGTCTCGGTCGGCATCGCCACCGCCATCGGCATCGCGCTCGGCGCGGCCGCCGGCTATCACGGCGGCACCGTGGACGCCGCCGTCATGCGCCTGGTGGACCTCATGCTCGTCTTCCCGCGCTTCTTCCTGCTGCTGGCCGTCCTCGCCTTTCTCAAGCCCTCGATCTGGACGATCATGGTCGTCATCGGCGTCACGGGCTGGATGGGCGTGGCGCGCCTCGTGCGCGCGGAGTTCCTGGCCCTCAAGGAGCGCGAGTTCGTGCTCTGGTCGCAGTCCGTCGGGGCCAGCGCCTTCCGCATCATCTGGCGCCACATCCTGCCGAACGCGATGGCGCCCGTGCTCGTGGCCATGACCCTCGGCATCCCCGCCGCGATCCTGACCGAGTCGGGCCTGTCCTTCCTCGGCCTCGGCGTGCGCCCGCCGTACGCGACGTGGGGCAACATCCTGAACGACGGCAAGGAAGTCATCGAGCTCGCGTGGTGGCTGTCAGCGTATCCCGGCATCGCCATCCTCGTCACCGTGCTCTCGTACAACCTGCTCGGCGAGGGGATCCGCGACGCGCTCGATCCGCGGCTGCGGCAGAACGTGGGCCGGTTTGGCGGCCGCGGACGTTGAGGTATACTTCGCCCCTGTTCCCGGGCCGAAGTGGCGGAACTGGCAGACGCGCACGTTTGAGGGGCGTGTGGGGCAACCCGTGGGGGTTCGAGTCCCCCCTTCGGCACCAGTACAAATGGGGGACTCAGGGCGTCCCCCATACCCCCTGATGCTCGTCGCGGCCCGGCGGAGCCGTTCCGCTCCTCTATCGCTCTCGGTGGTTGGGAAGTTCCGACCCAACCGTTTCGCTCCTCCAGGGCGCGGGCGTCACGCTGTGGCCTTTCTTGGTCTTCTCCTCCTCGCTCTCTCGGTTTCTTGCTCGGGGTGTTTTTTGGCGTTTGCGGTGCCGTCCATGATCAGTGAGAGGACGTCGGACGACTCGAGCGGCGTCGAGTTCCACCGGGACGAGGGGACGACCCGGTATGGTGAGGCGTATCGCGTGCGCTACTTGCTCGACGTGGGCACGCGGAGGCGGTGGCGGGTGGTGTCGGTTGGCGGGAGTGTTGTCGAGTCGGGGTGGGAGGACGTCGGGGTTGACCTCGAGGCGGCGGCGCGTGTGTGGGGACCGGCGTGGTCGGGGCGCACCGAGGGCGAGGTGCGTCGCGAGTTCGGGGTGCCGCTCGCGGTGAGCGAGGTGGGCGGCGCCCGCACGCTCTGGTACGTGCGCGCGCGGCGCGAAGTGTACGGCGTGCTGCTGCGCGACGGACTCTTGACGACGGCGTTTCGGATCAGCGAGCCCGACTTCGAGCGGCTGCGCGCCCGGAACCCGCCTCATTGAATACGGGGGGCCCGAGATGCCCCCCCATATCCGTCGGGCGTTCCGTTACTTCTGGATGGCGATCTCGACGGTCAGCTGATCGCCCTTCTTCACGCCGGCCAGCGCCGACGCCGGAGCATGAAGGTCGAGCGTGCCCTCCGGCGTCTTCAGGCTGAACGTGCCCTTGTTCTGGTTGATCTTCGTCACGGTGCCCGTCATCGCGTGACGGCCGACGAACTCGCCCGAGGTGACGGGCGAGGCCGAGGGGGCCACCTCGGACGTGTCCTTCTTCACCGTCGCCGGCGTGGGGAACGTGGTGCCGTCGGCGCCCGGGCTCGCGCTCGGACTGCCGCTCGTGCTCGGCACGCTGCCCGAGTCCGAGGTGCCGCTGGGGCCGGTCGCGGGGCCGGCCGCGCCGCTGGAGTCACCCGAGCCCGACGGCGCGCCCGCGGCGCCCGCGCCCGCTCCGGCTCCCGCGCCGGCGCCGGCACCGCTGCCCGGGCCCTTGGCGAGCGCCGCGGTCACCGGGGCCAGCAGCATGACCGCGACGAGTAGGAACGACAAAGTCGTCTTCATCATGTGTCCTCCTGAACGAACGTGGAACGACATGGGTGGCTGAAATAGCAACGCCGATGCCACCGCGCCGCGTCGCGTGTGACACGCGTGCCCGGCGCCCGTGCGGCGGTGTGAGTGGCGTGGCATAATGATGCGGTTTTGAGAGCGAGGATGGAGCTTCCCCTGATCGAGCCTCGTGAGCGCAAGCCGCCGTGGCTGAAAGTCCGCGCGCCGGGAGGGCCGAACTATCTGAAGCTGAAGCGGCTCATGCGCGACGCGAACCTCCACTCCGTCTGCGAGGAGGCGCACTGCCCGAACATCGGCGAGTGCTGGGAGGACGCGACCGCGACCTTCATGATCCTCGGCGACGTGTGCACGCGGAACTGCGGCTCCTGCGCGATCGCCCACGGGCGGCCGACGTGGGAGGACCGCGAGGAGCCCGAGCGCATCGGCCGCGCCGTGCGCGATCTCGGCCTCGAGTACGTCGTGATCACGTCGGTGAACCGCGACGACCTCGCCGACGGCGGCGCGGCGCACTGGGCCGCCACGATCCGCGCCGTGCGGCAGCACGCGCCGCGCTGCCGCGTGGAGGTGCTGATCCCCGACTTCCTCGGCAACGCCGCCGCGCTGCAGACCGTGATCGACGCCGCGCCCGACATCCTGAACCACAACACCGAGACGGTGCCGCGCCTGTACAAGCTGGCGCGCCACGGCGGCCGCTACGAGCGGACCCTGGATCTCTTCCGGCAGGCGCGCGCGGCTGCGCCGGCCCTGCCGAGGAAATCGGGGATCATCCTCGGGCTCGGCGAGGAGCGCGACGAGCTGCTCGCCACCATGCGCGACCTCGTCGTGGTCGGCGTCTCGATCCTGACCCTCGGCCAGTATCTCCGGCCCTCGGCGCAGCACCTGCCCGTGCTGCGCTACTACCGGCCGGAGGAATTCGCCGAGCTGGCCGACGCCGGCCGGGCCCTCGGCTTCACCCACGTCGAGGCCGGTCCCCTCGTCCGCTCCTCGTACCACGCCAAGAAGCAGGCCGACAGCGCCGGAACGAATGTCCGCGGAGCGGAGCCACACGCATCTCGTGCAGGCCACCCACGCCCCGACCCGGGCGCCGCGCTCCTATAAATGGAATATTCGACCATTCTCCTGACGTTCGCGTTCGCGGCCGGCGTGGCCGGCGCGCTCCTCGGTCTCCCCGCGCTGCTCGCGCCCAGGCGCCTGACGCCGGTGAAGCTCGAGCCCTTCGAGTGCGGCAAGGATCCGATCGGGGTGAGCGAGGGGCGGTTCCCGATCAAGTTCTCGACGATCGCGATCCTGTTCATCCTGTTCGACATCGAGCTGTTCTTCCTCTGGCTGTGGGCGATGCTGTTCCGCCGGCTGGGCTGGTTCGGATTCGTCGAGATGCTGGTGTTCCTCGGCATCCTGATGCTCGGCTACCTCTATATCTGGCTCAAGGGAGGGCTCGAGTGGGAGTAGGCAGCTTCTTCACCTCGCGGCTGGACGAAGCCATCGGCTGGGCGCGCAAGTACTCCATCTTCCAGTACCCGTTCGTGACGGCGTGCTGCGGCATGGAGTACATGGCCACGGCGTGCTCGCACTACGACGTCGATCGGTTCGGGGCGGGTCTTCCTCGCTTCTCACCCCGTCAGGCGGACGTGCTGTTCGTGGTGGGGACCATCTCGCACAAGATGGCGCCCGTCCTGAAACGCATCTACGACCAGATGACGGAGCCGAAGTGGGTGGTGGCCTTCGGCGTGTGCACGTGCACGGGCGGCTTCTACGACAACTACGCCACCGTGCAGGGCATCGACACCATCATTCCCGTCGACATCTACATCCCGGGTTGCCCGCCGCGGCCCGAGTCGGTGCTCGACGGGCTCATGAAGCTGCAGGACAAGATCGCGGTCGGGACGCAGCGGTACTGATGGCTTTGCGCAGCCGCAGCGCGGTCTTGCGCGAGGCGCGCCTGTGACAGGCGGAAGCGCGATCCTCGAGCGGTTGCGCGCACGCCTCGGCTCGGCCATCGTCGAGACCCACGATCAGCACGGCGACCACACCGCCGTCGTGCAACGCGAAGCCCTCGCGGGCGCGCTGCGCCTCTGTCGCGACGACGCCGAGCTCGGCTTCGACGTGCTCATGGACCTCACCGCGGTGGACTACCAGAAGTATCCCGGCCGCGAGGACGGCCCGCGCTTCGAGGTCGTCTACCACCTCTATTCCCTGCGCGGGAACCACCGCGTGCGGCTCAAGGTGCGCGTGGACGAGGACGATGCCGTGGTGCCGACGGCGGTGCCGCTGTGGCCGATCGCCAACTGGCTCGAGCGCGAGGTGTGGGACATGTTCGGCATCCGCTTCGAGGGCCATCCCGACCCGCGCCGCCTGCTCATGTACGAGGAGTTCGTCGGCCACCCGCTGCGCAAGGACGACCCGATCAACCGGCGCCAGCCGCTGATCGGCCCGCGGATTTGACCGTGGCCGACCTCACGCGCCGCGAGATCATGCTGGGCGAGGGGAGCGGCACGGGCTCCGGCCAGAACCTCACCGTGGGCATGGGGCCCGCGCACCCGGCCATGCACGGGATCATCCGGATCGTCGCCGACCTGGACGGGGAGACGATCCGCAAGGCCGACGTCGAGATCGGCTATCTCCACCGCGCCTTCGAGAAGGATTGCGAGGTCGGCGGCTGGAACAACGCCATTCCCTACACGGACCGGCTGAACTACGTCTCGCCGCTCATCAACAACTTCGCCTACGCCAACGCCGTCGAGAAGCTGCTCGGCATCGAGGTGACCGACCGCTGCAAGTACATCCGCACGATCATGTCGGAGATCTCGCGCGTCTGCGACCACCTGACGTGCGTGGGCGCCTCCGCCATGGAGCTCGGGGCGTTCACGGTCTTCCTCTACATGATCAAGGCGCGCGAGTTCCTGTGGGAGCTGGTGGAGGACGTGACGGGCGCGCGGCTCACGATCTCCTACGGCCGCGTGGGCGGCGTGAAGGCCGATCTCCCCGAGGGGTTCGAGGCCAAGGTCAAGAACGCCTTCAAGGAGACGCGCGAGGTGCTCGACGAGGTCCACCGGCTCCTCACGGGCAACCGGATCTTCATGGACCGCATGGTCGGCATCGGCGTGCTGACGCGCGAGGAGACGATCGCCTACGCGATCACCGGCCCGCTCCTCCGCGCCGTGGGCGTCGGCTATGACGTGCGCCGGGCCTCGCCCCACTGGGCCTACGACCGCGTGGAGTTCGAGGTGCCGACGCAGAAGGACGGCGACAACTATTCGCGCTACCTCGTGCGCATGGCGGAGATGGAGCAGGCGATGCGCATCGCCGAGCAGGCACTCGCCGCCATCCCCGGCGGCCCCATCAACGTCGACTTCGAGGGCCGGCCCATCGATCCCGCGACCTACGTGGACCAGGGCAAGCAGGGCAAGACCGAGGGGCTCCTGCTCGTGCCCATCACCCTCTCCCCGAATCTCCTGGGCCAGAATCGCCGCGAGCTGGAGCGCGTCAACACGCACGACAAGCGCGTGGTGATGCCGTCCAAGGAAACGACGTACGGCTCCATCGAGGGGCTGATGAACCACTTCATGCTCGTCATGGAGGGCTACGGGATCCGCCCGCCGCAGGGTGAGGCCTACTTCGCCTCGGAGGGCGCCAACGGCGAGCTCGGCTTCTACGTCGTCTCCGACGGCGGCGATCGTCCCTACCGCGTGCGCTGCCGCCCGCCGTGCCTGCCCCCCATGGCGGCACTGCACCGGATGATCGAGGGCGAGATGATCGCGGACCTCATCCCGACCTTCGGCTCCGTGAACATGATCGGCGGCGAGTTGGACCGATGAGACAGCCGACGGCAAACCCGAGGCGCGCCACGGCTCCGCCGGGGCGCGTCCGAGCGTGGGCCGGGGAGTCCGAGGGGGCGTCAGCCCTCTCGCTTAAGGGGCTGGGGGGCCATTTCAGGGCCCCCCACGACGGATGATCGCGCGGATCCAGTTTTCGCCCGAGCAGCTCGCCGAGGTGCGCCGCCTCCAGGGGCTCTATCCCGACCCGCGCGGCGCGCTCCTGCCCGTGCTGCACATGGCCCAGGACACCTTCGGCTACATCTCGCTCGACGTCGAGACCTACGTGGCCGGGCTGTTCGGGCTGTTCCCGGCGCACGTGCACGAGGTCGTGACGTTCTACACGATGTACTTCCAGCAGCCCAAGGGCCGCCACGTGGTCGCCGTGTGCCACAACCTCTCCTGCCACCTCGCGGGCGCCCAGGACATCCTGCGCCACCTCGAGGCGCGGCTCGGTGTCCAGCGCGGCGAGACGACCGAGGACGGCCGCATCACGCTCCAAGCAGTCGAGTGCCTCTGCGCGTGTGAAGCCGCGCCCATGGCCCAGGTCAACGACCGGTACGAGCTGAATCTCACGCCCGAGAAGTGCGATCGAATTCTCGAGGGCCTTCGGTAATGGCCGAACTTGTCCTCATGCGTAATTTCGACCGCTCGAATTCTCATCTCCTTTCTACGTACAAGAATTCAGGCGGGTACGCGGCCTGGGAGAAGGCCAAGGCCATGGAGCCCGCCGCCATCGTCGACGAGGTCAAGAAGTCGAACCTGCGCGGCCTCGGGGGCGCCGGGTTCCCCACCGGCATGAAGTGGTCGTTCGTCCCCAAGGGCCACACCGGGCCCGTCTACCTCGTCGTCAACGCCGACGAGGGCGAGCCGGGGACGTTCAAGGACCGCTACCTCCTCGAGAAGGACCCGCACGCGCTGATCGAGGGCATGCTGATCACCGCGCGGGCCATCCGCTCCGCGCTCGGCTTCGTGTACATCCGCGGCGAGTACGTCCAGCCGTGGCGCATCTTCAGCGCGGCGGTCAAAGAAGCGTACGACGCGGGACTCCTCGGCCAGGGGTTCGAGATCGTTGTTCACCGCGGGGCCGGTGCCTACATCTGTGGTGAAGAAACAGGACTTCTATCGTCCTTGGAAGGCAAGAAGGGCTGGCCGAAGATCAAGCCGCCGTTTCCCGCCGTCAAGGGCGCGTTCGGCGCGCCCACCATCGTCAACAACGTCGAGACGCTCTGCTGCGTGCCGCCCATCATCGAGCGCGGCGCCGCGTGGTTCGCGGGCCTGGGCACGAAGACCCAGGGCGGTACCCGCATGTACTCGGTGTCCGGGCGCGTGAAGAAGCCCGGCGTGTACGAGACCTCGGTGGGGATCACGCTGCGGCAGCTCATCGAGCTGGCGGGCGGGGTGAGCGGCACGGGCCGGCTGAAGGCCGTGGTGCCGGGCGGCGGCTCGGCGGCCATCCTCACCGCCGACGAGATCGACGTCACCATGGACGTGGACGGCTGCCGGAACGCCGGCACCATGATCGGCTCCGCGGGCGTGATGGTGATGGACGAGAGCGTGTCCATTCCCGAGGCGCTCCTGGTGCTGGCGCGCTTCTACGCCCACGAGTCGTGCGGCCAGTGCACGCCGTGCCGCGAGTCCACGGGCTGGATCGAAAAGATGGTCCACCGCATCGTGGACGGCCACGGGCGCAAGGACGACCTCGACACGATCCTGGACGTGGCCAAGCGCGGCGGCGGCACCACGATCTGCGCCTTCTACGACGGCGCCATCGGCCCCTACATCTCCTACATCGAGAAATTCCGCCCCGAGTTCGAGGCCCTATGCCGAGCGTGAGCCCGTGCCGAAGCTGACCATCGACGGCAAGGAGATCGAGGTTCCGGCCGGCACCAACCTCATCGAGGCCGCGCGGCGGCTGGGCATCGAGGTGCCGCACTACTGCTACCACCCGGGGCTGTCGATCGCCGGCCAGTGCCGGCTCTGCATGGTGGACATCGAGAAGACGCCGCGCCCGTCCATCGCGTGCAACACGCAGGCGACCGACGGCATGGTGGTGCACACCCAGACCGACCGCGTGAAGGACACGCGCCGGTCGATCATGGAATTCCACCTGATCAACCACCCGCTCGACTGTCCGGTGTGCGACCAGGCCGGGGAGTGCTGGCTGCAGATCTACTACATGAAGCACGGCCTCTACGACCCGCGCATGACGGACGAGAAGGTCCACAAGCCCAAGGCCGTGCCCCTCGGCCCGCACGTCATGCTCGACGCCGAGCGCTGCATCCTCTGCTCGCGCTGCGTGCGCTTCTGCGACGAGATCACGGGCACGGGCGAGCTGGGCATCTTCGCGCGCGGCGACCACTCCGAGATCGGGCTCTTCCCCGGCCACGACCTCGAGAACAACTACTCGGGCAACGTCGTGGACATCTGCCCGGTCGGCGCGCTCACCGACCGCGACTTCCGCTTCCAGGTGCGCGTCTGGTACCTCGACACCACGAAGTCCATCTGCCCCGGCTGCGCGCGCGGCTGCAACGTCGACGTCCACGTCAACCGAAAGCGCCCGCACCACGCCGAGGGCCGGCGCGTGGCGCGCCTCAAGCCGCGCTTCAACGACGCCGTGAACGCGTGGTGGATCTGCGACGTCGGCCGCTACGGCTTCGGGGCCGTGGACGACCCGAGCCGCATCCGCTTCGCGCGCCACCGCGGCGCCGACGTCACGCGGGACGACGCGCTCGGGCTGCTCGCGGCCGCCCTCCGCGACCACGCGCCCGACGAGATCGCCATCCTCGCCTCGCCCGATCTCGCCAACGAGGACCTCGTCGCGCTGAAGCGGCTGGCCGAGCACCGCGGCATCCGCCAGCTCGCGTTCCGCGTGCCGGCCGCCGCGGAGGCCGGGGAGGACGACTTCCTGCTGCGCGCCGACCGCCATCCCAACACGCGCGGCGCTGAGGCCATCGGGCTCGACGGCGACGCCGCGGCCATCCTCGCCGCGGCGCGGGCGGGACGGCTCAAAGTGCTGTGGGTGATCCAGCACGACCTGATGGCGAGCGGGTGGGCGGCCGGCGAGGTCGCCCAGGCGTTCGAGCGGGCGGGGACGGTGATCTTCACGGGGACCAACGACAACGCCACCAGCGCGCTGGCTTCACTGGTGCTGCCGCTGGCGGCGTGGGTCGAGCGCGACGGCACGTTCACCAACTTCCTGGGCCGCGTCCAGCGCTTCCGCGCCGCCGTGGAGCCGCTCGGCGACGCGCTCGCCACGTGGGACCTCGTCGGCCGCGTCCTGGCGCAGCTCGGCGGCACGCCCGCCGGCGCGCGCGCCGAGCTCTGGTTCCGCGAGCTGGCGGCCCGCGTGCCCGCCTTCGCGGGGCTCACCTACCAGGCCATCGGCGACGGCGGCGCCATGCTCGCGGGCGCCGCCCCGACCACCGCCCCCGCGCCGCCCGGCCGGCGCGCGGCCGCTCCGGCATGACCGCGACGGTGGTGGCGGTGCGAGCCGCAGCCGCAGGCGAGGCGAGCCTGTGATCCTGGACCTGGGCATCGCGTTCGGCCGCGTGCTCTTCATCATGATGTTCATCCTCAATCTCGGCGGCCTGCTCACGTGGGTGGAGCGCAAGCAGTCGGCGATCATGCAGGACCGGATCGGCGCCAACCGCGCGGACATCCGGATTCCGTTCACGCACATCCGCCTGCGCCTCCTGGGGCTGCTCCACCCGCTCGCCGACGCCATCAAGATGCTGACCAAGGAGGACTTCCTCCCCGCGCGCGCCGACCGGATCCTCTTCAAGCTGGCGCCGTTCGTCTCCGTCTTCTTCGGCCTGGTGGCCTTCGCGGCGATTCCGTTCGGCGACACGCTCCGCGTGGCCGGCCGCGAGATCCCGCTGCAGGCCGTCACCCTCGACGTCGGCATCCTCTGGGTCTTCGCGATGCTCTCGCTCGGCGTGTACGGCGTGATGATGGCGGGCTGGTCGTCGGCCAACAACTTCGCGCTGCTCGGCGGCCAGCGCGCCGCCGCGCTGATGATCACGGCCGAGATCGCCATCGGAGCCTCGATCATGGGCGTGGTGATGTGGTACGGCTCCCTCGATCTACAAGATATTTCGCGGGCGCAGGGTGAATTGCTCTTCGGCTGGATCCCCAAGTGGGGGATCGTCACCCAGCCGCTCGGCTTCATCCTCTTCCTCACCGCGGGCATCGCGGCCACCAAGCGCATCCCCTTCGACATGCCGGAGGGCGAGTCGGAGATCATCGGCTACTTCGTCGAGTACAGCGGGATGAAGTTCGGCATGTTCGCGATGGCGGACTTCCTGGAGACGGTGGTGGTGGCGGGGCTGACGACCTCGCTCTTCCTGGGCGGCTGGCAGGTGCCGTACCTCTACGAGACCGGCTTCCACTTCCCCTGGGGCGTGGCGGTGCCGCTGCCGCACCTCGCCGTGGTCGCCCTGCAAGTCGGCGCGTTCTCGGCCAAGGTGGCGGTGATGATCTTCCTCATGATGCTCATTCGCTGGACGCTGCCACGCTTCCGCTACGACCAGGCCATGCGGCTCGGGTGGCTCGGGCTCTTCCCGCTCTCGATCCTCAACATCGTGCTCACCGGCGCCGTGCTGCTCGCGTGGGGAGGCCATCCGTGAAGGGCGGCCAGCGCTTCTACCTGAAGGAAGTCGTCTCCGGCCTCGTGCTCACGGGCCGGCACTTCTTCGCCAACATGGGCAAGCACCTCGCCCACGCCCTCGGCCGCAAGGATGCGCGCGGCGCCGTCACCATCCAGTACCCCGAGGAGCGCCGGCCGTATTCGCCGCGCCTGCGCTCGCTGCACCGGCTCGTGCGGCGCGAGGACGGCTCGCCGCGCTGCGTGGCGTGCATGATGTGCGAGACGGTGTGCCCGGCGCGCTGCATCTACATCGTGGCCGACGAGCACCCGAACCCCGAGATCGAGAAGATGCCGCAGCGCTTCGACATCGATCTCGGCAAGTGCGTGTTCTGCGGCTTCTGCGTGGAGGCGTGTCCCGAGGACGCCATCCGGATGGATACCGGCATCCTCGAGTTCTCCTCGTACAGCCGGCGCGGCATGATCTACACGAAGGAGATGCTGCTCGCCCTCGAGCCGGCGGGGCCCGGCGGCGTGCCACGCTCGCCCGTCCCGATCCCCGCCGACCGGATCGTGTGACATGAGCGCGCTGGCGTTCGTCATCGTGGCCGGGATCGCCGTGGGCTCGGCGCTCGGGCTCGTGCTGCGGCGCAACCCGATCCACGGGGCCCTCTTCCTCGTCGTGAACCTCGGCGCGGTGGCCGCCCTCTACCTGACGCTCGGCGCCCAGTTCCTGGCCGCCGCGCAGGTGGTCGTGTACGCCGGCGCCATCATGGTCCTCTTCGTGTTCGCGATCATGGTGCTGATCCCCGGCAAGGAGGAGACTGGGCCCGATCCGCGCCGGGCGTGGCGGCTGCTCGCGCTGCCGGTGGGCGGGCTCTTGCTCGTGCTCCTGGGCGTCGTGGTGACGACCGGGCTGCGCGGGCGGCCGCCCGGCGCGGCGGCGGCGCGCCCGCCCGACGGCGTGGAGGGGATCGCCCGCCTGCTGTTCACCGACTACCTGTTCCCGTTCGAGCTGACGTCGGTGCTGCTGCTCGCCGCGATGGTGGGCGTGCTGGTGCTGGCGCGCGGACGGGCGAGCTGACGGCGTGACGGGCACCGCTCCCGAGTCCTGGTATCTCGCGCTGTCCGCCGCCCTCTTCTCGATCGGCGTGGTCGGCGTCATCGTGCGCCGCAACCCGCTCGTGATCTTCATGTCGATCGAGCTGATGCTGAACGCGGCGAACCTGGCCTTCGTGGCCTTCGGCCACCGGCTGGGGTCCGCCGAGGGGCAGGCCGTGGTGTTCTTCGTGATGGCGGTGGCCGCCGCGGAAGTGGCCGTGGGACTGGCGATCATCGTCGCCATCTTCCGGCTGCGCCGGCGGCTGTCCGTGGACGATTTGAGCCTGATGCGGTGGTAGTGCGAGCCGCAGCCGGAGGCGAGGCGAGCCTATGAAAGATATAAAGTAGGGGCAGGGGGTAGGGCATGGCCAAGACGATGACTCAGAAAGCAGCGCCGGGGCTCGGGATCGACGCCGACCTCGCGCGCCGGCTTCTGTACGAGATGCAGCTCGTCCGCCGTTTCGAGGAGAAGGCCGCCGAGGCGTACGCGCTCGGCAAGATCGGTGGGTTCCTGCACCTTTCGATCGGTGAGGAGGCGGTGGCCGTCGGCACCACCTCCGTCCTCCGGCGTGACGACTACGCGATCTCGACCTACCGCGAGCACGGCCACTGCCTGGTGAAGGGCTCCGACCCGCGCCGCGTGATGGCCGAGCTGTTCGGCCGCGTGGACGGGCTCAGCAAGGGCAAGGGCGGGTCGATGCATCTCTTCGACAAGGAGCACAACTTCCTGGGCGGCCACGCCATCGTCGGCGCGCACCTGCCGATCGCCGCCGGCGTCGGGTTCGCCATCAAGTACCGCGAGGGCGACCAGGTCATCGTGTGCTACTTCGGCGACGGCGCCGTGCCCGAGGGCGAGTTCCACGAATCGCTCAACCTCGCCGCTCTCTGGAAGCTGCCCGTCATCTGGATCTGCGAGAACAACCGCTACGCGATGGGCACCTCGCTGGAGCGCGCGCTGGCCCAGACCGAGATCTGGAAGTTCGGTGAGACGTACGGCATCCCCGCCCAGCCCGTGGACGGCATGGACGTGCTCGCCGTGCGCGAGGCCGTGGGCACCGCCGTCGCGCGCGCGCGCAAGGACGGCACGCCCACCCTCATCGAGGCCCGCACGTACCGCTTCCGCGGCCACTCGATGCGCGATCCCGCCGGCGCCGTGTACCGGACGAAGGAAGAGGTCGAGCGCGAGAAGCTGCGCGATCCGATCGTGCTGCTCCGGGACCGCGCCCTGAAAGCGGGCCTGCTGACCGACGACGACGTGAAGAAGATCGAAAAGGACGTCAACGACCTCGTGGACGAGGCGGTGGCCTTCGCCGACGCCTCGCCGGAGCCGCCGGCGTCCGAGCTGTTCGCCGACATCTTCAAGGAGAGCGCCTGAGATGGCGGTGATGACCTATCGCGAGGCGCTGAACATGGCCCTCCGCGAGGAGATGACGCGCGACCCGAACGTCTTCGTCATCGGCGAGGAGGTCGGGCTCTACGAGGGCGCCTACAAGGTGACCCAGGGGCTGCTGAAGGAGTTCGGGCCCAAGCGCATCGTGGACACGCCCATCGCGGAGTCGGGCTTCACCGGGGTCGGCATCGGCGCGGCCATGGTCGGGCTCCGGCCCGTGGTCGAGATGATGACGTTCAACTTCGCGCTGCTGGCCCTCGACCAGATCGTCAACTCGGCGGCGAAGCTCAGCTACATGTCGGGCGGCCAGTACAACGTCCCCATCGTGATCCGCGGCCCCGGCGGCCCCGCGCACCAGCTCGCCGCGCAGCACTCGCAGTCGATGGAGGTGTACTTCTACCACGTGCCCGGGCTGAAGGTCGTGCGCCCGTCCACGCCGGCGGACGCCAAGGGGCTGTTGAAGTCCTCGATCCGCGACGACAACCCGGTCATCTTCATCGAGTCCGAGACGCTCTACAACGTCAAGGGCGAAGTGCCGGACGATCCCGACTTCACGATCCCGCTCGGCCAGGCCATCGTCCGCCGCGAGGGGACGGACGTGACCGTCGTCGCCTACATGGGCATGATGTACCGCGCCATGGAAGCCGCCGAGGACCTGGCCAAAGACGGCATCTCGGTCGAGATCGTGGATCCTCGAACTCTTCAACCGCTCGATACCGCCACCATCCTCGGTTCGGTGCGCAAGACGCACCGCGCGGTCGTCGTCGAGGCCGGCGCCGGCTTCGCCGGCATGGGCTCGGAGATCGCCACCGAGATCACCGAGGAGGCCTTCGACGACCTCGACGCGCCCGTGCTGCGGGTCACCGGCGAGCAGGCGCCGATGCCGTACGCCCGCAACCTCGAGCGCCTGAAGACGCCGACCAAAGAGAAGATCGCCGACGCCATCCGCCGCGTCTGCTACGCCAACGGGAGCCGCTGACCATGGCCGTGACCAAGGTCGTGATGCCGAAGCTGTCGGAGCAGATGGAGACCGGCAAGATCATCAAGTGGCTCAAGAAGGAAGGCGATCAGATCCAGAGCGGGGACATCCTGGCCGAGGTCGAGACCGACAAGGCCGACGTGGAGATGGAGGCGTTCGGCGGCGGCGTGCTGCGCAAGATCCTGGTCCCCGCCGGTGAGAAGGCGCCCGTCGGCACGCTGATCGGCGTCATCGCCGACGCGAACGACGACATCAACGCCGTCGTCGGCCAGGCCGGCGGCGGCGCGGCCGCCGCGCCCAGTGCCGCCCCCGCGGCGCCCAGTCCCGCGCCCTCCGCCACCGCGAAGCCGGCGATGGCCGAGCGGCCGGCCGCCGTGCCGCCGCAGCCGAAGAGCGAGGACCCGGCGGCGCGCCAGCCGGCGGCGGCGGCTCCGACGGCGCAACGCGCTGTTGCAAGCGCCGGGTCGGGGCAACCGGCTGTTGCAAGCTCCGGGTCGGGGCAACAGGCTGTTGCAAGCTCTTCTAAAGAGATGGGGGGCCCCGAGATGGCCCCCCAAACCCCCCAGGGGGCGCAGGCGGAGGCGCAGGCGCAGGCCCCCCAGGGCGTGCCGTCGACCGGGGGCGGGCGTGTGAAGGCGTCGCCGCTTGCGCGAAAGATCGCGGCGCAGTCGGGTGTGGATCTGAAGCTGATCCAGGGGAGCGGGCCGGGCGGGCGGATCGTTCGGCGCGATGTCGAGGCGGCGGCCACGGCGCCGGCGGCGACCGCGGCCCCGGCGCTCCGCCCGGTCGCGCAGCCGTCGGTGACGGGCCCGGAGTTCGAGGACGTGGCGCTCACGCCGATGCGGGCCGCGATCGCCAAGCGGATGCCGCTGTCGAAGGCGCCGGTGCCGCACTTCTACGTGACCTCCGAAGTCGCGATGGATCGCGCCTGGGATCTCCGCGAAGACCTGAACGGGCTCGAGGGCCAGCCGAAGATCTCGGTGAACGACTTCATCGTCCGCGCCTGCGCCATCACGCTGCTGCAGCACCCGGGCGTGAACGCGTCGTTCCAGGGCGAGTCGATCCGCGTGTTCCACCGCGTCCACATGGGCATCGCCGTCGCGCTGGAGGAAGGCCTCATCACGCCGGTGCTGCGCGACGTGAATCAGAAAACGCTGGCGCAGATCGCCGTCGAAGCGCGTGATCTTGCTGAACGAGCTCGGTCGCGAAAGCTTCGGGCGCAGGAATTGTCGGGAGCTACTTTTTCGATCTCGAACCTCGGCATGTTCGACGTGCGCGACTTCTCGGCCATCATCAACCCGCCCGAGGGCGCGATCCTCGCCGTGGGGTCCGTACGGAAGGTGCCCGTCGTCACCGACGAGGGGCTGGGCGTCGGCCGCCGCATGGCGCTCACGCTCTCGTGCGACCACCGCGTGATGGACGGCGCCATGGGCGCGAAGTTCCTCCAGGACGTCAAGCGACTGCTCGAAGAGCCGCTGCGGCTGCTGGTATGAGCCCGGCCGGCGAGAGCCCGACCGTCGGGCGCGGAAGCGCCCCGACGGCAAATAAGTATGACGTCGTCGTCGTCGGCACCGGCCCCGGCGGGTACGTCTCCGCGATTCGCGCCGCGCAGCTCGGGCTCACCGTCGCCACCGTGGAGGACGATCGCCCCGGCGGCGTGTGCCTGAACTGGGGCTGCATCCCGACCAAGGCGCTGCTGCGCAACGCCGAGGTCGTGCACCTCTTCGAGAAGGCCGAGACGTGGGGCATCACGGTGCAGGGGATGAAGGTGGACTACGCGGCGGCCGTGCAGCGCAGCCGCGGCGTGGCCGATCGGATGGCCAAGGGCGTCGAGTTCCTCTTCCGCAAGAACAAGATCACGCTCTTCCCCGGGACGGGCTCGCTGAAGGCGAAGAACGTCGTCGAGGTGAAGGGCAAGGACGGCGTCACCACGCTGGAGGCGGGGCGCGCGGTGATCCTCGGCACGGGCTCGGAGCCGAAATCGCTGCCCGGGGTGACCATCGACGAGAAAACCGTGATCTCGTCCAACGGCGCCGTGCGCAACGAGACCAAGCCGAAGTCCATCGTCGTGATCGGCGCGGGCGCCGTCGGCGTGGAGTTCGCCGACGTGTACCGCACCTACGGCGTGGAGGTCACGCTGCTGGAGGCGCTGCCGCGCATCGTCCCGATCGAGGACGAGGAGGTCTCGACGCAGCTCACGCGGAGCCTCTCGCGCCGCGGCATCGCCATCAAGACCGGCGTGAAGGTGAGCGCCGTCAAGCCGGGCGGCGCCGGCGTCGTGATCGAGACCGACGGCGGCAAGCTCGAGGCCGAGCAGGTGCTGATGGCGGTGGGCCGCGGCGCGCGGACGAAGGGCGTCGGGCTCGAGGCCCTCGGCATCGCGATGGAGCGCGGCTTCGTGAAGGTCTCGGCCACCATGGAAACCTCGGTCAAGGGCGTCTACGCCATCGGCGACATGGCGGGCGCGCCGCTGCTCGCCCACAAGGCCATGGCCGAGGGCGTGGTCGCCGCCGAGGCGATCGCAGGAAAGAACCCGCGCCCGGTGGACTACGGCAACGTGCCGTCGTGCACCTACTGCCGGCCGCAGGTCGCCTCGATCGGGCTCACGGAGGCCAAGGCCAAAGAGGGCGGGCGCGAGCTCGCCGTCGGCAAGTTCCCGTTCACGGCCAGCGGCAAGGCGGTGGCCCTCGCGGACACCGAGGGTTTCGTCAAGGTCGTGGCCGACGGCAAGACCGGCGAGATCCTCGGCGCGCACATCATCGGCCCCGAGGCGACGGAGATCATCCACGAGTTCGCGGTCGGACGCACCCTCGAGGCCACCCTCGAGGAGATGATGCACACGATCCACGCCCACCCCACGCTGTCCGAGGCCGCGCTCGAAGCCACGCTGGCCGCCCTCGGCCACGCGATTCACATCTAGGCCCATGGATTTCGAGCTGACCCCCGAGCAGCAGGACCTCCGGCGGCGCGCGCGCGACCTCGCCGACCGCACCTTCGCCGAGCGCGCCGCACGCTGGGACACCACGGAAGAGTACCCGTGGGAGAACGTGAAGGACGTGGCCGCGGCGGGCTTCATGGGGCTGACGATCCCCGTCGCGTACGGTGGCGGCGGGCGGCCGCTCCTCGACGTCGTCCTCGTCATCGAGGAGATCGCGCGCGCCTGCGGGATCACCGGGCGCATCGTCGTCGAGGGCAACCTCGGCGTGGTCGGCTCGCTCACCGCGTACGGCACCGAGGCGCAGAAGCGGCGGTGGTTCCCGTGGGTGCTCGAGGGCGAGAAGCCCGCCATCGCGATCAGCGAGCCGGCGGCGGGCTCCGCGGCCACCGACATGGAGACCCGGATCGAGGAGACGCCGGCGGGCTACCGGATTCACGGCCACAAGTGCTGGATCACGGGGGCGGGGACCTCGCGGCTCTACCTCGTGTACGGCCGCTTCGGCGGCCGCGCGGGCGCCGAGGGCATCGGCGGCGTCCTCGTCGAGCGCGACATGCCCGGATTCCGCATCGGGCGCCGCGAATTCATGATGGGCCTGCGCGGCATCCCCGAGGGCGAGCTGCACTTCGAGGGCTGCGAGGTGCCGCCCGACTATCTCCTCGTCGGCCCGGGCGACGGCTTCAAGAAGCTGATGGCCGCCTACAACGGCCAGCGCCTTGGCGCGGCCCCGGTGGCGCTGGGCCTCGCCCAGGGCGCCTACGAGAAGGCCCTCGCCTACGCGGGCACGCGGCGGCAGTTCGGCCGCGCCATCGGCGACTTTCAGGGCATCCGCTGGAAGCTCGCCGACATGGCGATCAAGATCGACGCCGCGCGCCTCTTGATCCACCGCGCGGCCGCGCGCGCCGGCCACGGCTTCCCCGACGCGCTGGAGGCCGCCAAGGCCAAGACGTTCGCGGCGGAGACGGCCCAGCAGGTGACCAGCGAGGCCCTGCAGATCCACGGCGCGGCCGGCTACGGCCGCACGCTGCCGCTCGAGCGCATGATGCGTGACGCGCGCATGTTCGCCATCGGCGGCGGCACGCTGGAGATGATGCGCAACCTCGTCGCCGACCGCATCACCGGCACGCACATGGACTGGCGGAAGTCGTGATCCCGCGCGTGTCGCGGCCGCTCGGGACCTGGATCCTGGGGATCCTCCTGCTGCCGCTGCTGTTCGCCGGCGCCGCGATGGTCCACACGCACGACGGCCCCGGCCTCGGCCTCTACAACCAGGAGCACGACCGCACGTTTTACGCCGTCGCCGGCGCCGCCGCGCTCACCGCGGCCGCCACGGCGGTCCTCGTCGTCGTCCTCGCGACCCCGCTCGTCGTTTCCGCGGCACGCCGCGCCGAGGCGCTGCCCTGCGCCGGCGCGGATTCGCGCGCGCCTCCCGTCCGCTAGCACCCCCCTTCACGCTTCGCCGCTCCTGATCGCGGGCACGCGCCCGCCGATCCCGAGCCCCGATCCCAAACTCAGGGGAGGAATTCTCATGCGTGCATTCGTCGTCGCCGTCGTGCTGTGGGCGCTGTGGGCGCCGGCCGTGGTCCTGGCGCAGTCGCAAGATGCGGAGGCGCTCCGCCGCGAGATCGAGCAGCTGCGCAAGCAGCA
The DNA here is from genome assembly GCA_036002345.1 of Candidatus Methylomirabilota bacterium. GTDB lineage: Bacteria > Methylomirabilota > Methylomirabilia > Rokubacteriales > CSP1-6 > AR12. Next base: position 419 of record DASYTM010000189.1, on the reverse strand, counting down.
GGAGCAGTACCAGAAGGCCATCGAGTCGCTGAGCCAGCGGCTGCAGCGGCTGGAGGCGCAGCCCGCGCCCGTGGCCGCGCCCCCGCCGGCGCAGCCGTCCGTCCCGGTGGCGCAGGCGCCGGGCACCGCGACGCCGCTGTCGCCCGCCGAGCTGCTGCGCCCGCGCCAGCCGTTCGCGCTGTACCAGCAGCGCGGCTCGGGCCAGCTCCTGTTCGACATGGGCATCGCCGGTGACTTCATCGCGAACGTCACCCAGCGCAACGTCGAGAAGGCGGGCCGCGGCACCTTCGCCGGGCGCGAGAACCGGTTCTTCCCGCGCGAGGTCGAGCTGAACCTCTTCGGCCAGATCGATCCCTACGCGCGCGGCGTGGTGATCATCGAGGCGGGCGAGGAGGAGCCGGGCGGCGAGACGGGCGTGG
>DASYTM010000188.1:0-9690 GCA_036002345.1 Candidatus Methylomirabilota bacterium | reverse complement strand
GCGACGCCCGCGTCTTCCAGCGCGGCGATGCGCGCCTTCACCCGCGGCAGGATGTGCGACTTGCCCACGAACACCGGGGTCGCGTCGGCGAGCCGCGTGACGAGGATCTCGTCGTCGCCCTCGGGCGCCAACCGTGCGATGGCGGCGCGGTCGAGCCCGTCGAGGGCGCCGGCCTGCAGGATGTCGACACCCGGCAGCAGCGTCATCATGTCGGGCACGACGTCGTCACGCGGCGCCTGGCCCACCGTCACCATGCCGATCTTCGCCTTGCTCATGACTGTTCGTGGGGGGCCCCGACATGGCCCCCCACACCCCCCAGCGCTCGGACGCGCCCCGGCGAAGCCGTGGCGCGCCTCGGATTCGCCAGCCGGCTCATGACGTCAGCACGCGCGCGTCGGCGGCCGCCCAGCCCGCCCGCACGCGCGTGCCCGCGGGGAAGCGTACGCGTCCCAGCTCGACGGCCTGCAATTCGAGCCCGCCGTCGGCGGCGAGCAGGTAGCGCACGGTCTCACCCTGGTAGACGACGTGGGCGACCGTCGCCGCGACCTCGTTCTCGAGCCGGCCGGCGTCGTCGAGCATGATGCGCTCGGGCCTCACGGCCACCGTGACCGGCGAGCCCGCGGCGGGCGCGCTCGCCGCCGTCGCGATCGTCACGCCCGTGCACTCGACGGCGGCGCCGCCGCGGCTCTTCCCGGCGATGAGATTGGTGTTGCCGATGAAGCCGGCGACGAAGACGGTGCCGGGCGTCTCGTAGATCTCGCGCGGGGCGCCGACCTGCTCGACGCGCCCGGCGCGCATGACGGCCACGCGGTCGGACATGGTGAGGGCCTCCTCCTGGTCGTGGGTCACGTAGATCGTCGTCACGCCGACGTCGCGCTGCAGCCGCTTGAGCTCGATCTTCATGTGGTCGCGCAGCTTCTTGTCGAGCGCGCCCAGCGGCTCGTCGAGCAGGAGCACGGCCGGCCGCGTCACCAGCGCGCGCGCCACCGCCACGCGCTGCTGCTCGCCGCCCGAGAGCTCACGCGGATAACGGTCGCCGTGCCCTGGGAGCTGCACGAGAGCGAGCGCCTCGGCCACCAGGCGGTCGATCTCCGCGCGGGGCGTCCGCTGCATGCGCAGGCCGAAGGCCACGTTCTGGCGCACGGTGCGGTGGGGAAAGAGCGCGTAGGACTGGAAGACGAGGCCGACGTGGCGCCGGTGGGGCGGGACCCCGTTGACGCGCGCGCCGCGGATCAGGACGTCGCCGGCGTCGGGGGCGACGAAGCCCGCCACGGCGCGGAGGGTCGTGGTCTTGCCGCAGCCCGAGGGCCCGAGCAGCGTGAAGAACTCGCCCGGGACGACGTCGAGCGAGACGCCGTCGAGCGCGCGGGTGGCGCCGTACCGCTTCTCGAGGCCGCGGAGCGCGACGTCGGCGGCGCGGGCCTCGCTCAGCGAAGCTCCTTGTTCCAGCGCTCGGTCCACTGCGGGCGCTGCTTGGCCACCTGGTTCCAGTCGAAGAGCGTGAGCTTCTCGACGTCGGCGGGCCCGCTGACCGTCTTCTTGGCCACGTCGGGCGGCAGCTTCACCGTCTTGTTGGTGGGGCTGAAGAAGAGCTCGGTAGCGAACGCCGTCTGCACCTCCGGCGAGAGGTACATGTCGATGAGCTTCCACGCGAGGTCCTTGTTCTTGCTGCCTTTCGTCACCTGGATCACCTGGTCGAGGATCGGCACGCCCTCGCTGGGCGGCACCCAGTCCACGGGGATGCCGCGCTTGGCGAGATCGTACGTTTCGCTGTCGTTCAATACCGCGATCGCGACTTCCTTCGACTCGAGGTGTTTCGTCATCGTGCCGGTGAAGTCGACCATCTTGGCGTTCAGCTTCTTGATGGCCCCGATCCCGGCGTCCACGTCGAAATAGTCCTTGCCGAAGATCTTGTCGGTCATGAACAGGAAGTTGATCCCCAGCGTGTTGCCGATGACGTAGATGCCGCGCTTGCCGTCGTACGACGGGTCCCAGAAGTCCTTCCACGCCTTCGGCGGCTTGAGCCCCATGTCGGTGCGATACGCGAGGCCGATGCGGCCCCAGAAGATGGCGAGGCTCGTGTCGCCGATGAGGGCCTTGTCGTAGACATTCTTGATGTTCGGCGCGGCCGCCGGGTTGCGCTTGTCGAAGAAGCCGCGGTCGCGCGGGATCGGCAGCGGCGGCTCGTTGCCCATCACCACGTCGAAGGGCGGGTTGTCGGGACCGGCCGCCATGAGCTTGGCCACCCACTCCGTGGTGATGCCGGTCACGATCTCGACGCGCGCGTCGTACTTCTGCTCGAACGGCGCGACCAGCGCCTTCTTCATGACCTCCGACCAGCGGCCGCCGTAGCCGGTGACGACGAGCGTCTTGCCCTGCGCGACGGCGGGCGGCTGCGGCAGCGTCGCGGCGGCGGCCACCGCGGAGAGCACGAGTGCGATGAGCAGGGATCGTTTCATGGGCGCCTCCGGACGGGGATTATAACGTCGCTTACAGGACGTGCAGCCAGGGCCGCGCGGCGAGGGCGTCCCGCTTCCAGAAGCCGGTCTCGGCGAGCCAGGCCAGGCCCTCGTCCGGCCGCAGCGTCTTCAGGACGGCCAGCGTGCGCGCGCCCTCGAAGAAGCCCCCGAAGGCCAGACGGCCCGAGCCACGCGCCTCGATGAGCGCGAACTGGGCCATGTCCTCGTCGTCGGCGGGCCCCTCGACGATGGTGGCGACGCGGGAGCCGTCGAGCACCAGCGGCACCTGCTCCCACGGCTCGACGAAATGGCTGAACGAGCGCGGCGTGTATCCCGTCCACGCGCCGGCGAGGAAGTACGGATCCTCTTCGATCGCGTTGACGACCTGCGTGGGCTGCTGGAGGCGATAGAACATGTCCACGCTGCGCCCGTCCGGCGCGGGACCGCCCCCGATCAGGATGCCGGCGGCGCGCAGACCCTGGACCCGCTCGAGGTGCGCGCGGCGGTGCGGCTCGCGCTTGGCGACGTAGTCCTCGGTGGTGGTGACGGCCACGTGGAAGACGATCACAGAGGGTGAGCCTACCACCCGTGGTACCGTGGGGGAAGTGGAGCGTTTCGAGCGGTTCCGGGCGAAGTTTCCCTTCACCCTCGACGACTTCCAGGTCGAAGCCATCCGTGCCATCGACGCCGACCAGTCGGTGATCGTGTCGGCGCCGACGGGCAGCGGCAAGACGCTCGTCGCGGAGTACGCGATCCAGTGCGCGCTGGAGACGGGCACGCGCATCGCGTACACCACGCCGCTGAAGGCGCTCTCCAACCAGAAGTTCAACGACTTCACGCGCGCCTACGGCGCCGACAACGTCGGCATCCTCACCGGCGACGTGAAGGTCAATCCGCAGGCGCGCATCCTCGTGATGACCACGGAGATTCTCCGGAACGCGCTGTTCGGCAGCGGCCTCGACAACCTCGGCTTCATCGTGCTCGACGAGTGCCACTACATGGGCGACGAGAGCCGCGGCACGGTGTGGGAGGAGATCATCGTCGGCGCGCCCAAGCACGTGCAGCTCGTCGCGCTCTCCGCCACCGTGGCCAACGTGAAGGAGATCGCCGACTGGATCTCGCTGGTGCACCGGCCCATCGTGCCCATCTACCATCCCGACCGCCCGGTGCCGCTGCACTACTTCATCGCCGACCTCGCCGGCGACGTCCACGACATCGCGGCCGTCCGCAAGGGCACGGCCCGCGTGGTGGGCGACGAGTCGCGCGGCCAGGACGACCGCGGGCGCTGGTACACCCGGCGCGTGGTCGATCCCACCGTGCTGATCGAGGCCCTCGACGCGCGCGGCTGGCTGCCCGCCATCTACTTCATCTTCAGCCGCGCGGGCTGCGAGCGCGCCATGCAGGACGTGCTCGCCGACGGCCGCCCCCTCATCACGCGCGAGCAGCGGCGCGAGGTGGACGCCATCGTCGGCGAGACGCTGGCGGAGAGCCCGTCGCTCGGCGAGTCGGCGCTGAGCCAGGCCGTGTTCCAGGGGCTCCGCATCGGCGTGGCCACCCATCACGCCGGCATCCTGCCGGGCCTCAAGCGCCTGATCGAGACGCTCTTCGAGCGCGGGCTCTGCCGCGTGGTCTTCGCCACCGAGACGATGTCGCTCGGCATCCACATGCCGGCGCGCGCCGTCGCGCTCCAGGGGCTGACCAAGCGCACCGACCGCGGCTTCCGCTCGCTCTCCCACAACGAGCTGACGCAGATGGCAGGCCGGGCCGGCCGCCGGGGCATCGACCCCGAGGGCCAGTGCGTGATCGCGCTCGACGCGCGCGACGGCCTCGAGGACCTCCTGCGGGTGGTCGATGGCGCCCCCGAGCCGATCGAGAGCCAGTTCAAGCTCGGCTACGGCTCGGTCGCCCTGCTGCTGGGCACCGGCGCGCCGCCGGACCTGCTCCGCAAGCGCGTCGAGTCGTCGTTCGGCCAGTACCAGAACCTCAAACGAATCCGCGACATGGAAGCGGAAGTTCGAGCGCTGGATGATGCCTTCGAGCGCGCGAAGGCGTACGAGGCGCCGTGCGGCGATTTCGCGCGCATCGGCCGCTATCGCCGGGCGCGGCAGGAGGTGGACGCGCGGCGCCACGCCATGGGCCGGGGCGGCCGCCGCGGCGAGCGCGCGCCGGCGGAGGCCGAGCCCGGGCGGCTGGCGCTCGTCCGCCGCAAGGGCGCGCCGAGCCTGGCCATGATCCTCGGCGTGCACGCCATCCGCGGCCACCGCACGCTCTTCGACGCGCTCCTGCCTCACGGTGCGGTGATCCGGCTGAAGAGCGGTCTCGTGAAGAAGATCTTCTGGGCGACGCCGCCCCTTCACGTGCCGCGCGACGTGCGGCACGGCGAGCACCGCGGGCTACGCCACCTGAGCGAGGAGCTCGCGCGCTTTTCGGTCCCCGACCTCCTGGCCCGCGAGCGCGAGCAAGGCCCGGAGGCGACGCTGGCCGCGATCGAGTGCCATCGCTGCCCGTGGGGGGCGACCACGCGCTGCGATTCCGCCGCGCGCGATCTGGAGCGGCTGGGCGAGCGCCTGGCGCAGAAGCGGTCGGCGCTGGAGACGTTCCGGAGCGCCTACTGGCAGGAGTTCTTGCGCGTGGTCGAGGTGCTCGAGCAGTTCGGGGCCGTGCGGGACGGCCGCCTGGAGTCCAAGGGACGGCTCATCGCCAGCCTCCGCCACGACAACGAGCTGCTGCTCGCGGAGATGCTGACGCGCGGGCTGTTCGTGGACCTCACGGTGGCGGAGGCGGCGGCGCTCTGCTCGGCGCTGCTGGAGGAATCGCGCTCCGGCGAGCCGGCGCTGGCGCGCGCCTTCCTCAAGAAGCGCCCCAAGCTCAAGCAGCGCCTCGACCGCCTCATCGGCGCCGCCGACGCCGTGTGGCAGGCTCAGCGCGCGCGGCACCTCGGGGTGCCGGTGAGCGTGCACCCGGGGTTCATGCCCTCGGTCTTCCGCTGGGCGTCGGGCGAGGACGACTGGGCCGGGATCGTCTCCGAAGCCTTCGGCGGCCACGAGGGCGACCTCGTGCGGGCCATGCGCCGGCTCATCGACCTCCTGCGCCAGCTCGCCGAGGGCCCCGACGTCCCCGTGGAGACCGCCCGGCTCCTGGCCCAGGCCGCCCGGGCCGTGGACCGCGGCATCGTGCTCGAGAGCGCACTGATCTGATGAGGCTTCGGCCCGGGTTCTGCTATTCTGGCCGCGTGAGACGTGCCGCGCTCGTCCTCGTGGCAGTCTTCCTGCTGCCCGCGTGCGGTCTGTTCGGCGCGAACATGCGCGAGACGATCGACCATCGCACCACGCAGGGGCCGGTGGCCGACGAGATGTGGTCGACCGGCCTCATGCTCTCCAACGGCCGCACGCCCACGTGGGAAGAGAAGCGCCACTTCTACGACGAGCTCGACCTCCGCATCGCGAAGTACCTGCGCGACAACGAGGGGCCGGCCTCGAATCCCCAGACGATGCAGGCCTTCCGCTTCTTCCACCAGGTGACCGTCGGCATGGACAAGGCCCAGGTGGAAGTGCTGCTCGGCAAGCCGTACTCGACCTCGGACGACGCGCAGCAGATGGCGAACTGGGCGCGGCGGCACTGGCCCGCGATCCGCGGCCGCGCCGACTCCGCGTGGACCTATCCGGGCGGGTGGGTCCTGTATTTCGACAAGGGCAAGGTCGTCGAGATCACCCAGTACATGCCCGGCATCACCTGATCCCTCGCAAGGAGCCTTCCCCCCATGATCCGATCCGCGCTCAGCGTCACGAAGCTCACGCCTCGCGCGCCGCGCGGGATGGTCGTTGCCGAGCATCCTCGGGGCGCCGAGGTCGGCGCGCGGATCCTCGAGCGCGGCGGCAATGCCGTCGACGCGGCGGTGGCCACCGCGTTCGCCATGACCGTGGTCGAGCCCTTCATGTCCACCATCGCCGGCTCGGGCACGATGCTCGTGCACCTGGCCAAGCGCGGCGAGACGCTGGCCGTCGACTTCAATGGCGCCGCGCCGCGCAGGGCGCACGCGACGATGTACAAAATCGTCGGCGGCGTCTCGGACGCGCTCTTCCCGTGGCCGAACGTGGAGGGCCAGGCCAACGTCTACGGCCACCGCTCGGTGGCGGTGCCGGGCTCGGTGGCGGGGCTCGCCCTGGCGCTGGAGCGCTGGGGCACGATGTCGCTCGCCGACGTCCTGGCGCCGGCCATCGAGATCGCGCGCGCGGGGATCGTGCCCGACTGGTACCTGGCGCTCAAGCACGCCCAGCACCTCGAGGAGCTGGCGGCGTTTCCCGAGACGGCGCGCGTCTACCTGCGCCACGGCCGCTCGGTCTACCGGCCGCCCTCCATGCAGCCGGGCGACCTCGTGCGCTATCCCGACCTCGCGGCGAGCCTCGCCCTCATCGCCAAGGAAGGGCCGGACGCCTTCTATCGCGGCGCGATCGCGCAGGCGATCGAGGACGAGATGGCGCGCGGCGGCGGGCTCATCACCAAGGAGGACCTCGCGGACTACGAGGTGCGCGTCGGCGCCCCGCTGACGGGCCGCTACCGTGACGTCGAGCTGGCCTTCTCGCCCGGCGCGACGGGCGGCGTGACGGCGCTCGAGACGCTCAACATCCTCGGCGAGTTCCCCGCGTCGAAGGTCGGCTGGAAGACCGTGGAGGGGCTGCACCTGCGCGCCTCCGCCATCAAGCGCGCCTTCCGCGACCGCTTCGAGCACCTGGGCGACGCCGCCACCGTGAAGGCGCCGTGGGAGCGGCTGGTCTCGCGGGAGTACGCCCGCGCCGTCGCGAAGGACATTCGCGCGGGACGCGGCGGCGCCGCCGGACCGCGGAGCGGGCGGGCGCCCGACTGCACGACCCACGTGAGCGCGGTGGACCGCGACCGCAACATGGTCTCGCTCACGCACACCGCCGTCTCGATGTGGGGCTCGCGGGTGGTCGTGAAGGGCACGGGGATCCTGCTCAACAACGGGATGATCTGGTTCGATCCGGAGTCCGGCAAGCCGAACTCCGTGGACGCCGGCAAGCGCTGCATGGTCAACATGGTCCCCGCCCTCGGCTTCAAGCGCGGGCGGCCGTACGTGACCATCGGCGCGCCGGGCGGCCGCGCGATCGTCTCGGCGATCCCCCAGGTGATCGCCAACCTCGCCGACGGCGGCGGCGGACTCCAGGAGGCCGTGGAGGCGCCGCGCGTGCACACCGAGGGCGGCGACGTGCTGGTCTCCAACCGCGTGGGCGAAGCGGCGCTGGCGGGCCTCGCCAAGCGCGGCCACGCCGTGGTGCCCAAAGACGAGTCGTACTCCACGCTCAACTTCTCCCGCCCGATCGCGATTCGCGTCACGCCGAAGGGGCTGGAGGCCGGCGTCGAGCAGTTCGGCATGGCGTGGGCGGCGGGGCACTGAGCCGTGGCGACCTTCGTCCTCGTTCACGGCGCGTGGCACGGCGGCTGGTGCTGGATCCGCGTGGCGCGGCTGCTGCGCGACGCCGCGCACGAGGTCCACACGCCGACGCTGACCGGCCTCGGTGACCGCGCGCACCAGGCGCGGCCGGAGATCGACCTCGAGGCCCACGTGCAGGACGTCGTCGGCGTGCTGGAGGCCGAGGAGCTGCGCAACGTCATTCTCGTCGGTCACTCCTACGCGGGCATGGTGATCACGGGCGTGGCGGCCCGCGCGGCCAACCGCCTGAGTCACCTCGTGTACCTCGACGCCTTCGTGCCCGAGGCCGGCAAGGCGCTGCTGGACTACGCGGGACCCCGCGCGGAGGCCATCCGCGAGTCGGCGCGCGCGGAGGGCGAGGGCTGGCGCATTCCGCCGTTTCCGCCCGAGCGCTTCGGCGTGACGAGCCAGCGCGACCGCGAGTGGCTCCAGCGACGGCTCGTGCCCCAGCCGCTCAAGACCTTCGAGCAGCCGCTCGCCGCCGCCGGCGGCGACAAGGCCAAGCGCGTGTACGTGTACTGCTCCAGCCCTGCCATGGGCGCCTTCGACCAGTTCGCCGAGCGTCTGCGCGAAGACCGCAAGTGGCAGTTCCACGACGTCAAGACCGGCCACGACGCGATGATCACCGCGTCGGGCGAGGTCGCGAAGATCCTGCTCGCTCTCACCAAGTAAGGAGGTCCCATGGCCGCCCTCGAGGAGAAAGTCATCGCGTCCTGGAAGTACAAGAAAGGCGCGCTCGACCCCAAGACCGCCTACCTCTGCTACCTGGCCGCCAACCTCGCCGCCGGCAACACCCACTGAGCGAAGCGCGACCTGGCGGGCGCCAGGCAGAGCGGCGCGTCGGAGGACGAAGTGCGCGAGGCGATCTCCTTCGCCATCCGCGCCAACGCGGCGAAGGCCCACGCGGACATTCTGAAGGTCTACGAGGCGACGTGAGCTGGATCCGAAACGCATCCAGGCCACCTACGAGGTCATCCGCGCTCACCTGAGGCTCACGCCGGTCCTCGACGTCGACGCCGCGGAGCTGGGTCTCGGCGGGGCGCGGCTGACCCTGAAGCTCGAGGGTCTGCAGCACGCGGGCTCGTTCAAGACGCGCGGCGCCTTCGCGAACCTCCTCCTGCGCGAGCTGCCGCCCACCGGCGTGGTGGCGGCCTCGGGCGGCAACCACGGCGTGGCCGTCGCCTACGCCGCCATGCGCCTCGGCGTGCGCGCCAAGATCTTCGTGCCGACCGTCTCGTCGCCCGCCAAGGTGCAGAAGATCCGCGGCTACGGCGCCGACCTCGTGGTGGGGGGCGAGCGCTACGCCGACGCGCTGGCGGCGAGCGAGGCGTGGGTGGCGCGCGAGGGCGCGTTGCCCGTGCACGCCTACGACCAGGTCGAGACGCTGCTGGGGCAGGGCACGCTGGGGCTGGAGCTCGCCCGGCAGGCGCCGGATCTCGACACCGTGCTCGTGCCCGTGGGCGGCGGCGGCCTGATCGGCGGCATCGCGGCCTGGTACACGGGCGCGGTCCGGATCGTCGGCGTCGAGCCCGAGGGGGCGCCCACGCTGTCCCGCGCGCTCGCGGCGGGCCGTCCCGTGGACGCCGAGGCCGGCAGCATCGCCGCCGACTCGCTGGCGCCGCGCCGCGTGGGCGAGCTGATGTTCCCGATCGCGAAGGCGCACGTGGAGCGCGTGGCGCTGGTCTCGGACGCGGCGATCCGGCGCGCCCAGCAGGCGCTGTGGGACGCCGCGCGGGTGGTGGCCGAGCCCGGCGCCGCCGTGGGGATCGCGGCGCTGCTCGA
>DASYTM010000187.1:0-23697 GCA_036002345.1 Candidatus Methylomirabilota bacterium | reverse complement strand
GCTCGGGGTCCCCACGGGCGTGATCAGCGCGGTGCGCCAGGACACCACGCTCGACTACGCGCTGCGCGTCTTCAGCCTGGCCGGGCTCTCCATGCCGTCCTTCTGGCTCGGCATGGTCATCATCCTCGGCATGGTGTCGTGGCTCGGCTGGATCCCCCCGCTGACCTACGTGAAGCCGAGTGAGAATTTCCGGGCGCACCTGATCCAGTTCGGGCTGCCGGCGCTGGCCGTGGGCTATCGCTCGTCCGCGCTCATCATGCGGATCACCCGGTCGTCGCTGCTGGAGGTGATGCGCGAAGACTACATCCGGACGGCGTGGGCGAAGGGACAGGCCGGCAGCGTCGTGATCTGGCGCCACGCGCTCAAGAACGCGATCCTGCCCGTGGTGACGGTGATCGGCATCGAGTTCGCCTTCCTCATCGGCGGCCTCGTGGTGACGGAGCAGGTGTTCAACCTGCCCGGCGTCGCGCGCTTCCTCGTGCAGGCCATTCTCTGGCGCGACTACCCGATCGTGCAGAACCTCGTGATGTTCATCGCCATCGTGGTGATCCTCTCGAACCTGTTCGTCGACATGCTCTACGGCGTGCTCGACCCGCGGGTGCGCTATGGCTAGCCCGGCCGCGCAGCTGGACGCGGTCCTCGTCGGCGCCCCGGCGCGGCCGGGGGCCTGGACGGTGGTGGGCCGCTTCGTCCGCAAGAAGCCCCTGGGCGCGGCGGGCGGCGTCATCATGCTGGTCATGGTCTTCACGGCCCTCTTCGCGCCGTGGCTGCAGACGCACGACCCCATCGCCACCGACGCCGCCAATACGCTGGCCCGGCCGACGGCGGAGCACTGGCTCGGCGCCGATCACCTCGGCCGCGACATCTACTCGCGCATCGTGCACGGCGCGTGGGCCTCGCTGCTCGTCGGGCTCGGCAGCACGCTGCTCGGCTCGGTGCTGGGCGGGATCATCGGGCTCCTCTCCGCCTACGTCGGGGGCAAGACCGACCTCATCACGCAGCGCCTGCTCGACATCCTGCAGGGCCTGCCGCTCCTCGTGCTGGCCCTCGTCATGTCGGCGTCGCTCGGCCCCTCGATCCGCAACGTCATCATCGCGATCTCGATCCCGATCATCCCGCGCGCCGCCCGCGTCATCCGCGCCAGCGTGCTGTCGATCCGCGAGATGCAGTACGTGGAGGCGGCGCGCGCCCTCGGCCTGCGCCACCTGCGCATCGCCTTCGGCCACATCCTGCCGAACACGGTCGGCCCCTTCATCGTGCTGTGCACGGCCCAGCTCGGAAGCGCGATCCTCGTCGAGGCCACGCTCTCGTTCCTCGGCATGGGCATCCCCGAGCCGTACCCTTCGTGGGGGCGGATGCTCTCCGTGTCGGCCGCCGAGTATGCCCAGAAGGCCCCGCATCTCGTGCTGTTTCCGGGCGTGGCCATCAGCCTGGCCGTGTTCGGCAGCAACCTGCTGGGCGACGCGTTGCGGGATACGTTGGACCCGCGGCTCCGGGGGTCCCGGTGACCATTGAGTTGGGGGGACCCCTTCGGCTTCCCCCCAAACCCCCCTCGTTGCGCGTGGGCTGACACCGTTTGATGTTCCATTTAATTTGGGTTTGCGAATCTGCTATCTTTCGGAGCCGTCATGCGTGAGACGGACCTGAACTGGCTGTCCGCCACCGAGCAAGCCGCGCTCATCCGCCGCAAGAAGGTCTCGCCGGTGGAGATCGTGGACGCCCTCCTCGCGCGCATCGACAAGGTCAACCCGCGGCTGAACGCCTTCGTGCTCATCAACGCCGACCAGGCGCGCCGGGAGGCCAAGGCCGCCGAGCGCGCCGTGGGCAAGCGCGGCGCCACGCTCGGCCCGCTGCACGGCGTGCCCTTCAGCGTGAAGGACCTCGTGGTCACGAAGAACGTGCGGACGACCTTCGGCACGCCCCTCTACCGGGACAACGTGCCCACCGAGGACGCGCCGATCGTCGAGCGCCTCAAGGCCGCGGGTGGGATCATGGTCGGCAAGACGAACACTCCGACCTTCGGCTGGATCGGCGCCACCCACAACCTGATCTTCGGCCCCACGCGCAACCCGTGGCACCTCGATCGCACGCCGGGCGGCTCCAGCGGCGGGGCCTCGGCGGCCGCCGCGGCGGGGCTGGGCGCGCTCCACGTCGGCACCGACGGCGGCGGCTCCATCCGCATCCCGGCCTCCTTCGCCGGGATCTACGGCTTCAAGGCCTCGTACGGCCGGATCCCGCTGCACCCGCCGAGCGGCGCGTGGAGCCTGTCGCACGTGGGGCCGATGACGCGCACGGTGGCCGACGCGGCGCTGATGATGGACGTCTCGGGCGGCCCCGACGAGCGCGATCCGTACTCGCTGCCCGCCGACGGCACGCGCTACGCGCGCGCGCTCGCAGGCGATCTCAAGGGTCTGCGCGTCGCGTACACCGACGACCTCGGCTTCGCGGAGGTCGTGGATCCCGAGGTCAGCGCGGTGTGCGCGCGGGCCGCCAAGGCCTTCCGCGAGCTCGGCTGCCGCGTGGACGAGGTGCAGCCGAAGTGGCCCTCGATGATGGAGTGCTGGGAGCAGATCTTCTGCGGCGGCATCGCCACGCGCATGGCGCCGTACCTCGACCAGCGCGACCTGATCGATCCGGGCCTGGCCCGCCTGATCGACGCGACGCTCAAGAACCCGCCGACGCGCTACGTGCAGGCGTGGTTCGATCGCCTGAACTGGTGGCAGCACCCGCGCGCGTTCTTCGAGAAGTACGATCTCTTGCTCACGCCGACGATCGCGTGCGCGCCGTTCAAGGTGGGCCTCGACACCCCGGGCGCCATCGCCGGCCGCGCCGTTTCTTTCTACGGCTGGATCCCGTTCACGCCCGCGTTCAATCTGACGGGTCAGCCGGCGGCCTCGGTGCCCTGCGGCTTCACGAAGGACGGGCTGCCGATCGGGCTGCAGATCGTCGGCCGGCGCTTCGCCGACACGCTCGTGATGCGCGCCTCGGCGGCCTTCGAGCGCGCGCGGCCCTGGCGGCAGCACCGACCGTCCGTCGGCTGACAGCCGCGGCGCGGGGTCACTGGCACCGCGCTTGCGAGCTTCGGGCCCCGAGTTTTTCCAAGGGGGTCCCCCAATAATGAAGCGAGCGATCGCACTCGGACTTTGTCTGACCGCGCTCTTTGGAATGTTCGCCGCCAACCAGCTCGCGGCGCAGACCACGACCACGCCGATCACACCGGCCGTGACGCCCACGACGCCGACGACGGCGACGCCGACGGTGCTCAACATCGTCGAGATCACGCGGAGCGTGCCGTCGGGCACGACGCCGGTGAGCGCGTTCACGGTGCCGGCGGGCCAGACGCTCATCGTGACGGACGTGCTCGTGACCAACACGGGCCTCGCCCCCGCGTGCGGCGCGGCGATCACTCGCGCGGGCGGCGCCGCCGCGCCGGTGACGGGCGCCGTCGCTCCGGGCGGCACGCCCGGCGCGCCGACGGGCGCGGTCACGACGGCGTCGGCCGTGGCCGGCACGCTCACGCAGTCGGACTCGACGATCACCGGTCCGCTCTGCGTCGGCGCGCAGACGACGACGGCGGTGCCGCTCACGACGGGCATCGAGTTCGGACCGGGTCAGGCCGTGCAGCTGCTCAACGTGCCGGACGCGACGACGACCGCGGGAGTCACTCCGGCCGCCACCGCGGGGGCCATCGCCTTCCACCTGCGCGGGATGCTCGTCGCGTCGTAACGCGCCGTACCGATCATTGGACATTGACGCGGGCAGCGCCGGCGACGACGCTGCCCGCGTGACGCTCGCCGAGCTGCTCGTCGCCCTCGCCGGTTTCGCGCTCGCCGCCGCCGCGGCCCTCACGGTCCTCGAGTCCGGCCAGCGCGCCTGGGCCTTCGGCGCGGCACGCGTCGAGGCGCAGCAGAGCGGGCGCGCGGCCCTGGACCGCCTGGCGGCCGAGATCCGCAACGCCGGGTACGGCGGCACGGCGTTCGACGCCGTCACCGTGGCGGGCCGCGAGACGATCGTGCTTCAACACGATCTCGACGGCGACGGGCGCATCGGGCCCACGCGCGAGCGCGTGACGTGGCGGCTCGCGGGCAGCATCCTGCGCCGCGACGCGGGCGGCGGCGCGCAGCCGGTCATCAACGGCGTGAGCGCGTTCGCGCTGACCTACTTCGACGGCGCCGGCGCGCCCACGACGATCCCGGCGGCGGTCCGCCTGGTGGAGATCGTGCTCGTCACGCGGCCGGAGTATTCGGTGCCGGGCTCGACGGTGGCGACCGTTTGGAGCACGCGCGCCCGGATCCGCAACCGCTGACCGACCCGTTACTGGGCAGCGGTGCACAGTCACGGGGCAGGGGGCCCCATCCCGCGCCCACCGCCGCTGTCTGATTTTTCATACAGTTGAGCGATTGGCGGATTCGGCGCGGAGTTTGCCTCCGTATCGGGGCGATCGATGGATCTGCCCCCGTTCGTTCCGCCCGTGGTCACGGCCGCCGTCAGCCGGCGTATCGGGCTTCGCATCATCAGCCCGGACACGTTCAACTTTCCGCTTCCCGTGCTCGAAGGACGCCTGGGCTGGCCGCTGCCCGGCTACTTCGGCCTCCTGCGGTACCTCGTCCATCTCGAGGCGCCCCTGGCGGACGGGTTCGATCCGCTCGGCGAGCTGCCGTGGTTCGCGCGCAGCCGCCGCGTGCGGACGCTCGTGATCTCCCCCGCGCCGGACGCGCCGACGCTCGAGACGCCGTTTGACGTGATCGGCGACTGCGTGCGCGATGGGCGCGTGCTCCACGTGTTCGTCTCGATCGGCCCCTCGGCCCGGGCGCTCCGCGCCGCGGGCGACCGGGCCGCCGCGGAGTCCCGCTGCCCGTTCCTCTGCATGGCCGACCTCGAGCCCCGCGCCGCCGACGCCCACGCGCCGCTCACCCGGATCATCCGCGAAGCCCGCGGCTAGCTAGACCCCCAGTTCCACCATCCGCCGTGGCCCGAAGGGGGCGCCGCCCCCATGCGTCGGCCAAACGGGTGGGTAGCGGATTTCCCTAAAAAATCGTGGCTTTTTCCCTTGACAGGCCTTTTTGTCAACTATACTCTGCCGCAAGTGGGGTGAAGTGGGATGAGGTGGGTCCAGCACCCAGAAACCAATGTTCAGGGGACGGTACCCGGCAACAGTGGACGCCAAAGGGCGGGTGAGCATCCCGGCGCGGTTCCGGGAGGTGCTCGGCCGCTACGAGGCCACCGACCTCGTCGTCGTGCCGGACGGGGAGTGCCTGGAGGTCTACCCGTTGTCGGAGTGGGAGCGCGCGATCGAGGCCAAGCTGCGCGAGATGGCGAGACTCAACATCGACGCGCGCGAGTTCAGCCGGCTCTACGTCTCGAGCGCCAAGGACGTCACCCTCGACGCGGCGGGCCGCGTGTTGATCGCGCCGGACGTGCGCGGGGCGGCCGGGCTCGAGAGGAACGTCACGATCGTCGGGGGCGGCCTCGACAAGTTCGAGATCTGGGACCGGGCCCGCTTCGAGGAGTACGAGCGCACGGGCCGGCCGAAGCTGCCATCGCTGTTCGAGAAGATGGCGTCGCACGGAGTCTAGCGGTTCACGTTCCCGTCCTCGTGGACGAGGTCGCGTTTCTCTTGCGGCCGCGCGGCGGGGGCTGGGTGATCGACGGGACGGTGGGCATGGGTGGTCACGCTGAGGCGGTGCTCCAGACGAGCGGCGAGGCCGTGCGCCTGCTCGGGATCGACGCGGATCCCGAGGCGCTCGCCCGCGCGCGCGCCCGGCTGGCGCCCTACGCGGACCGCGTGACGCTCGTCCACGGCAACTTCCGCGACGCGGCCCGCATCGCCGGCGACCACGGTGTGCGCGAGGCGCGCGCGGTGCTCCTCGACCTCGGCGTGTCCTCCTACCAGATCGACGAATCGGGCCGCGGCTTCACGTTCCAGGACGACCAGCCGCTCGACATGCGCCTCGACCCGGGGCGCGGCGAGACGGCCGCCGATCTTCTGAACGGCCTCGACGAGGCCGAGCTGGCCCGGATCCTGTTCGAGCACGGCGGCGAGCGCTACGCGCGGCGGATCGCGCGCGGCATCGTGCGCCGCCGCCCCCTGCGGACGACCGGCGACCTCGTGGCCGCCGTCCGCGCGTCCGTGCCGCGCGCCGCGTGGCCGAAGCGGACGCACGTCGCCACGCGCACGTTTCAGGCGCTGCGCATGGCGGTGAACGACGAAACCGGAGCGCTCCGCCAGACGCTCCAGGAGATCCCCGGCCTGCTCGCCGTCGGCGGGCGGCTGGGCGTGATCTCGTTCCATTCGGGCGAAGACCGCATCGTGAAGCGGACGTTCCGAGCGCTCGCGGCCGCGAATTTCGCGGCGCTGGAGCCGTCGCCCCTGACGCCCGGGGACGACGAGGTGCGGGCCAATCCCCGCGCCCGGAGCGCCAAGCTGCGCGTGCTGGAGCGGACGTCGTGACCAGGCCTCAGAGACTCCACCGAGAACCCGATCCCCGCGTCCGGCGCAGGCTCGCCGGCGCGCTGGCCATTTCGGCCGTGCTCGTCATCGGCGCACTCGTCGTCGTCGGCCTGCGCGTGCAGCAGGTCCACCTCGCCTATCAGCTGGATGCCCTGCGCGCCGAGCGCGGGCGGACGGAGACCCTCATCCGCCAGCTCGAGATCGAGGTGGCCACGCTGCGCTCGCCGCTCCGCGTGGAGCAGCGCGCGCGTCAGCTCGGGCTGACCGTGCCCGCGCGTGACCAGGTCCGCCTCGCCCGCGAGTACGTCACCGGCACCACCGGCCTCGCCGCCGCACGGCAGAACCGCGTCGAGGCCGCCGCGCGTTGACCGGGGAACGCAGCCGGCTACCGTCTAGGACAGGCCACCCACGGCCTGAGCCGGCCTGGCGCTCCGATACAGAAGCCTGGCGCTCCGATACAGAAATCCGTGTGTTCATCCTTGCGACGGTCCTCGCCGTCGCGTTCCTGGGCCTGACGGGCCGGCTGGGCTGGCTGATGATCGTCAAGCGCGCGGAGCTGGCCGCCCTCGCCGAGCGCCAGTACTCGCGCACCGTCGCGCTCCCCGGTGCCCGCGGCCCGATCGTGGACCGCCACGGCGCGCCGCTCGCGACGTCCACGCCCGCCGAGTCGCTCTTCGCCCATCCGCGCGCGCTGGGCGATCCCGTGCGCGTGGCGGGCCGGCTCGCGCCGATCCTGGACGTGCCGGAGCGCGAGCTGCACGCGCAGCTCACGTCCGGCAAGGGCTTCGTCTGGCTCCGCCGCAAGCTCGCCCCCGCCGAGGCCGCGCGCGTCCGCGCGCTGGGCGAGCCGGGCCTCGGCTTTCTCGACGAGCCGCTGCGCCTCTATCCCAACCGCGAGCTGGCCGCGCACGTGCTCGGCTTCGAGGGCGTGGACGGGGGGCTCGAGGGCGTGGAGCGCGCGTGGAACGACGCGCTGGTGGGGACGCCGGGCAAGGCGATCGTGGGCCGCGACGCGCTCGGCCGCGAAGTCGCCACCCAGCGCGTGCTGGCGTCGCCCGCGCCCGGCCGCGGCGTCATGCTCACGCTCGACAAGACGATCCAGTACCTCGCCGAGCGCGAGATCGACGCCGCGTATCGCCGCACCCAGGCCAAGGCCGCCATGGCGGTGGCCATGGACCCGCGCACGGGTGACGTGCTCGCGCTGGCCATCCGGCCCGCCTTCAACCCGAACGCGTTCCTCGACGTGCCCTCGCGCGACGTCTGGCGCAACCGCGCCGTCACCGACCCGTTCGA
This sequence comes from Candidatus Methylomirabilota bacterium, assembly GCA_036002345.1. Lineage (GTDB taxonomy): Bacteria > Methylomirabilota > Methylomirabilia > Rokubacteriales > CSP1-6 > AR12. The sequence continues at coordinate 15,953 of DASYTM010000187.1, read as the reverse complement.
GCCCGGCTCGACGTTCAAGGTGATCCTCGCCGCGGCGGCCCTCGAGGAGGGCGTGGTGCGGCCCGACGATCGCATCTGGGCCGAGAACGGCCAGTTCACGATCGCCAGGACGACCATCCACGACTGGAAGAAGTTCGGCTGGCTGTCCTTCGGCGAGGTGTTGCAGAACTCCTCGAACGTGGGCTCCATGAAGGTGGGCCTGGCGCTCGGGCGCGACCGGTACCACCGCTACATGACGGCCTTCGGCTTCGGCGCGCCCACGGGCGTCGGCCTCCCCGGCGAGAGCCGCGGCGTGCTGCGGGATCCCCAACGGTGGTCGCCGCTCTCGCTCCCGACGATGTCCATCGGCCAGGAGGTTTCAGTGACCGCGCTCCAGATGCTGGCCGCCTTCGGCGCCGTCGCCAACGGCGGCACCCTCATGCAGCCCCGCCTCGTGAGGGCAGAGTTCGACGCCGAGGGCCGCGAGGTGCGGCGCGTGGCGCCGCGCGCCGTGCGCCAGGTCGTGACGCCGGAGACGGCGCGCACGCTGACGCGGCTCCTCGTGCAGGTCGTCGAGCACGGGACGGGCCATCTCGCCGCGGTGCCGGGCTACGCCGTGGGCGGCAAGACGGGCACCGCGCAGAAGCTCGATCCCGCCACGCGCCGCTACTCGCGCGCCCCCGGCGTGCTCTCGTTCGTCGGCTTCGTGCCCGCCGACGAGCCGCGGCTCGTGCTGCTGGTGCTGCTCGACGAGCCCAGGACCGAGAAGTGGGGCAGCGAGGCCGCCGCGCCGATCTTCTCGGCGATCGCCGGCCCCGTGCTGCGTTATCTCGACGTGCCGCCGCGCGACGCGACGCCGATCCAGATCGTCACCGGGCCTGGCAGTGCGAGCCGAGATGGCAGTGCGAGCCGAGATGGCAGTGCGAGCCGAGGCGGTGCCTCCGCCGAGGCGAGCGGTGAAATGATCGGCAATACGGTCGAGAGCAGGCGGATGCCGAACGTCCGCGGCCGGACGCTGAGGCAGGCCCTGGCAATGCTCTCGCCGCTCGGCGTGAGCGTCGAGCTCGCCGGGCACGGGCGCGTCGTCCAGCAGATGCCGGCCCCGGGCGAGTCCGTCGATGAGGACGCCGTGGCGCGGCTCACGCTCACGCCCGGTGGCGCGCTTTGACATGCCCCGCGAGGTGTCGGTGAGCACGCTGCTGAACGCGCTGGCCGACAAGCGAGTCGTCGGGACGCCGCCCGCCACGGTGACGGGCCTCACGGCCGACTCCCGCCGCGTGGCGCCCGGCGACGCCTTCGTGGCCGTGCCGGGCTTCAAGCAGGACGCCCGGCGCTTCGTCCCCGAGGCCGCCGCGCGCGGCGCGACGCTGGTCGTGACCGAGGGCGAGCCGCTGGCCGACGTGCGCGTCGCCCAGGTGCTCGTGCCCTCCGCGCGCCGCGCGCTCGCCGCGCTGGCCGGAGCCTTCTGGGAGCATCCGTCGCGCGCCCTGACGCTGGTCGGCATCACCGGGACGAACGGCAAGACCACGACCTCGTACCTGGTGGACGCGCTGCTGCGCGCCCGCGGCGGCGCCACCGGCATCCTCGGCACGATCCAGTACGTCGTGGGCGACGAGGTGCGGCCGGCCGGTCAGACGACGCCGGAGGCGCTCGAGATCGAGGCGATGCTGGCCGTCATGCGCGAGCGCGGCGTGCGCGGCGTGGCCATGGAAGTCTCGTCCCACGCGCTGGCGCTCAGCCGCGTGGACGTCCTGGCCTTCGACGTTGCCGTGTTCACGAACCTCACGCAGGATCACCTCGACTTCCACGGGACGCTCGACGAGTACGGCCGCGCCAAGCGCCGGCTCTTCGAGCTCACCGCCGCCTCGCCCAAGCCGCGGCGCGTGGCCGTCGTGAACGCCGACGACCCGGCGGGCGCCGGCATGACGGCGGGGTTGTCGCTCGAGACGCTGACGTACGGCCTCCGGCCGGGCGCCCGGGTGCGCGCGACCGAGTGGACGTCGACCCTCGACGGCGTGCGGATGACGGTCGACACGCCGGCGGGCCGGCTGGCGCTGACCTCGCCGCTGATCGGCGAGCACAACGTGATGAACCTGCTGGCCGCCGTCGGCGTGGGGCTGGCCCTCGGCATGGCGCCGGACGCCGTCGCGCGGGCGCTCGGCGGGGTGCAGACCGTCCCCGGCCGCTTCGAGCAGGTCCGGGCCGGGCAACCGTTCCTGGTCGTCGTGGATTATGCCCATACCCCCGACGCGCTCGAGCGGGTGCTGACGACGGCACGCAAGATCACCACCGGGCGCCTCGGCGTCGTGTTCGGGTGCGGCGGCGACCGCGACCGCGGCAAGCGCCCGATCATGGGCGAGATCGCCGCGCGGCTCTGCGACCGCGCCTGGATCACCTCCGACAACCCGCGCTCCGAGAACCCGGACGCGATCGTCGCCGAGGTGGCCGTGGGGGCCGCGCGCGTGGCGGGCGGCATGGAGCGCTCCGTCCGGCTCCCCGACCGGCGCGCGGCGATCGCGGGCGCGCTGGCGTGGGCGGGACGCGGCGACACCGTGGTCATCGCCGGCAAGGGGCACGAGACGTACCAGATCGTCGGGGCCGACGTGCTGCCGTTCGACGACCGCGAGGTCGCGCGGGGGCTCCTGACGGAGCGGAAGAGATAGGGAGGCGGATGGCGCAGTTCAGCGTGCAGGACCTGGTCCGGGCGACGGAAGGGGCGCTGGTGAACGGCGACCTCGCCGTGCCGATCACCGGCGTGTCGATCGACTCGCGCACGCTCCAGGTGGGCGAGGCGTTCTTCGCCATCGTCGGCCACCGGCTGAACGGTCACGCCTTCCTGGCCGACGCCGCCGCGCGCGGCGCGGCGTGCGTCGTCGTCCACGCGCTGCCCGACGAGCCGCCCGCCAACGTGCCGCTCGTGCTGGTGGAGGACACCACGCGCGCGCTGGGCCGGCTCGCGGGCTGGCATCGCGCCCGCTTCGACGTCCCCGTGGTGGCCATCACCGGCTCCATCGGCAAGACGACGGCCAAGGAGCTGACGGCGGCCGTGCTCGCCACGCGCTGGGAGGTGCTCAAGCCGGCCTCGTCGTTCAACAACCAGTGGGGGCTGCCGCTCACGCTCCTGCGCCTGGGACCGGAGCACGGCGTCGCCGTCGTGGAGCTCGGCACCAACCAGGCGGGTGAGATCGCGACGCTGGCGGCGATCGCGCGGCCGACGATCGGCCTGGTCACGATGGTGGCCGCCGTCCACACGGAGTTCCTCGGCTCGATCGAGGGCGTGCGGGACGAGAAGGCCGCGCTCGTGCGCGCGCTGACGGCGGCCGGCACGGCCGTGCTCAACGCCGACGACCCGCGCGTCGCCTCGATGGCCCGCGAGGCCAAGGGCCGCGTGGTGACCTTCGGCCGCGCCGCCGGCGCCACCGTGCGCGCCGCGGACGACGCCCGCGAGACCGAGGCGGGGCTGGCCTTCACGCTGGAGGCCGGCGGTCAGCGGCAGGCCGTCACCATCGCCTTCGCCGGCCGCCACAACGTGTCGAACGCGCTGGCGGCCGCGGCGGTCGGCGTCGCGCTGGACCTGCCGCTGGCCGACATCGCGCGCGGGCTCGCCGCCGCGCGGCCGGTGGGCGGCCGCGGCGTCTGGAAGCGCGCCGGCGAGGTGACGATCCTCGACGACACGTACAACGCGAGCCCGGCCTCCGTGCGCGCCGCCCTCGACACGCTGGCCGCCCACCGCGCCGGCCGGCGCGCCGTGGTCGTGCTCGGCGACATGCTGGAGCTGGGGGCGTGGAGCGACGAGGCGCATCGCGAGATCGGTCGCGCCGTGGCCGCGCTGCCCGCCGACGAGCTCGTCGGCTTCGGCCGCGCCGCCGCGAGGACCGTCGAGGCGGCGCGCGCGGCGGGGCTGGCGGAGGCGCACCACGCGCCGACGTTCGAGGACACCGTCGCGCACCTGCTCAAGCGGCTGTCGCCGGGCGACGTGGTCCTGATCAAGGGCTCGCGGGGCATGCGGATGGAGCGCGTGGTGGACGCGCTCGTCGCGCGCCTGGCCCGCGCGGACCGGTCCCCGGAGTGATGGACGATGCTCTACTACCTGCTCGTCCCGCTCGCCAAGGACCACATCGTCTTCAACGTCTTCCGGTACCTGACGTTCCGGTCCTTCATGGCCCTGATCACCGCGCTGGTCATCTCGCTGATCGTCGGGCCCTGGCTGATCCGCCGGCTGCGCCGCATGCAGCACGGCGTGGAGACGCTGCGCGAGGACACGCCGGAGCACCACCGGATGTCCAAGAAGGGCACGCCGACCATGGGCGGCGTCATCATCCTCTGCGCCATCCTCGGCTCGACGTTCCTGTGGGCGAACCTCGCCAACCGCTACGTGTGGGTGGCCATGCTGGCCATCGCGGGCTACGGCCTCATCGGGATGTGGGACGACTGGACGAAGATTCGCACCAAGCGCGGGATCCCCGCGCGCGGCAAGCTCGCCGCGCAGGTGATCCTGGCCCTGGCGCTGCTCCAGATCGTCTACTGGCAGCCCGCCGACGTGTGGCAGCCGGTGCTGGCCATCCCGTTCTTCAAGGGCTGGCTCGTGCACCTCGGCGCCCTCTGGTTCTGCTTCGCGGCGCTGGTGATCATCGGCGCCTCGAACGCCGTGAACCTGACGGACGGGCTCGACGGCCTCGCCATCGGCCCCATCGTGATGGCCGGCGCCGCCTTCGGCATCATCGCCTACCTGACGGGCAACTTCCGCGCGGCCGACTATCTGAAGATCCTCAACGTGCGCGGCGCGGGCGAGCTGTCGGTGTTCTGCGGGGCGCTGATCGGCGCCGCCATCGGCTTTCTCTGGTTCAACTGCCATCCGGCCGAGGTCTTCATGGGCGACTCCGGCTCCCTGGCGCTCGGCGCCGCGATCGGGATGCTCGCCGTGCTCACCAAGGCCGAGCTGCTGCTGCCGCTCATCGGCGGCCTCTACGTGGTGGAGGCCGGCTCGGTGATCGTGCAGGTGGCGTCCTTCAAGCTCACGGGGAGACGCGTCTTTCGGATGGCGCCCCTGCACCACCACTACGAATTGACGGGCTGGCCGGAGCCCAAGATCGTCGTGCGGTTCTGGATCGTGTCGTTCGCGCTCGCGCTGCTGGCGCTGACGACACTGAAGCTGCGCTAGTCGCGTGATGCGACTGCTGCTGCTGGAGGAGATGGAGGTGAACGTGGCGACGAGAGGGCGCGCGTACCTCGCGACGCTGGCGGGCCGCCGCGTGACGGTGGTGGGCCTCGCCAAGAGCGGGATCGCCGCCGCGCGCCTCGCGGCCGCGGCCGGCGCCGACGTCTCGGGCACCGACGCCAAGCCCGTCGCCTCGCTCGGCGCCGACGTCGCGGCGCTGGCCACCGCCGGCGTGCGCCTCGTGGACGGTCCCGCCGCCTTCGACGGCGCGCAGCTCGTGGTGGTGAGCCCGGGCGTGCCGCTCGACAGCGCGCAGCTCGCGCCCGCGCGCGCGCGGCTCGTCCCCGTGGTCGGCGAGCTGGAGCTGGCCTGGCGCGCCATGGAGGCGGAGACCATCGCCATCACGGGCACCAATGGCAAGACGACGACGACGGCCCTCACGGGCGCCCTCCTCGCCGAGCAGCCCCGGCCCGTGTTCGTCGGCGGCAACATCGGCACGCCGCTCGCCGCGCGCGCCCTGGACTTCCCGGCCGGCGGCCTGGTGGTGGCGGAGGTCTCGTCGTTCCAGCTCGAGACGATCGAGACCTTCCAGCCGCGGGTGGCCGCCGTGCTGAACGTGACGCCCGACCACCTGGACCGGCACCGCACGTTCGCCCGCTACCTCGAGGCCAAGGCGCGCATCTTCATGAACCAGACGGAGCAGGACTGCGCGGTGCTGAACTGGGACGACGAGGCCGCGCGCGCCCTGGCCCCGCGGACGCGCGCGCACGTGCTCTGGTTCAGCCGCCAGCGCCCGCTGGAGCACGGCGTGTTCGTGCGCGATGGCGTGATCGTCGCGAAGCTCAACGGCCACGCGGACGAGATCTGTCCGCTCTCGGAGATCCAGCTGCGCGGCGCTCACAACGTGGAGAACGTGCTGGCCGCCACCGCGTGCGCGCTGTGGACGGGCATCGGCGTCGAGGCCATCCGCCGCGCCGTGGGCCGCTTCCGCGCCGTCGCCCACCGCATCGAGTTCGTGCGCGACGTGGCCGGCGTGCAGTTCTACAACGACTCCAAGGGCACCAACGTCGCGTCGACCGTCAAAGCGCTCGAATCCTTCAGCGAGCGGATCGTGCTCATCGCGGGCGGCAAGGGCAAGGGCCAGGACTTCGTGCCGCTGGCCGACGCCGCGCGCGGCCGCGTCGGCCACGCCGTGGTCATCGGCGAGGACGGCGGCAAGATCGCCGCCGCGCTGGCCGAGGCCGGCATCGGCGTGAGCGCCGCCCCAACCCTGGCTTCCGCCATCCAGGCCGCGCGCGCCGCCGCGCAGCCGGGTGACGTGGTGCTGCTCTCGCCGGCCTGCGCGTCGTTCGACATGTTCGACAACTACGAGCACCGCGGCGATTCCTTCAAGAAGCTCGTCGAGGAGCTCGGCTGATGCCGCGGCGCCTCGTGCCCGACGTGTGGCTCTTCGGCGCCGCCGTGGTGCTGCTCTCGGCGGGCGTGGTGATGGTCTACTCCGCGAGCGCCATCGTGGCCGCCGACCGCTTCCACGATCCCTACTTCTTCCTGAAGAAGCAGCTCTTCTGGGCGCTGCTCGGCGCCGGCGTCCTGTGGGCGGCGCTGCGCCTGGACTACCGCTGGCTCGAGAAGGCCGTGGTGCCGGCGCTGATCGTGGCCCTGGTCCTCCTCGTGCTCGTCCTCGTGCCGCCCATCGGCCAGGCCATCAACGGCACGCGCCGCTGGATCCGGCTCGGCGTCGTGTCGTTCCAGCCCGTGGAGCTGGCCAAGCTCGCGCTCGTGGTCTATCTCGCGGCGTTTCTCGCGAAGAAGCGCGACGAGATGGCGGACTTCCGCGCCGGCGTGCTGCCGCCGCTCTGCGTGGCGGGCGCGATGGCCGGGCTCGTGCTCGTGCAGCCGGACCTCGGCAACTGCCTGACGCTGATCGTGCTGACCTTCGGCCTGCTCTACCTCGCGGGCACCTCGGTCAGGCACCTGGCGTGGGTGGCGGCGCCGGCGCTGGTGCTCGTCACGCTCGCGGTCTGGATGGCGCCCTACCGCATGCGCCGCATCACGGCCTTCGTGGACCCGTGGAGCGATCCGCGGGGCAGCGGCTTTCAGATCATCCAGTCGTGGCTCGCGCTCGGCAACGGCGGCCTCGTCGGCCAGGGCATCGGGGGGAGCAAGCAGAAGCTCTTCTACCTGCCCGAGGCGCACACCGACTTCATCTTCGCCGTCCTGGGCGAGGAGCTGGGCTTCGTCGGCGCCGTCCTCGTGGTGGCGCTCTTCGCCGTCCTCGTCTGGCGGGGGCTCCGTGTCGGGCTCCGCGCGCCCGACGCCTTCGGCGCGTACCTGGCGCTGGGCATCACCGTGCTGCTGGCCACCCAGACGCTCGTCAACCTCGGTGTCGTCACCGGGCTCCTGCCCACCAAGGGGCTGCCGCTGCCCTTCATCTCGTTCGGCGGCTCGGCGCTCCTCATGACGATGCTCGCGACGGGCATGCTCCTCAACGTGAGCCAGCACGCCGATGTTTAAGCGCTACCAGCAGATCCACTTCGTGGGGATCGGCGGCGCGGGCATGTCGGGCATCGCCGAGATCCTCCTGAACCTCGGGTACCGCGTGACGGGCTCCGACGCGCGGCGCGGCGACGCCGTGGAGCGCCTGGAGCAGCTCGGCGCCAAGGTGTTCACGGGCCACGAGGCCGGCCACGTCGAGGGCGCCCACGTGGTCGTCTACTCCTCGGCCATCGCGCGCGACAACGTCGAGATCCAGGCCGCGCGGCAGCGCGCCATCCCCGTGATCCCGCGCGCCGAGATGCTGGCCGAGCTGATGCGGCTCAAGTACGGCATCGCGGTGGCGGGCACGCACGGCAAGACGACCACCACCTCGATGGTCGGCGCCGTGCTCGCCGAGGGCCGCTACGACCCGACGATCATCGTGGGCGGGCGCGTGACGAGCCTCGGCAGCAACGTGCGGCTCGGCCAGGGCGAGTTCCTCGTCGCCGAGGCCGACGAGTCCGACGGCTCGTTCCTGAAGCTGGACCCGACCATCGCGGTGGTCACCACGATCGACGCCGAGCACCTCGACCACTACGGCTCGCTGGAGGCGCTCCAGGAGGCGTTCGCGGCGTTCGTGGCGAAGGTGCCGTTCTACGGCGCGGCCGTGCTGTGCCTGGACCAGCCCAACATCCAGCGGCTGATCCCGCGGCTCGAGAAGCGCGTGATCACCTATGGGCTGGAGTCCGGCGCCGACCTCGTGGCCCGCCGGCTGCACCTGGCCGGCCTGACGAGCCGCTTCGAGGTCTTCCAGCGCGGCACGCTGCTCGGCGAGTGCACGCTGGCCATCCCGGGCCGCCACAACGTCCTCAACGCCCTCGCCGCCATCGGCGTCGGGCTCGACCTCGAGATTCCGTTCGTGACGATCCAGAAGGCACTGGTCGCCTTCGCCGGCGTGCAGCGCCGGTTCCAGGTGCGCGGCGTGGTCGACCGCGTCACCGTCGTGGACGACTACGGGCATCATCCCGCCGAGATCCGGGCGACCCTGGCCGCCGCCAAGGCCGGGTTCGACTGCCGGGTGGTGACCGTGTTCCAGCCGCACCGCTACACGCGCACCAAGCACCTCTTCGACGAGTTCCTCACCGCCTTCAACCAGTCGGACGTGCTGGTCGTGATGGACGTCTATGCCGCGGGGGAGGCGCCGATTCCGGGCGTCTCCGCCGCCGACCTCGCCGAGGGCATCCGCGCCCACGGCCATCGCAACGTGACCTATCTCGGCAGCGACCGCGCACGCATCGTCGACCACCTCATCGAGATCACGCGGCCGGGCGACCTCGTGCTGACGCTCGGCGCCGGCGACGTCAACCAGCTGGGACCCGAAATCCTGCGCCGGCTCGAGGCCGGCGCCCGGGAGCGGAGGACCACATGCTAGGAGAGATCCGGGGAGAAGTGCGGTTCAAGGAACCGCTCAGCTTCCACACTTCGCTGCGCATCGGCGGCTCCGCGGACATCTTCGTCGTCCCCCAGGACGTCGACGACATCCGGCACGCGCTGAAGTTCGCCGAGCGCGAGCAATTGCCCGTCGCCGTGATCGGGGGCGGCAACAACCTCGTGGTCCGCGACCGGGGCGTGCGCGGCGTGGTGCTCAAGCTCGAAGGCTGCCTCGGCCGCGCGGAATTCCACGGCGAGGAGGCGCTGGCCGGCGCCGGCGTGAGCCTCTCCGCGCTCATCCGCGAGGCGGCCGCCCTCAACCTGGGCGGCATCGAGGCCCTCGTCGGCATCCCGGCCACCATCGGCGGCGCGCTCGCCATGAACGCGGGCACGGCCGACGGGTGGATCGGCGACTTCGTGAGCGCCGTCTACTACATCAATCCCGACGGCTCCATCGGCGAGTTCAAGCCCTCGGGGTCGTTCGGCTACCGCGCCTTCCACCCGCCGTCGGGCTCGGTGCTCGTGGGCTGCCGGCTCCAACTCCACCGCCGGCCGCTCGCCGAGATCCAGAAGGACATCAAGGCGCGCCTGAAGCAGAAGAAGTCGACCCAGCCGCTCGCCCTGGCCTCCGCGGGCTTCGTCTGGAAGAACCCCGCGGGCGACCTCGCCTCGCGGCTGATCGAGAAGGCGGGGCTGCGCGGCAAGCGCGTCAACGGCGCGGAGATCTCGTCCAAGCACGCCAACTTCATCGTCAACCGCGGCGGCGCGGCGGCCGCCGACATCCTGGCCCTCATGGAGCTCACCCGGGAGCGCGTCCACGGCCACTTCGGGATCGCGCTCGAGACCGAGATCCGCGTTCTCGGTGAGTAAAGGACTCCTCTCTCCGCGCGGCGGCGCGGGCGCGCTCGGCGATCTGGGCGAGCGCACGCCGCTCGTGGCGGGTCAGCGCGTCGGCCGCGCGCGCCGCCAGGCCCGCCGCGCCCGCATGCTGCTCCGGCTCACGCGCGTGGCCATCGTCCTCATCGTGCTCCTCACGGGCGCCGCGGCCGCGCTCGCCTCCGCGCGCTGGGTCACCACGTCGCCGCGCTTCGCCGTCGCCGACGTCGAGGTGCGCGGCGCCTCGCGCGTCCCGGTGCCGCGCATCCTGGCCGCCGCCGCCATCGTCCCCGGCGCCAACCTCTGGACCCTCGACGGGCGCGCGGTGGCGTCGCGCATCGAGGCGCTGCCCGAGATCCGCCGGGCCGACGTCGTCCGCGAGCTGCCCAACCGCGTGACGATCGTGGTCGAGGAGCGGCGGCCGTTCACCCTCGTGCACGCCGCGCGGCTGCACTGGATGGACGAGGACGGCCGCGTGCTCGGCGAAGAACGGCGCGCCGTGGTGCCGGGCGCGCCCGTCATCAGCGGCCTCACCGAGGAGGAGCTGGCCTCCATGCGCACGGCCCCCGGGCCCAAGGCCCGCGCGGCGGTGACGCTCATCCGCGCGCTGCTCCGCTCCGGCCACGCGCTGGCCGCCGAGATCTCGGAGATCGACATGAGCCGGCCCGAGGGGCCCGTGCTCTACACGGTGGACGGCGTGGAGGTGCGGCTCGGCGCCGAGGACTGGGACGAGCGGCTCGCCCGCCTCGAGGGCGTGCTGGCCCAGGTGGCCACGCAGGACGTGAGCGGCGTGGATCTCCGATTCAAGGACCAGGTGGTTCTCAGAAGGGGGGCGCTCCGGTGAGGCGCGGTCGGACGCAGGAGCTGATCGTCGGGCTGGACGTGGGCACCACCAAGATCTGCGCCGTCGTCGCCGCGCCCCGCGCGGGCGACCGCCTCGACGTCGTCGGGGTCGGCGCCGCGCCCTCGCGCGGGCTCCGCCGCGGCGTCGTCGTCAACATCGACTCCACCGTCGAGGCCATCCGCCAGGCCGTGGCCGAGGCCGAGCAGATGGCGGGTGTGGAGATCTCCGCGGTGTACGCGGGCGTGGCGGGCGGCCACATCCGCTCCGTCAACAGCCGGGGCGTGGTGGCCGTGTCGGGCAAGGACCGCGAGGTGAGCCAGACCGACGTGGACCGGGCGGTGGACGCCGCGCGCGCCATCAACATCTCCGCCGATCGCGAGATCCTGCACGTGCTGCCGCAGACGTTCATGGTGGACGATGCCGACGGCGTGCGCGAGCCGCTCGGGATGTCGGGCGTGCGCCTGGAAGTCGAGGTGCACGTCGTCACCGCCGCCGTGACCTCCGTGCAGAACGTCATCCGCTCGGTCAACCGCGCGGGACTCACCGTGCACGACGTGGTGCTGGAGCCCATCGCCTCCGCGGAGGCGGTGCTCTACCCGGACGAGAAGGAGCTCGGCGTCGTCGTCATCGACATCGGCGGCGGCACCACGGACCTGGCCCTCGTGCGCGACGGCGCCGTCTGGCACACCGCCATCCTGCCCCTCGGCGGCGACCACATCAGCAACGACGTCGCCGTCGGCCTGCGCACGCCCATGGCCGACGCGGAGGCCCTCAAGAAGCGCTACGGCTGCGCGCTGACCGCGCTCGTGCCCGCCGAGGAGACGGTGGACGTGCCCTCGGTGGGCGGCCGCAAGCCGCGCCAGCTCTCGCGCCAGGTGCTGTCCGAGATCATCCAGCCGCGCGTCGAGGAGATCTTCTCGCTCGTCGCGCGCGAGCTGACGCGCGCCGGGTTCCAGGACGCGGCCACGGCCGGCGTGGTGGTCACCGGCGGGACCTCGATCATGGAGGGCGTGCCGGAGCTCGCGGAGTCGGTGTTCGATCAGCCCGTGCGGCGCGGCGTGCCGGGCGACGTGGGCGGCCTCGCCGACGTCGTGAAGAGCCCGGTGTACGCGACGGCGGTGGGGCTCGCCCTCTACGGGGCGCGCCGACAGGGACCCGCGACGATGACGTGGACGGACACGACGGGCAGCTCGCTCGCTCGCCTGGGCCGGCGGCTCGTCGGTTGGCTGGGTGAAATCCTCTAGCAGCGCACGGAGGCCGCGGGCCAGGGCCCGCGCGCAGGAGGAGGACCGGATGGAGCGAGATCGCGCACGGCGCCCGCTCTTCGAGCTGGACGACGCGCCGCAGGCCGCGAAGATCAAGGTGATCGGCCTCGGCGGCGGCGGAGGCAACGCGGTGAGCCGCATGATGGCGGCGCAGTTCACCGGCGTGGAGTTCATCGTGGCGAACACCGACATGCAGGCGCTGCGCAACTCGCCGGCGCCGACGAAGGTGCAGCTCGGCGCCAAGCTCACGCAAGGACTGGGTGCGGGGTCGAATCCGGATGTGGGACGGAATGCGGCCCTGGAGGATCCGGAAGCCATCACGGGGCTTCTCGAAGGCGCGGACATGGTCTTCATCACGGCGGGCCTCGGCGGCGGCACCGGCACCGGCTCGGCGCCCGTGGTGGCCTCGCTCGCGCGCGATCTCGGCATCCTCACCGTCGCCGTCGTCACCAAGCCGTTCACGTTCGAGGGCAAGAAGCGCCTGCTCCAGGCCGAGCAGGGCCTCGAAGCGCTTCGCACCGTGGTGGACACGCTCATCACGATCCCGAACCAGCGCCTCCTCTCCGTGGTGGATCGCGGCACGCCGCTGCTCGAGGCGTTCCGCGTCGCCGACTCCGTGCTCCAGCAGGCCGTGCAGGGCATCTCCGATCTGATCCTCGTGCCCGGCCTCGTGAACCTGGACTTCGCCGACGTGCGCACGATCATGTCGGGCATGGGCATGGCCATGATGGGCACCGGCGTGGGCAAGGGGCCCAACCGCGCCCTCGACGCCGCGCAGAAAGCCATCGCCAGCCCGCTCCTCGACGACACGTCGATCGACGGCGCCAAGGGCATCCTGATCAACTTCACGGGCGGCCACGACCTGTCGATCCACGAGGTGGAGGAGGCCGCGCGCATCGTGCAGGAGGCGGCGCACGACGAGGCCAACATCATCTTCGGCGCCGTGCTGGATCCGAGCCTCGAGGACGAGGTACGGATGACCGTCATCGCCACCGGCTTCGCCGAGAAGAAGACGCAGACCGAGCCGAGCGGCAAGGTGGTGGACCTCCCGCGCGCGTCGCGCGCTCCGGGCGGTGCGCCGGGGGCGGCCCCCGCCTGGCGGCGCCGGCTGGGTGAAGCGCGGGCTGAAGGGGATGGTCCGCTCGGGGACCAAGAGCATGACTACGACGTCCCGACGTTTCTGCGACGGAGTGCGGATTAACATAGTCGTGTGACCACGCGACCCTGGGGGCGGCTCACGCCGCACGGTGAGCCGCCCACGTATTTCACCTTTCCCACGCTCACGGCGGCCGGACTGCCGCACGCCAGCACCACCCGTCACTTCCCCGGCGTTTCGTCGCCGTCGCAGCCGACCGCGCCCTTCACGGCGGAGGCACGCGACGCCCTGGCCGCCATTGGCGTTGATCTCGCGCGTGTCGGCTACGCCCGCCAGGTGCACGGCGCCGACGTCGCCCACGCCATCACGCGCGGCGGCGCCGCCGGCGCCGTCGACGTGCTCTCCACGGCCGAGCGCGGCCTGCCGCTGGCGATCTTCAGCGCCGACTGCCTCGCCCTGGTTCTGTGGGACGCAGACGCCGGCGCCCTCGTGCTCGCGCACGCCGGCTGGCGCGGCACCGCCAAGGGCGTGGCCCAGGCGGCGGTGAGCGCGGCCGCGGGACTCGGCGCCCGGCCCGGTCGACTGCGCGTGGCGATCGCGCCGTCGATCGGCCCCTGCTGCTACCAGGTCGGCGAGCCCGTGATCGGCGACTTCACGCAGGCGTTCGGCCGCGCGCGCTGGGAGCGCTGGACGCGGCCGTCGTCGGACGGGCGCGTGCTGCTCGATCTGTGGACGGCGAACGAAGACCTGCTCGCCGACGCGGGTGTCGATCCCGCGCGCATCGAGAACCCGCGCCTGTGCACCGCGTGCCACGCGGAGCTGCTGTACTCGTACCGGAAGGGCAATCGCGGGCGGCTGGTGACGGTCGCCGCGCTGCCTTAGGGATTCGCCAGCGGGTGCAACACGTCGATCGCATGGCCGACGTCGAGACGCTCTCCCTGCCAGTTCGGGGTCGCCGTGCGCGCATGAAGCTGAAGCCCGCGTGCCTCGTTCTGCTCGCGCAACCGCTCGACGGGCTCAGCCGGCACGGGCGGCGGTGGCGGCACGTCCGGGAAGGGCTGGCCGTCGGGCCGCCTGAACTGTAGATCGCCATTCGCGAGTCGTTCCACCTGGTAGCCGTCTTCGTGGACCGCGCGGTGATGTCGACGACACAGTCGCGCGAGGTTCGAGAGCCTCGTGGGCCCGCCGTTGGCCCAGTGCTGGATGTGATGGCCTTGCCCGAAGGGCAAGCCGCAGCCCGGAAAGCGACACCCTGGGTCGCGGTGATGCAGCGCTCGACGGAGTGCCGGCGGAATCGTCCGTGTCCGGGCGCCGACTTCGGTGATCTGCCCGTCCGGGTCGTGGCGCATCACCACCCGGGTTGCGTCACACGCGAGGCGGCGGGCCGTTTACGCGGAAACATGGCTGCCTTCCTCGTGAACTGCCCCCCAAACGTGAGACAGCAAAAATAAGGAAAGTCTCCGGGGAGGATCGATGCCCGGACGACGATTCCGGATCTACAGGCGGGAGTTCAAAGAGGCGGCGGTCCGCCGGATCTTGGCGGGCGAAAAGATCGCGGCCATTGCCGCGGACCTGCGACTGCGGCCGCAGCTGCTGTACAGCTGGCGCGATCTGTACGACCACGGTGGGGCGGACGCCCTCGTGCCGCGCGGCCGGCCGCGCAAAACGGTGGGCTGGGCGCGCCGTCGCGCGTTGCTGCAGCCGCCGAGTCAGCAAGCCCGGATGTACGGCCACGCCGGTGAGGAAGGGGCGCGCGACCCGCGCCTGGTCGAACTCGAGCGCAAAGTAGGGCAGCAGGCGCTGGAGCTCGATTTTTTCAAAGCGGCCTTGCGGCACGTCGAGGCACCACGCGCGCCGAGCGGCGCGCGTGGCAGCAAAGCGTCTTCGCGGTCATCCGCGCGATGACGTCTCCGCAAGGCGGGCTGTCGATCGCCCGGATGTGTGCGCTGGCCGGGGTGAGCCGCGCGAGCTACTACCGGCATTGGCGCCAGGCCGCCCCACGCCGCGAGCAGACGGAGCTGCGGGACGCCATCCAGCGGCTGGCCGTCGGTCATCGGCACTACGGCTATCGCCGGCTGACGGAGCTCCTCCACCGCGACGGCTGGGCGGTGAATCATAAGCGCGTCTTGCGCCTGATGCGGACCGACAATCTGCTGGGTCTCCGCCGACGGGCCTTCGTGCCGGCGACGACGGACTCCCGACACGACTGGCGCGTGGTGCCCAATCTCGCGCGCGGCATGCACGTCACGGGGGTCGATCAGCTCTGGGGGGCGGACATCACGTATGTGCGGCTGCGTGACGAGTTCGCCTTCCTCGCCGTCGTGCTCGACGCGTTCAGCCGGCGCGTCGTCGGCTGGGCGCTGGAGGGGCACCTGCGGGCGGCGCTCGCGGTGGCCGCCCTGCAGATGGCTCTCACGACCCGCCGGCCGGGGGCCGGCCAGCTGATTCATCACTCAGATCGTGGCGTGCAATACGCCTGTGCCGAGTACAGCGCGTTGCTCGCGGCCCATGGGATCCAGCCGAGCATGAGCCGCATCGGCTCGCCGTACGACAACGCCAAAGCCGAGAGCTTCATGAGCACGCTGAAGCGCGAGGAGGTCGACGGTCGCGCCTATCGAACCGCTCAGGAGGCGCGCCGCTCCATCGGAAGCTTCATCGAGGCGATCTACAACCGGCAGCGGCTGCACTCCGCCCTCAACTACCTCGCGCCCGCTGATTTCGAAGCTACGGTGGCGCCAAGCGGCCGTACAACCCCCAACGCGCTTGCTGTGAACCGTGCGGAACGAGATTTTCCTTAGTTTCGCTGTCTCATTTTAGGGGTGCACCCCA